>DCVI01000042.1 GCA_002327315.1 Syntrophaceae bacterium UBA2192 | reverse complement strand
GCATCCGGCCGACCTTCAAGACGGTTTGCACGGGCGTCGAGATGTTCCGCAAGACCCTCGACGAGGGGCGCGCCGGCGACGACATCGGCGTGCTGCTGCGCGGCACGAAGCGCGAGGAAGTGGAGCGCGGACAGGTCGTGGCCAAGCCCGGCTCGATCACGCCGCACACGAAGTTCAAGGCTCAGGTCTACGTCCTGACGAAGGAAGNNACTTCCGCACCACCGACGTGACGGGTGTTACCTCCCTTCCGGCGGGCGTCGAGATGATCATGCCCGGCGACAATGTGGAGATGGAAGTGGTGCTCATCACCCCCATCGCCATGGAGCTGCAGCTCCGGTTTGCCATCCGCGAGGGCGGCAAGACCGTGGGCGCCGGCGTCATCAGCGAGATTATCGAGTAAGCGAGGTTAGATAACGGATCATGGCTGATCAGAAGATTCGAATCCGTCTGAAGGCGTACGACTACAAGCTGCTGGACCGGTCCGCCGAGGACATCGTGGATACGGCGAAACGTACGGGCGCCCGCGTTGCGGGTCCCATCCCGCTTCCCACGATGATCAATAAGTTCTGCGTGAACCGCTCGCCCCATGTGGACAAGAAGTCCCGGGAGCAGTTCGAGATCCGGACTCACAAGCGGCTCATCGACATCATTGATCCCACGCAGGCCACGGTGGACGCCCTGATGAAATTGGACCTGTCCGCCGGTGTTGACGTGGAAATCAAGTTGTAACGCGTGACGACACGGAGATGGACGGGCCTTTCCCCGGACCATCTCCTTTTTCGTCTTCTCACGCACAGCGAGCGCGGAAGTGGATGCTATGGAAAAGGGATTGATAGGCAGAAAGTTGGGGATGACCCAGATCTTCGCCGCCGACGGGGCCTCGGTTCCCGTCACGGTGATCGAGGCGGGGCCCTGCACCGTGATACAGAAAAAGACCGAAGAGGCGGACGGCTACAACGCCATCCAACTCGGCTTCGACCGCAAGCGGCAGAAGAACGTGACGAAACCCCTGCAGGGCCACTTCGCAAAGGCCGACCGGGGGTTCTTCCGGGTGCTGCGCGAGTTCAAGACCCGGGCGATGGTCGAGCTCGAGCCGGGGCAGGAACTGACGGCGTCCATCTTCGAGGTGGGAGACATCGTCGATGTCACCGGGACGAGCAAAGGCCGGGGGTTTGCCGGCGGCGTGAAGCGGCACGGCTTCCGCGGCGGCAAGGCGAGCCACGGTTCCATGTTCCACCGGGCGCCCGGATCCATCGGGGCAAGCGCCGCCCCCTCCCGCGTGTTCAAGGGACAGCGGCTTCCCGGCCACATGGGCGATGCGCGCAAGACCGTGCAGAACCTCCTCATCATCGGGGTGCGCCCCGAGATGAACGTCATCCTTGTGAAGGGGGCCGTCCCGGGAAGCAAGAACGGGATCGTCGTGATCAAGAACGCCGTCAAAAAGAGCTGAGAAACAACTGGAGTGAGTGAAGCCATGCCAGTGGTGAGTGTATACGATATCGAGAAGAACAAGGTGGCCGAGGTGTCGCTGAGCGACGCCGTCTTCGGTGCCGAGGTCAACCAGGACGTCATCTACGAGGTCGTCCGGATGCAGATGGCGGCGAAGCGGCAGGGCACCCACGACACCAAGGAGCGCAGCGAAATCCGCGGCGGCGGCAAGAAGCCCTGGCGCCAGAAAGGAACCGGACGGGCCCGCGCGGGAACGATCCGTTCCCCCCTCTGGAGGGGCGGCGGCACGGTCTTCGGGCCCACCCCCCGGGACCACTCCTACACGGTACCCAAGAAGGTGCGCAGGCTCGCCCTGATCTCGGCGCTCAGCATGAAGGTCAAGGAGGAGAAGCTCCTGGTGATCAAGGACTTTACCTTGGCCGAGGTGAAGACGAAGAAGTTCAAGGAGGTCCTCGACCGCTTCGGGCTCAAGAAGACCCTCGTCGTGATCGACCGCGCAAGCGAGTTCCTCGAGAAGTCCTCCCGGAACCTCCCCGATGTGAAAATGATGCGATGCGAGGGCATCAATGTGTACGATCTTCTCAAGTACGACAGCCTCGTGCTTCTGGAGCCCTCGATCCAAAAGATAGAGGGGGCGCTGACATAATGGAACTTCATCACATCATCCGACGGCCGCTCGTGACCGAAAAGACGACCCTCATGCGCGAGGGCAACCAATACCTCTTCGAGGTCGACCCGCGGGCCAACAAGATCGAAATCGAGAAGGCCGTGGAGAAACTCTTCAAGGTGAAGGTGCTCGACGTGCGGACCCTGAACGTCCTGGGGAAGAAGAAGCGCTATGGGCGCCTCCTGGGAAAGAAGAGCGACTGGAAGAAGGCCATCGTCACCGTGGCGCCCGGCAGCTCAATCGAGATATTCGACAAAGTCTAGGACAAGGACAACGACCGATGGCGATCAAGACCATGAAGCCGACAACCCCGGCCCGCAGGTACCAGACCTACTCGACCTTCGAGGAGATCACCTCCACGGAGCCCGAGAGGGGGCTCACAAAGCCGGTCAAGAAAACGGGCGGCCGCAACAACCTCGGCCGTCTGACGAGCCGTCACCGCGGGGGCGGACACAAGCGCAAGTACCGCGTGGTGGACTTCCGCCGCGAGAAGACGGATATCCCCGCCAAGGTGAAGACCATCGAGTACGACCCGAACCGCTCGGCCCGGATCGCGCTCGTGAGTTACGCCGACGGCGAGAAGCGCTACATCGTGGCCCCCGTGGACCTGAAGGTGGGCGACCCGATCATCACGAGCGCCGCGGCCGACATCAAGCCCGGCAACGCGATGTCGCTGCGCAACGTCCCCCTGGGCTCGCTCATCCACAACATCGAGCTGCGCCCCGGCAAGGGCGCCCAGATGGTCCGCTCCGCCGGCACCTACGCGCAGCTCATGGCCAAGGAAGGCGACTACGCCCAGGTGAGGCTTCCCTCCGGCGAGGTCCGGAAGGTCTTCATCGAGTGCAAGGCCACCATCGGCCAGGTGGGTAACGTCACGCACGAAGGCATCAGCATCGGCAAGGCGGGCCGCACCCGCTGGCTGGGCAAGCGTCCCAAGGTGCGCGGTGTGGCCATGAACCCCGTCGACCACCCCATGGGCGGCGGCGAAGGCAAGACCTCGGGCGGCCGACACCCCTGTACCCCCTGGGGCGTGCCGACCAAGGGCTACAAGACGCGCAAGAACAAGACCACGGACAAATACATCATCAAGAAGAGGGATAAGAAATAGTGGCACGCTCAGTCAAGAAGGGCCCGTACATCGAGGCGAAGCTTGCGGAGAAGGTCCGGAGAGCCGATGCGGGCGGGGACCGGGGGATCATCAAGACTTGGTCGCGCCGCTCCACCGTCACCCCGGAGTTCATCGGGCACACCTTTGCCGTGCACAACGGCAAGAAGTTCATCCCCGTGTTCGTCACGGAGAACATGGTGGGCCACAAGCTCGGGGAGTTCGCACCGACGAGGACGTTCTTCAGCCACGCCGGCGACCGCAAGACAAAGATGCGCAAGTAGTCGCCACAGGCGGTGAAACGGGAAAATCGGAGATAGGGACGTCATGGAAGCAAAAGCAATTGCACGATTCGTGAGGATATCGCCGCAGAAGGCGCGGCTTGTCGTCGATCTGGTCCGGGGCATGAAGGCCGAAGAGGCCGACCGGATCCTGGCGTTTTCCCGCAAGCGGGCCGCCGGGCTCGTCAAGAAGGTGCTCAAGAGCGCCATGGCCAATGCGACGCAGAACCCGAACATCGACGAGAAGATCCTCTACGTGAAGGAGATCTTTGTGGACCAGGGACCGGCCATGAAGCGTCACAAGGCCAAGACCATGGGACGATCGGCGCCGATCAAGCGCCGGATGAGCCACATCACCGTCGTTCTCGACGAGCAGTAAGACGAAGGAGGATTTCATCTTGGGTCAGAAGGTAAACCCGATCGGATTGAGGCTGGGGATCAACAAGAGCTGGAGCTCGAAGTGGTTCGCCGAGAAGAAATACGGCGACCTCGTCCACCAGGACATCAAGCTCCGAAAGTTCCTGAAGAAGAAATTCTACCACGCGGGCATCTCGAAGATCGAGATCGAGCGGGCCGCCGACAAGGCGAAGGTGAACATCCATGCCGCCCGCCCCGGCATCATCATCGGCAAGAAGGGATCCGAGATCGAGAAGCTCAAGAAGGACCTCGACGGCATGACCGGCGGTGAGACGATCATCAACATCATGGAGGTCCGCAAGCCCGAAATCGATGCGCAGCTCGTCGCCGAGAACGTGGCCCTGCAGCTCGAGCGGAGAATCGCCTTTCGGCGGGCCATGAAGAAAAGCGTCACCTCCGCCCTGAAGTTCGGCGCCAAGGGCATCCGCATCACCTGCTCGGGCAGGCTTGGCGGCGCGGAGATGTCCCGCACGGAGTGGTACCGCGAGGGCAAGGTGCCCCTGCACACCCTGCGGGCCGACATCGACTACGGCTTTGCCGAGGCGCGGACGACCTACGGGGCCATCGGGGTCAAGGTGCTCATCTATCATGGGGACGTGCTGCCCGACAAGAAGCAGGTCAGCGCCTAGGACGGCGGGGATTGTTACGAGGAGACATAGACGATGTTAAGCCCGAAGCGAGTCAAGTACAGAAAGATCCAGAAGGGGAACCTGGGCGGCAAGGCCACCAGGGGGAGCGAGGTCTCTTTCGGCCAGTACGGGCTCCAGGCCCTGGCGCCGGGACGGATCACGGCCCAGCAGATCGAGGCCGCCCGTGTTGCCATGACGCGTCACATCAAGCGCGGCGGTAAAATCTGGATCCGGATCTTCCCCCACAAATCCTTCACGAAAAAGCCCGCCGAAACACGCATGGGGAAGGGCAAGGGCCCCCCGGAAGGGTGGATTGCCACCGTGAAACCCGGCACCGTGATGTACGAAATGGAAGGAGTGACCCTGGACGTGGCCAAGGAAGCCTTCCGGCTGGCGGCGAACAAGCTGTCCATTCCGACGAAATTTCTCATGAGGGATATCTTCGATGAAGATTAAGGAAATGAAGGATCTCAGCATCGACGAGCTCCGGGTGAAAGAACGGGACCTCACGGACGAGCTCTTCAAGTTGAAAATCAGGCACACGACGGGGCAGCTGGACTCCCCCGCGGCGCTGAAGAATGTCCGCAGGGACATCGCCCGCATCAAAACCGTCATGGGGCGGAAGGAGCTGCAGAAATAGGTATGGACCAGAGGGGCAACAAGCGGACCATCAAGGGAATCGTCGTCAGCGACAAGATGGACAAGACCGTCGTCGTGAAAACCGAACGACTCGTCAAGCACACGGGCTTCCGGAAGTACATGCGGCAGCACCAGAAGTACAAGGCCCATGACGAGCGCAACGAGTGCGGCATCGGCGACACGGTCCTGATCGTGGAGTCCCGTCCTCTGAGCCGGGATAAGCGCTGGAGAGTGCGCGAGATTCTGGAAAAGGCGAAGTAGCCCGGGGTCGCAAACAGGCAGGGTAGAAACGGGGTGTCGATATGATTCAGATGCGAACCATTTTGAATGCCGCAGATAACTCGGGCGCAAAGAAGGTGTTCTGCATCGGCGTGCTGGGAGGATCGCGGAAGCGTTTTGCCACCGTGGGGGATATCATCACGGTTTCCGTCAAGGAGGCCATCCCCAACGCGAAGGTGAAAAAGGGCGACGTCATGAAGGCCGTTGTCGTGCGGACGAGGAAAGAGGTCCGGCGCACCGACGGGACGTTCCTGAAATTCGATGACAACTCGGCGGTGCTCATCAACAACCAGATGGAGCCCGTGGGGACGCGCATCTTCGGGCCCGTGGCCCGCGAGCTTCGCGCAAAGCAGTTTATGAAGATCATCTCGCTGGCTCCGGAAGTGCTGTGAGCCGCAGGGAACAGGAAACGACCATGCAGACGAACCGATTGAAAAAAGGCGACACGGTCAAAGTCATCGCCGGCAGGGAAAAGGGCAAGACCGGCAAGGTCACGAAGATCCTTGCCGACGGGAAGCGAGTCGTGATCGAGAAGCTCAACATGATCAAACGGCACCAGCGGCCCGATCAGAAGAGCAAGGGGGGGATCATGGAGAAAGAGGCCGCGCTGGACGCCTCCAACGTCGCTCCCGTTTGCACGAAGTGCAACACCGGCGTCCGCATCGGGTTCAAGACCCTCGAGGACGGCAAGAAGGTGCGGATCTGCAAGGCGTGCAACGAACAGCTCGACCAGTAACCTGGGGATAGAGATCAATGGCAAGACTGAAAGACTACTACAAGAACGAAGTCGTCCCGGCCATGATGAAGCAGTTCGGGTACACGAGCGCCATGCAGGTGCCCCGGCTGGAGAAGATCATCGTGAACATGGGCCTGGGTGAGGCAATCCAGAACATCAAGATCCTCGAGAGCGCGTCGGCGGAGATCGGGGCCCTTACGGGTCAGAAGGCGGTCATCACGAAAGCCCGCAAGTCCATCGCCACCTTCAAGCTGCGCCAGGGCATGTCCATCGGAAGCATGGTCACCCTTCGCAAGGAGCGGATGTACGAGTTCTACGACCGGCTGGTGAACGTGGCGCTTCCCCGAATCCGTGACTTCCGGGGTATTTCGCCCAGCTCTTTCGACGGCCGCGGCAACTTCGCCATGGGGATCAAGGAGCAGTTCATCTTCCCCGAGATCGACTACGACAAGATCGACAAGGTCAAGGGCATGAACGTGGTCATTGTCACAACGGCGAGGACCGACGAGGAAGCCCGGCACCTCCTGAGGCTCATGGGGATGCCCTTCAAGAATTAGGATTCGAAACGGAGGAACACCTTGGCAAAGAAATCCTTGATTGCAAAAGCGAAGAGGCAGAAGAAATTCTCCGTCCGGGAGTACAATCGCTGCCCGATCTGCGGGAGACCCCGTGCGTACTACCGCAAGTTCAACATGTGCCGCATCTGCCTGCGCAAGTACGCCTCGTGGGGAGAAATCCCGGGCGTGATCAAGTCGAGCTGGTAGACAGCGAGGAGAAGCTTTTATGGGTATGACCGATCCTATTGCGGATATGATGACGAGAGTCCGTAACGCCAACCGGATGAAGTTCCGGAGCGTGAACGCCCAGCTCTCGCGGGTGAACCTGGAGATCGTGAAGGTCCTGAAACGGACCGGCTACATCAGCGGGTTCGACGTGAAGAAGGACGCCAACAAGAAGGACATCCTCAAGATCTACCTCAAGTACACGGACACGAAGGAGCGCGTCATCCAGGACCTTCAGCGGGTGAGCAAACCGGGCCGGCGGATCTACGTTTCGAGCAAGAAGATCCCCAAGGTGTTCAACGGTTTCGGGGTGGCCGTCGTGTCGACGCCCCGGGGGATCATGACGGACAAGGAAGCCAGGCTGCAGAACGTGGGCGGCGAGATCATCTGCAACATCTGGTAAGCGACAGTCAGGAGAGACATCCATGTCACGAATCGGGAAAAAAATCATCGCCCTGCCGGACAAGGTGACGGTCGGCGTCGCCGGCGGCGAGATCAAGGTCTCGGGACCCAAGGGGAATCTCTCGAGGGCGCTGCCCCGGGATATCGAGGTCGTCCAGGAGGGCAAGACCCTCAGCATACGGACCACCCACGAGAGCCGGCGGGCCGGGGCCATGCACGGCCTCATGAGGACCCTCATCGCCAACATGGTCACGGGAGTGAGCGCCGGCTTTACCAAGGGCCTCGAGATCTCCGGCGTGGGCTTCCGCGCGGAGCTGGCGGGCACGACGCTCAAGCTGTTCGTGGGCTACTCGGTGCCCAGCATCTACGAGGTTCCGCAGGGGATCGCCGTGAAAGTCGAGAAACTGATAAACCTCACCGTCTCCGGGATCGACAAGGAACTGGTGGGCCGCGTTGCCGCAGAGATCCGGGGCATGCGCAAACCCGAGCCCTACAAGGGCAAGGGGATCCGCTACGTCGGCGAGGTCGTGCGGCGCAAGGTCGGCAAGTCCGCAGGCGCATAACGCTCTGCGGCTCATAACCCTATCATCGCAAAGAGGGGCAGAACATTGTTATCGTCAGCCAAAAAGCTCCAGAAGGTCAGGGATAAACGCAAGAAGCGTATCCGGGGAAAGGTTGCCGGATCGGCCGAACGTCCTCGCCTCGCTGTGTTCCGAAGTGCCCGGCACATCTATGTCCAGGCCGTCGACGACGAGGCGGCCCGCACGATGGCCGAAGCCTCCACGCGCAGCAAGGAGATCGTCGAGGCGATCGCAAAGATGAAGAAGACGGCCGCCGCCGCCGAGGTGGGCAAGCTCATGGCGAAGAAGCTTCTGGCCATGAAGATCGACACGGTTGTGTACGACCGCGGCTCCTTCCTCTATCATGGCCGGGTGAAGGCTCTGGCCGAGGGCGCGAGGGAAGCAGGCCTGAAATTCTAGACACCGAAACTCAGAATAGGGAGTGACCGTTGGACAGGGACAGAAAAGAATTCAGGGTGGAAGAAACGGAGATCCTGGACCGTGTTGTGGCCATCAACCGGACGGCCAAGGTCGTGAAGGGCGGCCGGCGGTTCCGGTTCAGTGCCATCGTGGTTGTCGGCGACGGCAAGGGCTCCGTCGGCGCGGGCCTGGGCAAGGCCAACGAGGTACCCGAGGCGATCCGCAAGGGGATGGAGAAGGCCCGCAAGAGCATGGCGAAGGTCTGCATCGGCACCCGCACGATCCCCCACGAGATCATCGGGGAATTCGGCGCGGGCCGGGTGCTCCTGAAGCCCGCTTCGGCGGGAACGGGGCTCATCGCAGGCGGCGCCGTTCGTGCCGTGCTGGAAGTGGCCGGCGTGCAGAACGTGCTCACGAAATGCCTGGGCTCCCACAATCCCCACAACCTCGTCAAGGCGACCCTGAGCGGGCTCCGCGGGCTTCGGACCGCCGAGCAGATTGCGGCCTTGAGGGGCAAGGACGTAGCCGATATCTAGACGATCGTCAGAGGATGAGACCGTGGAAAAGAAGCTGAAGATTACACTGGTGAAGAGTTCCATCGGGCGTCCCGAGAAGCAGCGCAAGGTATTGCGCGGCATGGGGCTTGTCCGGATGAACCGGAGCGTGACGCTCAAGGACACCCCGGAGACCCGGGGCATGGTCTACAAGGTGAGCCATCTCGTTGCCGTAGAAGAAATCAACGGGTGAATGCAATGAATCTGAGTGAACTGAGACCCCCCGAGGGTTCGAGGAAAAAGCGAAAAAGGATCGGCCGCGGCGACGGTTCAGGCCACGGCGGGACCTCCACGAAGGGGCACAAGGGCCTCAAGGCCCGCTCGGGCCACAACTCCAGGCCGGGCTACGAGGGAGGCCAGATGCCGCTTTCGCGCCGGCTTCCCAAGAAGGGCTTCAAGAATATCTTCCGCAAGGAGATTATCATCGTCAACCTGGATCGACTGAACCGCTTCTCCGGGGAAGCCCCCGTTGATGCCGCGGCCCTGCTGGCCGGCGGCGTGATCCGGACGACCGGCGACGGGATCAAGATCCTCGCCAAGGGGACGATCGAGAGGGCTCTCACCGTGAGGGTAAATGCCATCAGCCTGGCCGCGAAAGAAAAGATCGAGGCGGCCGGCGGCAAGGTCGAGGTCATCGAGTAAGAGGACATCGGATTTGATCGGCGGACTGAAAAACATACAGAAGATCCCGGAACTCCAGAAGCGCATCGCATTCACGTTCCTGCTGCTGGGCGTCTACCGGGTCGGGGCCCACGTGCCCACGCCCGGCATCGACACGGCGGCGCTGGCTGCGTTTTTCGACCAGGCCAAGGGGTCGCTCCTGGGGCTCTTCGACCTGTTTGCGGGCGGGGCGCTCTCGAACCTCTCGGTGTTTGCCCTGGGGATCATGCCCTACATCAGCGCCTCCATCATCCTGCAGCTGCTCACGATCGCCATTCCGCACCTGGAGAGGCTTTCGAAGGAAGGCGAGGCCGGGCGCCGCAAGATCACCCAGTACACCCGCTACGGGACGGTACTCCTTTCCCTCGTCCAGGGATTCGGGATCGCCGTGGGCCTGGAGAACATGGCGGGACCGACGGGCGCCTCCATTGTCATGATCCCCGGCTGGGGGTTCCGTCTCATGACGGTCATCACGCTCACGGCCGGCACGGCCTTCATCATGTGGCTGGGCGAACAGATCACCGAGCGCGGGATCGGCAACGGCATTTCGCTCATCATTTTTGCCGGCATCGTCTGCCGGGGCCCGGAGGGCGTGATCAACACCTTCCGGCTCGTGTCCACGGGGGAAATGGGAATCCTGGCCGTGATCTTCCTGGCCGTATTCATGGTGGCCGTCGTCGGCTTCATCGTGTTCATGGAGACGGGGCAGCGACGCATCCCCGTGCAGTACGCGAAGCGGATCGTGGGGAGAAAAATGTACGGCGGTCAGACGACGCACCTGCCGCTCAAGATCAACACGTCGGGCGTCATCCCGCCCATCTTCGCGTCGTCGATCATCATGTTCCCGGCAACCCTGGCGCAGTTCATCCCGCACCCGTGGATGAAGGCGGTGTCCGACTCGCTGGTACCGGGGGCTTTCTTCTACGAGGCGCTCTACGTCTCATTCATCGTTTTTTTCTGCTTTTTCTACACGGCCGTCGTGTTCAATCCGACGGACGTGGCGGAGAACATGAAGAAGCACGGGGGCTTCGTGCCGGGCATCCGGCCGGGGAAGAAGACGGCCGAGTACATCGACCACGTGCTGAGCCGCCTGACCTTCAGCGGAGCCATTTATGTCTCTGCGGTCTGCGTGCTGCCGAGCATCCTGATGGTCTACTTCAACGTCCCCTTCTACTTCGGCGGGACGGCGCTGCTGATCATCGTGGGCGTGGCCCTCGACACGGCGGGACAGATCGAGACCCACCTGCTGGCACGGCAGTACGAGGGGTTCCTCAAGAAAGGGCGCCTGGCGAAACGGCGGTAAGGAGACTCGGTCATGATCATCTTGAAATCTCGTCCGGAGATTGAAAAGATGAGAAAGAGCAATGCCATCGTCGCCGCGATCCTGGAGGAGCTCAGCAAGAAGATCAGGCCGGGGGTCAAAACGATCGAACTGGACCGGCTCTCCGAGGAGCTGGCCCTGAAAAAGGGCGCCCGGCCGGCATTCAAGGGATACCGGGGCTACCCCTACTCCCTGTGCACCTCCGTCAACAGCGAGGTCGTGCACGGGATGCCCTCGGAGAGGGAACTGAAGGAAGGCGATATCGTCAGCCTCGACTTTGGCATCCTCAACGACGGTTATTATGGTGATGCGGCGGTCACCGTGCCCGTGGGGGAAATCACCCCCGGGGCCCGGAAGCTGCTGAAGATAACGGAAGAAGCTCTTTACAGGGGCATTGCGGAGGTCAAAGCGGGCAATCGCATCGGCGACATCTCCTCGGCCATCCAGAATCACGTCGAGGCCGCAGGATACTCCGTGGTCCGCGATCTCGTAGGGCACGGCATCGGCAAGAACCTCCACGAGGACCCGCAGGTCCCCAACTACGGATCGGGCGGACGGGGGATCGAACTCAAGCCGGGGATGGTCTTCGCGATCGAGCCTATGGTCAACGAGGGAACCTACCGGGTGGAGATCCTCCGCGACGGCTGGACGGTGGTGACAGCCGACGGGAAACTGTCGGCCCATTTCGAGCACTCCGTGGCCATTACGGAAAACGGGCCGGTCATCCTGAGCAGGATCGGCTGAGCGCAGGGAGCATATGGCAAAAGAAGAACCTATCGAGGTGGAAGGCAGGGTTATCGAGACGCTGCCGAACGCCATGTTCCGGGTGGAGCTGGAAAACGGGCACCGCGTGCTCGCTCACATCTCGGGAAAGATGCGGATGCATTTCATCAAGATCCTCCCGGGAGACAAAGTGACCATCGAACTCTCTCCCTACGACCTGACGCGGGGGCGGATCACCTACCGGTCGAAGTAGGGCGCGAAACGGCTGAAGGCCGATTGACAAAAGGGGTATTCGTCGTGAAAGTTAGACCATCGGTAAAAAAGATGTGCGACAAGTGCAAGATCATCAAGCGCCACGGCATCGTAAGGGTGATCTGCGAAAACCCGAAGCACAAGCAGCGCCAGGGATAACACAAGACCATTCGAGGAGGCCCGAGCAGTGGCAAGAATAGCAGGCGTTGACCTACCCAAGAACAAGCGCATGGAGATCGCCCTGACCTACATCTTCGGGATCGGCCGCTCCAAGTCGCGGGAGATCCTCCGCGAGGCGGGGATTGCCTACGAAACGAAGACGGACCAGATTACCGACGGGGAAGTGACGGCCATCCGCAACGTCATCGACAAGGATCACAAGGTGGAGGGGGATCTCCGCCGGGACGTTTCCATGTCGATCAAGCGCCTCATGGACGTCGGGACCTACCGGGGCCTGCGGCACCGCAAAGGACTTCCCGGCCGCGGCCAGCGCACGCACACAAACGCCCGGACCCGCAAGGGACCCCGCAGGGCGATCGCCGGCAAGAAGAAGTAACACGCTTATTGATTACCTGGAGGACCCATGGCCAATCCGAGAAGAAAGACCGGAAAGAAGCGCGAGAAGAAAAACGTCCCCGAGGGGATCGCCCACATCCAGTCGACATTCAATAACACCATCGTCACCATCACCGACCTGACCGGGAACGTCATCTCCTGGGCATCGTCCGGGATGTCGGGGTTCAAGGGCTCCCGGAAGGGGACCCCGTTTGCGGCCCAGATGGCCGCCGAGAGCGCGGTACGCAAGGCGAAGGAGCAGGGGCTCCGCACCGTCCGGGTCTACGTGAAGGGTCCCGGGTCCGGCCGCGAGTCGGCCCTGAGGGCGCTGCAGGCGACAGGGATCTCGATCAGCCTGATCCGCGACGTGACCCCGATCCCGCACAACGGCTGCCGTCCGCCCAAGAGACGGCGCGTGTAAGGCGCAAGGACAAACCCACGAGAATTTACAGGGAGGCACAACTTGGCACGTTACAGAGGATCAGAATGCAGGCTTTGCCGTCGTGAAGGCCTGAAGCTTTTTTTCAAGGGTGACCGCTGCTACACCGAAAAATGCGCGTTCGAACGCAGGGGCTATGCACCCGGCGAGCATGGGCAGGCCAGAAAGAAACGCTCCGATTACGGCGTCCAGCTTCGCGAGAAACAGCGTCTGAAGAGGATGTACGGGCTGCTCGAGAAGCAGTTCAAGGGCTACTTCGAACGGGCCGACCGCATGAAAGGCATCACGGGCTCCAACCTCCTGATGCTCCTGGAGCGGAGGCTCGACAACGTGGTGTTCCGGCTGGGCTTCGCCCCGTCCCGGAACGAGGCCCGGCAGCTCGTGCGCCACAGCCATTTCCTCGTCAACGGGAAAAAGGTCAACATTCCCTCGTACATGGTGCGAAAGGACGACGTCGTCGAGCTGAAAGAAAAGAGCAGAAAGGTCCTTCCCATCCTTGACTCCCTGGGAACGGTAGCCCGCAGGGGCATCCCGGGGTGGCTGGAGCTGGACAAGGACAACTTCAAAGGTGTCCTGAAGGCGCTTCCGACACGTGAGGACATCACCATGCCCGTCCAGGAGCAGCTGGTGGTCGAGCTTTACTCCAAGTAACCTGTCAACGAAGGTTCCGGACGAAACCCTTTTCCAGGCGGTTCGAGAGCCTGACAGCCAGAGGGAAAATTGATTATGCAGAGAAACTGGCGCAGCCTGATCCGGCCGAAACGGATCGAGATCGACGAGAAGACCCACAGCAAATCTTACGCCGAATTCACCGTGCAGCCCCTTGAACGGGGCTACGGCATTACCCTGGGGA
Organism: Syntrophaceae bacterium UBA2192; assembly: GCA_002327315.1. GTDB lineage: Bacteria > Desulfobacterota > Syntrophia > Syntrophales > UBA2192 > UBA2192. The sequence goes on along the minus strand of DCVI01000042.1, from coordinate 25,251 downwards.
ACTCGCTGAGGAGAGTGTTGCTGTCCTCCATCCAGGGAGCGGCCATCGTGTCCGTGCGTTTTGACAATGTCCTGCACGAGTTCTCCACCGTCCCCGGCGTGAAAGAGGACGTGACGGACATCATCCTGAACCTCAAGGGCGTCCGCCTGAAGCTGCACGGCGATGTCCCCCGTACGATCAAGATCGACGCCTCCAAGGCGGGCCAGGTCAAAGCCGGGGACATCATTACGGATGCCAATGTGGAGATCCTCAACCCCGATCACTACATCGCCCAGCTGACCGGCGGCGGCAAGCTCAAGGCCGAGATGGTCGTGAAGATGGGCAAGGGCTACGTCATGGCCAAGCGCGAGCGCGATCCCGACCAGCCCGAGGGGACCATCAACATCGACGCCATCTTCTCGCCCATCAAGAAAGTGAGCTATACGGTGAGCCATGCCCGCGTGGGCCAGATCACGGACTTCGATAAGCTCACGCTGGAAGTCTGGACCGACGGCAGCGTGCAGCCCGCGGATTCCGTTGCCTTTGCGGCAAAGATCCTGAAAGACCAGCTCGACATCTTCATCAACTTCGAAGAGATCGAGGAAGAGAAGGTGCAGGAGGAGGCCGGGCAGAGCGAGAAACTCAGCGAAAACCTCCTGAAGAGCGTCGATGAGCTCGAACTTTCCGTCCGGTCGGCCAATTGCCTCAAGAATGCCGGGATCCACATCATCGGCGAGCTGGTCCAGAAGACGGAGGCGGAGATGCTCAAGACCCGCAACTTCGGCCGCAAGTCCCTCAACGAGATCAAGGAGATCCTCTCCGAGATGGGTCTTTCACTCGGCATGAAGATCGAATGGCCTCCCAAGAACCGGGAAGAGGCCGGCAGCGCCGAGTAAGCCGGACAGGATATTCGGGAATTCCTGATATTTTTCTGATCTGAAAGGAATTGTTCAAGATGCGACATCAGGTAGGCGGACGAAAGCTTGGCAGGACGACCAGTCACAAAGATGCCATGCTTCGAAATATGGTTACGTCGTTTCTGAAGTACGAGAAGATCGAGACCACCGATATCAAGGCAAAGGAACTGAGGCGGGTGGCCGAGAAGATGATCACGCTGGCAAAGCGGGGGGGCCTCCATGCCCGCCGGCAGGCCGCGGCCGTGATTCGGGAAAAAGAAGTCGTGCAGAAGCTCTTTGACGAGATCGGCGCCCGTTTTGCCGATCGGCAGGGCGGCTACACGAGGATCGTCAAGACGGGTTTCCGCGCAGGGGACAGCGCCCCGATGGCCGTTATCGAATTGATGGTCAGGCCCTCCGAGAAGAAGGAAAAGAAGGAGCCCAAGGCCAAAAAAGAAGCCAAGCCCAAGGCCGAAAAAGCCAAGGCCGCGAAGGCCGAAAAGGCCCCGAAGGTCGCCAAAGAGGCCAAACCGAAGAAAGCGGCGGCGAAAAAGCCGGCGGCCAAGAAGGAGACCGGCAAGGAGGAGTAAAAATCCCCTTCGACACGCAATGACAAGGCAGGGACCATCGTCCCTGCCTTTTTTTGCGCCCGGTGCCCGTCTCCGGCCCGCCCGGCAAATCACTTGATTTTCAACGCGAAAAATTATAAGAAACAGCGATCGAAGGTATCTGGAAGAAAGGAGGATTTTACTTATGGCGGAAGAGAAAATAGGCGAAATCGTAAAATTCTTCGCGAAGCCCAGCGTCGCGGCGATCAAGATCACGGCCGGCGAGCTGAAGGTGGGTGACACGATCAAGATTGTGGGTCATACAACGAGCTTCGAGAGCGTCATCGAATCCATGGAAGTCAACAACGCAAAGGTCGAAAAGGCCGCCGCGGGCGACTTCATCGGAGTGAAAGTGGCGGACCGGACAAGGCCCGGCGATGAGGTCTTCAAGGTCATCCCGGACTAGGAAGGCCAGTAAACGGACACGCATCCCGCGGATTGCCTCACGTTGGCCTTTCGGCATCAATACGGTGAAGATCGGAAGAGCAGAAGTGAGGAAGAGCGGACAAGGAAATAAGTAAAATCGGCCATCCACTCCGATTTTCCGCTCTTCATAACTTCCTCACGTCGCATCCTGCTGCGGGGAGGTTTGCCTGATCAGTCAGACAGGGCCACAGGAGATTTTGATCCTGTGGCCTTTTTGTTTTCCCGGGGCTTTCCATCACAAAGGGGTTGCCCCTTTTTGCATGGCTGTGGTAATTTGCGCCGACAAATGGCGGGGGACAGGTGACAGTCAGCAGGTCAAAGAATGAACTTTCTGTGACACCGGTCACCGGTCACCGGTCACCGGTCACGGATCCGCTCGCGTATCTCGACAGCCTCAAGAGTGCCGGCATCCGGCCGGGGCTCGGGCCCATCAGAAGGCTGCTCGGCAGGCTGGAAAACCCCCAGCAACGTTATCGCAGCCTCCTCGTGGGCGGGACGAACGGCAAGGGCTCCATCGCGGCAACCCTGTCAGCCGTTCTCCAGGCGGCAGGCTACCGGGTCGGGCTCTACACGTCGCCCCACCTCGTCGATTTCCGGGAGCGCATCCGGGTGGACGGGGCCATGATTCCCGAAGAGATCCTCTGCCGGCGCATCGGGCAGGTGCGCAGGGCGAACCGTGAGGGGGTGACCTACTTCGAGTTCGCGACGGCCCTGGCCTTTCTTCATTTTGCACGCATCCGGGTGGACGTGGCCGTCCTCGAGGTCGGCATGGGCGGCAGGCTCGACGCCACGAATGTCGTCCGGCCCGAACTCTCCGTCATCTCGAACATCGCCTTGGATCACGCCGAATTCCTGGGATCGCGCCTGGAAGACATCGCCCTGGAGAAGGCGGGTATCGTCAGGCGGGGCGGTGTGTGCATCACGGCGGCCACGCAGGCCCCCGTTTTAAACGTCCTGGAAACCGTTTGCCGGCAGAGAAAGGCGCAACTGCTGCGGGTGGGCCGGGAGATCCGGCTTCGGGCCAGGAGAGGCGGTCTGTTCGACTTCCGCTCCCCGGGGATGGAAGGGAAAAACCTGGCCCTGGCACTCAAGGGGCCCCACCAGAGAGAAAATGCCGCCTGCGCCCTGGGGGCCCTGGGGGTCTTGCGCGGCAAAGGGTTTGATATCGGCGACGAGGCCGTCCGGAAAGGTCTTTCCGCCGTGCGCTGGGAAGGGCGGCTGGAGATCGTGGCGGAGGCACCCATGGTCCTGCTGGATGGAGCCCACAACGCGGCCGGCGCCGCGGCGCTCAAGCGGGCCCTTGGCGGATTCGAGTACCGGAGACTGATCCTCGTGCTGGGGATCCTGGCGGACAAGGACTGGCGGGGGATGATCCGGCGGCTTGCCCCGCTGGCCCATCGGGTGATTCTGACGCGGCCCCCGGAGGAGCGTGCGCTGGCACCGGAGGCGCTGGCCGCGGAGGCGATGCGCTGGAGCGGCAGCGTTGATGCCGTCAGAGAGCCCCGCGAGGCCGTCCGGAGAGCCCTGGAAGCGGCCGGCAGGGACGATCTCGTCTGTGTGGCCGGGTCGCTTTATCTCGTGGGGGCGGTGCGTCCCCTGTTCATCTCATCGAAAGGTTCCGGGTTTGGCGGAAAATGACCGGCTATCGTAAAACGGGGGGCTTCACGAGTCTGTCTCGAGCTTCGGGGCTCATTCTCGCGCTCTTGCTGTTCCTGGCCGCGCCGGCCGGCGGGCAGCCGAGTCTCGACCTGAAAAAGGCCCAGCAAGGGCCCATCCGGATCGAGGCGGACCTCCTCGCCTATGATCAGGATTCCGACACGTATCGCGCCGAGGGCGACGTGGCGATCACCTTCACGGGCGGTTTCCTGAAGGCCGACTCCGTCACCATGAACCGAACGACAAACGACGCCTGGGCCCACGGCCATGCTTTCCTCTCGAGCGACGGGGATACCCTGGAGGGGGATATCATCGAGCTGAATCTCGAGACGAAGACGGGCTTGACACGCGACGGGCGCATGTTCTTCGTCAAGAATCACCTCTATGTGACGGGCAGCGAAATCGAGAAAACCGGCGAGGCGACCTACCGCGCCAAGGATGCCACCGCAACGACCTGCGACGGGCCTTTGGCCGACTGGCGCTTTACGGGGAAGGAAGGAGATGTCACGATCGACGGCTATGGGACCCTGAAGAACGGCTCCTTCCAGATTCGCGACACTCCCGTCATCTGGCTTCCCTGGGCGGCATTCCCGGCGAAGGCGACGCGCCAGAGCGGTTTCCTTTTTCCCTACATGGGCTATTCGCAGGATAAGCTGGGCGCTGACGTGGATATCCCATTCTACTGGGCCATTTCGGAGAGCCAGGACGCCACGCTCTACAGCCGGTACATGAGCCAGCGGGGGCTCCAGGAGGGCGCCGAGTATCGATACCATCCGAGCTCGAGCACCTGGGGTCTGTTCTACGGGGATTTCCTGAAGGATCAATGGACAGGCACGGATAACTCCGGCGGCATTCCCCGCACCTGGACCGAGAAGCAGGATCGATGGTCCTGGTACTGGAGCCACGAGACAACCTTCGAGCCCGGGTTCTACTTCCGGTCGGATCTCAAGAAAGTCTCCGACATCTATTACTTCCGGGATTTCGACTCGCACAACTACTTCCTGGATCACTATGCCGGGAACCTCAACCGCAAGTTCCAGAAGATCTCCTTCATCGGCAACGAACAGCTCACGAGCTACGACTCCATGGCCCGCATCGTCAAACAATGGCGAAACTACAACCTGACGGCCCTGGCGCAGTATACGGACAACCTGACGAGCCCATCCAACGATGAGACCCTGCAGCGCTACCCCGAGATCGCCCTGACCGGTTTCAAACAGCCCCTCTTCGGGACCCGCCTCAACTGGGAGTTCACCAGCCTTTACGGCAATTTTTACAGGACTCTCGGCGAGAAGGGCTACACGGTCGATGTGTACCCGAAGCTCTCGCTGCCCTGGGCCTTCGGCGAGTACCTGCAGGTCACCCCGACGGCGGGCTTCCGCGAGACACTGTGGGACACGGAGAGCAACAGTCCCGCAACGACGGGCGATACAGCGAGCCGCTCCGCCTACACGCTGGCACTGAACGCATCCTCCGAGGTCCACCGCATCTTCGACGTCAGTTGGGGGGACGTGCAGAAGGTCCGTCACGCCATCAAACCCGAGATCACGTACAATTACATCCCTTCCGCCGGTCCGAGTTTACGGCCCGATTTCGTCCTGCCTGTCGGAAACACGACCGTAGGGGGGGTTGCCGCCAACGTCGACGCAGAGAACAGTATCACGTACGCGCTGACGAACACCCTGATATCCCGGCTCCGTGACGACAAGGGGAACGTAAACTACCGGGAGGTCTTCCGGCTGAAGCTGAGCCAGACGTACAACATCACGACCCCGACGATCTACGTCACGGCGCCCACGCTCCTTGTACCCACCACAACGCCCAACGTGCTGCCGGCGGATCCTACAAAACCCTTCAGGCCTGTCGATATGGAGATTGACATCAACCCGTATAAGTACCTGTCATTCATGACACGGACCGCTTACGACGTCAACACGACGTCCTGGGCGCAGATCAATCAGGACATCGCCCTGAGCGACACCCGGGGCGACAGCCTGGCCTTCATCTACCGCTACGCGAAAAATTCCATCGAGTCGGTCGGAGTACTCGGGAGAGCCCGGGTCACGAATGCGCTCGATCTATTCGCGGGGTTCCGCCAGGACGAGTTCAACAACACGAACCTGGAGAAGACCATCGGCTTTGAGTACCGCCGCCAGTGCTGGGGCGTGGAGGTGAGCTACTCCGACCTGGTCGATGACCGCAGCTTCAAGGTTCTTTTTTCCCTTACCGGGTTTGGCCGCGTCGGGGGGTTCTCGGCCTCCAGGCAGACGATGGGTTTCTGAGAAGTGCCTGAGTGTCTGAGTGCGGAAGTGTCTGAGTGAAGAGAAAGAAAAGAACAGGGTACAGGATGAGGAAAAGGCAGTGAAAAGAGTCGGAATCATTGAGAAAAGAAGATAACCCATCATTCCAATACTCCAGTATTCCAATATTCCATTCTTCCTGCTTTTTCTCTTGACAAAAATCCCTGATTCACCTATTCTCACTCTTTCGAATTTTACGAGAGTGGTGTGCCCATGACTACATTTATGGCCAAAAAGGATGCCGTCGACCGCGACTGGTTCCTCGTGGATGCGCAGGGAAAGGTACTGGGCCGGCTTGCCCGGGAGATCGCTCACCGCCTTCGCGGGAAGCATAAAACCGTCTTCACGCCCCACACCGACACGGGAGACTTCGTGGTGGTCATCAATGCCGAGAAAATCGGACTGACCGGCAGGAAAATCACCGACAAGATCTACTACCATCATTCGGGCTACCCGGGCGGAATCAAGGCATGGCCCGCGCACAAGCTCCTGGTCAAAAAGCCGGAAGAGCTGATCCGGCGTGCCGTGCAGGGCATGCTCCCCAAGAACCCGTTGGGCCGGCAGATGCTTCGCAAGCTCAAGATCTACGCCGGCGGCAAGCATCCTCACGAAGCCCAGAAGCCCCATTTGCTTGAACTGTAAGATCGACCGGAGATGGAGTGGTTATGACCGACAAGAGTATTTATGCAACGGGAAAGAGAAAGACGGCGGTTGCCCGGGTCTGGATGAAGGATGGAACCGGCGTGTTCACGATCAACAACCGGAATTTCGACGATTATTTTACCCGGGAAGTCCTCAAGAAGATCGTCCAGCAGCCCCTGGAAATCACAAACCAGATGGGCAAGTTCGATTTCTACGTCAACGTCGGCGGCGGCGGCATTGCCGGTCAGGCTGACGCGCTCAAGCACGGCATCTCCAGGGCCCTGTGCGAGTTCGACGCGGAACTCCGGCCCGCTCTGAAGAAGGCCGGCTTCCTCACGAGGGACTCCCGCATGAAGGAGCGCAAGAAATACGGTCAGCCCGGAGCCCGCAAACGGTTCCAGTTCTCCAAGCGCTAGTCGAAACGACAAGGGGGGTTCTCGGAACCCCCCTTTTTTATGTGAAGGGATGTAACCAATGATTCGGGTCGGCATCTACGGGGGAAGCGGCTACACGGGATTGGAGCTGATGCGGATTCTGCTGAGGCACCCCGATGTCGAGGTGGCGGCGCTCACCTCGCGCAAGTTCAAGGGGCAGCCCCTGTCGGAAACGTACCCTCTCTTCGAGGGCCTGACGGACATCACATTCATCGATGCCTCCCCGGCGGAACTGGCGGCGATGTCCGACATCATCTTCATGGCAACACCCCACGGCGAGGCCATGGCCGTCGCACCGGCCTTCCTCGAGGCCGGGAAAAAGGTGATTGACCTCTCCGCCGACTTCCGGCTGCGCGATCTCGATGTCTTTGCGAAGTGGTACCACAAGCACTCGGTCCCCGAACTCGTGCAGAGGGCTGTCTACGGTCTTCCGGAGCTCTACCGGGAAGCGGTGAGGAAGGCCGACCTCGTGGCCAACCCCGGCTGCTACGTTACGAGCGCCATCCTGGCGCTGGCGCCCGTGCTTCGGGAAAAGATCATCGACCCGGCCACGATCATCATCGATTCCAAGTCGGGGGTGAGCGGCGCCGGCCGGGACCCCGTCATCGGCTCGCTATTCTGCGAGGTCGACGAGGGCTTCAAGGCCTACAAGGTCAATGAACACCGGCACAGCCCCGAGATCGAGCAGGAACTGAGCGTGCTGGCGGGCTCGGAGGTGAAGGTCTCCTTCACGCCGCACCTGCTGCCGCTGACCCGGGGCATCCTCAGCACGATCTACGCAAGCCTCAAAAAAACGCTTTCCACGGCCGAGCTGATTGATTTATATACTGACTTCTACAAGGGCGAGCGCTTCGTCCGGGTCCTGCGCAAGGGGCTCTACCCCAATGTGTCTTCCGTGAAGGGGACCAACTGCTGTCATGTGGGGCTCTCCGTGGATCCGCGGACGAACCGGGTCATCATCCTTTCCGCCATCGACAACCTCGTCAAGGGGGCTTCCGGACAGGCCGTCCAGAACATGAACCTCATGTGCGGCCTCCGGGAGGATGCCGCCCTGGACATGATCGCCCTTTTTCCGTAAATGCTCGACCGGATTCTTTGCATCGGAGTAACCCCGAATCGGTGTGTCGGAAGGTTTGAGGCATGCATTTCCATGTCTTTTCTTGCCTTGAGCCGTTAGCCTTTATCCATTAGCCAGTCATTGATGAGGTATCCCATGGCGCTGCGTCTCTACAACACCCTGACACGTCAGAAGGAGGACTTCGTCCCCGTCAAGGAAGGCGAGGTGGGGATCTACGCCTGCGGAGTCACCGTCTATGACACCTGCCACGTAGGACATGCGCGCTCGTCCATCAACTTCGATGTCATCACCCGCTACCTGCGCTACAGGGGCTACAAGGTCACCTACGTCAAGAATTTCACCGACATCGACGACAAGATCATCGCCAAGGCCAACAAGGAAGGCGTCGAGTTCCGCCGGATCACCGAGCGCTACATCGCCGATCACAACGACGACATGGACCGGCTCGGCATCGAGCGCCCTACCGTCACCCCCCGTGCTACGGAGCACATCGGGGGCATGATCGAGCTGATCGGCAAGCTCCTCAAGAACCATCTGGCCTACGTCGTGGGCGGAGACGTCTATTTCGCCGTGAAGAAGTTCAAGAATTACGGGAAACTCTCGGGCCGTGACATCGATGAGATGATATCGGGGGCACGCATCGCCGTGGGTGAGAAGAAAAAGGATCCCCTGGACTTCGCCCTTTGGAAGGCGAGCAAGGAAGGTGAGCCCTGGTGGGAGAGCCCCTGGGGAAAGGGGCGGCCGGGCTGGCACATCGAGTGTTCCGTCATGAGCGCCCGCTTTCTCGGCGAAACCTTCGACATCCACGGGGGCGGCGAGGACCTTGTCTTTCCCCACCATGAAAACGAGATTGCCCAGTCCGAGGGGGCCTCTGGGAAGACCTTCGCCAGGTACTGGCTGCACAACGGGTTCATCAAGGTGGACCACGAGAAGATGTCCAAGTCCCTGGGTAACTTCGTCACCATCAAGGACATTCTCGGGCTCTACCATCCTGAGGTGCTGCGCTTTTTCGTCCTCCAGAGCCACTATCGCAGCCCCCTCGATTACTCCGACGAGGCCCTCGGCGACGCCCGGAGCGCGATGAACCGCCTCTACGAAACCCTCAAGAGGATCCGGGACGTCTTTGCCGCTGACCAGGCCCTGACGCCTGTCTCGGTGGAGGAAGATAAATTGTCGGGGAAGGAAAAGGTTTTGTTGGAGCGGGTCCGGACTCTGCCGGAGCGCTTTCGGGAGGGCATGGACGACGACTTCAACACGGCCCGCGCCATGGGATACGTCTTTGATCTCGTCCGGCAGGTGAACGCCTATCTGACCGACGGGTTCAAGGCCAGCCAGCCGGCGCTGTTCGCTCTCAACGAGGCCGAGCGAACGCTCCGCGAGGTGGGTGGCGTGCTGGGGATCCTGATGGAGGACCCCGATGTCTACTTCGAGAAGGACCGGCTGCGTGAAGCGGAAAAACGGGGGATGGAAGTCGGCGGGATCGAGGCCTTGATCGAAGAGCGGCTCAAGGCACGGGCCGATAAGAACTGGAAGCGTGCCGATGAAATCCGCGACGGGCTTGCTGCGAAGGGGATAGTTTTGAAAGATTCGAAGGCGGGAACGACGTGGACGATCGAGGGGAAAGCGAACTAGGGACCAGGGACGGAGGTGTAGAGACGAGGTAAAAGAGCCACAAGCCACAAAGCAAGAAAATCCACCTTTTGTCCCCCAGGGCAGCTTCGCTGCAGTAAATGGTTGACTGGGTAAATGGTTGATTAGGAAAGAGCAGACGGGATGTCCCTGTACTGCCTTTTCCACCTTATCAACCAGTAAACGAATCACCCGTTACTGCTGCGCAGCAGCTCATTGGGGAAAGAGGGGGATTTATCAAATAAGAGAGGCCGCCCGGCTTACCGGACGGCCTCTTTATTTTCCCCTTCCGAATTCGATTCGCTTGCAGGTCCAGGGTGAAGGGCGTTGTCTGCGGACCTTTTTTAGCTGAGGATGTTCTTGAGACCCTCGGCCACGGGGGCCGTGAACAGGGCCACGAGGATGGCGTACATGGCGAAGCTGCCGACGGCCTCTCCGAGATAAATCTTCTGATACTTCTGCTTCAGGGAAACGATGATCATGCCGCCGACGATGAGGCAGCCGAGGTGAAAGTAGGGGAAGTTCTCGACGCCTGCTGCGGCGTACTCGGCAAAGCAGAAGGTTCCCGTGATCAGAACAACGATACCCGCCAGAATCAGTGTCGAAAGCGTCCTTTTCATGATGTCTCCTCCAGGTGGTTTATTTATTATTTCAATTTATTGTTTGCCGATCTTTGCCTTTGAGTATTGAAAAGAGCGTGCCACGAGAGGCATGTTCACTGAAAAAAATTATAATATCATGATATAATTGTACTATTTACTCTATTGATTTTTGTTTAGTTTTCCAATTCGGCGCGGCAGCACGAATTTTTTTAACGAAACGTTAAACCTGGTTCCATGGAATGTGGAAAGGAAGGGCGAAAGGCTCAAGGCAAAAGGGTAGACGAAAGAAGAAAAGGCGCCGGATGATGAAACCTTCAACCCAATCAGGCACATGGGCAATAATCGGCCTTTACGAATCCTGGCGGGGCAATAGAAAAGGGACCGGACGTCGCCGCCCGGTCCCCGTCAGACGTTCCTTCGCATCAGAGCAGCTTGAAACTCGTGACGACGGCTTCGAGGGTGCCGCGGTTCCTGTCGAAATCCTGCACCGTGCCGCACGCGGAAACGATGTAGAGCTTATTCTTTTTCTGGGCGACTGCCCCCACTGCACAGACGGGAGCCTCACCGGGCCCGTACTGGTATTCGTAAACGATCCCGTAATCGGCGTTCTTGACTTCACCGGCAATGTGCTTGACCATGCGGTGACCGGCCATCTCGGTCGATCGGGCCCGAAGCGTTTCCTTGACTGCGTTCTGACGGGGATCGAGGATTTCCGATACGGTGACCGTGACCCTGGGGCTGTTGATCTCCCGCCCCGATCCGGGATCCGCAATCCGCCCGCCCTCCTTCGGATGCGCTTCAAGACCGCCAGTGCTCTCGACCACGGTCCAGTCCTGCGGTGCGGCGATGCTGAATCCCTTCTCCCGGAATTCCAGGGCCCGGACGTCTCCACGATCCCCCGGAGACGACCCTCCCGTGGTCTTGCCGCCAAAGACCTTGTCGAAAAATCCCATTGCGGACCTCCTTTTCTGTGACCTTGCGATTCATAAAAAAGCCGCCAACTGATCTTGCGATCAGATGGCGGCCCGACCATCCAGGTTTACCTCCGGAAGCGGTGAGACTTCCGAACCCGAGAACCTTAATTCATTCTTTTCTTTTTATAAATGATTTTGCGTGAAAAATCAAGATGTGCACGGCATGGTGCCATGCTGCGGCACTGTTGAACGCGCCGGCTGACGGGCTTCAGGGAAAGAATGCATTCCGGGACGTCATGGTCCGGGACTGAACGAAAGACACGAACCGGCGAAAGGAACGAAACAAACGGGTTCAGAGTTCTTCCGGCGTGAAGGATACGACCTCATCAATGGAAAAGGCATCGGCAAAGAGCATCACCATCCGGTCCATACCCAGGGCAATCCCGGCCGACTCGGGCATGCGGGAGATCGCCTCCAGGAATTTTTCCGGCATGGGCCAGGGCGGCCGGCCTCTCTTCGAACGGACATCGTTTTCCCTTTCGAAGCGCCGGCGCTGTTCCGCGGCGTCGGTGAGCTCCGAGAACCCGTTGGCCAGCTCCAGCCCCCCGATGTAGATTTCAAAGCGCTCCGCGAAGGCGGGATTGTCTTTTCTGACCCGGGCAAGCGATGCGAAGGAAAGCGGGTAGTCATAAAGGAGGGTGGGCTTCAGGGTTCCGAGGCGGGGCTCGATCTCCAGGGCCAGGACCTCTTCGAAGCGGTCCTGCTCCAGGGCCCTTTCCAGGTCAACGGACCCGAATCGATCGAAGGCCTCCTTCACCGAGAGCCTCTCCCAGGGTTTCGAAAGATCGATCTCCCGGTTTCGGTACGTGAGCCGGTTTGAGATCCCCATCGCCCCGGACAGGTAGATGAAAAGGTCTTCGCAATCCTCCATGAGCCGCAAATAGTCGCAACCGGCGCGGTACCACTCCAGCAGGGTGAACTCCGGCAGGTGCAGGGGTCCTCGCTCGTGTCCCCGGTAACACTTGGCGATCTGGAAGATCCGCCCGTATCCTGCCGCGAGCATCCGCTTCATGCAGAGCTCCGGCGAGGGATGGAGCCACCACGGTTCGGCGGCAAGGGCGTCAATGTGGGACTCGGGCAGAGGGGCGGGGATGCGATTGGGGGTTTCAACCTCGAGGTAATCGCGGGACAGGAAAAAGGCGCGCGTCGCATGGAGGACACAGGCTCGCGTTTCGAGGGCCTCACGTTTGGCCTCGAGCTTCCACTGAGCACTCATGGGTTTGGGTTCCCGGCTATCCCTTGACTCGGGTCAGGTATTCGCCCGTTCGCGTGTCGATGCGTATTTTCTCGCCTTGTTCGACGAAGGGGGGCACGCTGACCTTGTAGCCCGTCTCGACGATTACCGGCTTGTAATTGCCGGAAACCGTATCGCCCTTGATCCAGGGCGGGGCATCCGTGACGACTACATCGACGAAGTTGGGCAGAGTGATGTCGATCGGCCGGTCGCGGAACATGAGGACCTTGCACTCCATGTTTTCGATGAGGAAGTTCTTCGCCTCCCCGACCTGCTCCTGCGTCAGGGCGATCTGCTCGAAGTTCTCATTGTCCATGAAGTGGAATGAGTCGCCTTCCCTGTAGAGGAACTGCATGTTCTTTTCCTCCGTGTCGGCGGGCTTGAAGGTGTCCACCTCGCGGAAGGTACGGTCGATCTGACTGCCGGTGAGCATGTTGCGAAGCTTGCAGCGGTAGAGAGACTGGCCTTTTCCCGGTTTGACGAACTGGAAATCGACGACGATGTAGGGGTCGTCATCGAGCATGAGTCTCAGATTTTTTCTCAGGTCGCTTGCGCTGTACATCTCGGTTATCTCCCCGGGGGCGTTGGGTTGTTTAAAAGGGTATCTCTTTAATATATTTCTCTTTTATTGTCAAAGGATTTCGCCGCCCGGAGGAGGAAATTGGGTATTGGGAACTGGGTATTGAAGTTGACGAATCGTGCATCGGAATCCCACTTTTTCATTGCCTGCTCTTCACTCAGACACTCAAGCACTCAGTCACTCAGACACTTTGTAATTGTCCCTTCACCCTGGTCCCTCGTCCCTATAAAAAACTGACGGGTTGGAGGGGGACTTTCCCCTGCGTGCCCGGCATGTCGGCGACATAGCGGGGAAGGCACAGGCCCGAAGTGGTCTTCCAGAGCTTCTCCATCATCCTCATCCCGTCCCAGATGTCCACCCGGAAGTGGTCCGCGCCCTTCACGGGCTCGCACTGGAAAAGGTAGTAAGGCTTCACGCAAATCCGCTCGAGCCCGTAGAGGAGCTGGCGCATGATCCGGAAATCGTCGTTGATCCCCTTGAGAAGCACCGACTGGTTCAGGACAGGAATGCCCGCCTCGAGAAGCCTCCCGCAGGCGGCTGCGGCTTCGGTCGTTATTTCACGGGGATGGTTGAACTGGGTGAGAAACCACAGGGGCCGGTAACGGCGCAGGATGCCGCAGAGCCGCTCCGTGATGCGCATGGGCAGCACGACGGGCATCCGGCTCCCGATTCGCAGGACCTCCACGTGCTCGATGGCCTGCAACCGCGCGAGGATGCCCTCCAGACGCCCGTCGGAGAGCGTCAGAGGGTCGCCCCCCGAGAGGATCACCTCGCGGATGGCGGGCCGCTTTTCGATATAGCCGGCCATGGCCGTCAGTTCATGGGGTGTGAGTGTCTTTTCCCGCTCGTGCCAGAGGCGTTTGCGGTTGCAGTGACGGCAATAGACGGCGCAGCGGTTCGTTACAACGACGAGGCAGCGGTCGCGGAAACGGTGAACGAGGCCCGGCACGGGGCTGTGGGCCCGCTCTTCCAGAGGGTCTTCGACACCGCCCTCGGAGGTGATTTCCCGGGTATCGGGGACGCACTGCCGCCGGATGGGGTCGAGCGGATCGCCCGCATCCATGAGCGAGAAATAGTAAGGGGTTGCCGCCGAGCGGTAGGTCTTTACGACCTCGCCGAGAGCGAGGCGCTCTTTTCGGCCAAGGTCGAGCGTCTCGGCGATCTCGTCGGCCGTTCGCCTGCGATTCCTGAACTGCCAGCGCCAGTCGTCCCACGGCTTCGGCTCGGGCTGTCTGCGGCTTGTCGGGAGGCGTTTTTTCGTTTGCAACGCGCGTTTTCCTAGAGGGTTTTCTACATAGCGTTTCTAGCACAAACGGTTGAAACTGCAAGCCACAAAGTTCCTTCTTTGCGGCTTGCAAACCAAGGAAAGTCCTTGACAGAGATGCCGTTTCCCCCATACTTCTCAACCATGTGCTATCAGGCCGATTTGCAGGCGAGCCATGAACGACGCGCGGTCAGATAAACCTCATGGGGCGGGCAAAAGCAGCTTCGAGCTCATTGAAGCGGGCAAGCTCTTCCAGGTCCTGGCCCTGCAGCCCTGGTTCACGGTGCTGGATATGGGCTGCGGCACCGGGACGTACTCGATTGCGATGGCGAAGATCATCGGTGACGGGGGGCGCGTCCATGCGGTCGATCTGTGGGCCGAAGGGGTGGAGAGGCTCAGGGAGAGGATCGAGCGCCGCAGGGTGAAGAACATCAGTCCGATCGTTGCCGATGTGAGCAGGACCCTCCCCCTGCCCGGCGAAAGCATGGACCTGATCCTCATGGCCACGGTGCTCCATGACCTCAAGGAGGCGGGTGTCCAGGATGGTGCGCTGGCCGAGGCCAGGAGGCTTCTGAAGCGCCATGGGACTTTTGCCGTTGTGGAATTCAAGAAGGCGCCCGGCCCGCCCGGTCCCCCGATTTCCATCCGGCTCTCGCCGGATGACGTGACCGCCCTGGTTGAGCCCTTCGGGTTTGCAAGAACGGGTCTGCACGAGATCGGGCCCTGCAACTACCTGATCCTCTTTGCGCCGAAGGTCTTGTGCAACGCGTAGAAGCGGGTGAAAGAAGTGGAAGAAGTGAAGGAAGTGAAGGAAGTGGCGGAAGAGTGACCAGCAAGGCAGGTATGAGAAACGGATGATAAAAGCCATTCCGGTCGCGCAATTGATGCCGGGGGATGTACTGCTGTACAGGGGCAAAGGCCTGATCGGCGATGCCATCCGGTTTATCGACCGCTCGGAGGTGAGCCATGCGGGCCTCTTTCTCGGACGATACGGCGAGCAGGGACGCACCGTCGGCGAAGCGATCAGGGAAGGCGTCATCCGTCGGGAGCTGCCGAAGAGCATCGAGCACGCCGTTTGGGTCGAGTCCCGGCGGCTCAAGGAAGCGCCGTCAAGTATCGATCCCGTCCTGGAACGCGCGGCGTACTATTTGGAGAGCGGAGAGCGGTACGCCTTCGAGCAGGTCCTTCTCCTTGCCTTTTTGTGTATCGCCCGGAACCTTGCCGGCTCGTCCGTGCTCGGAAGGCTCATCCGGGAGACGCTCGACGCCGCCGCGGCCTTTCTTCTGCATCTCTTCAACACGGGACGGGAGCCCATGATCTGCTCCGAGTTCGTCGTCCGGTGCTACCGTGAGGCCCTCCCGGGCTCAGTCGATCTTCCGGTGCGGGCACCCGGAGCGCTTCGATTCGGGGAGCGGGGAGTCCCGATCGGGAAAAACGGGGGCATCCATCGCGGCAGCGCCCTGGCGCTGCTACTCGAAAGGCACGGCAGAGAGCTTCCAGAGGGGAGCGTCGGTCCGGCGGGGCTGTTGCGCGCCGAGAGGCCGCTCGATCTCTCAGCCGTGGAAGAAGCGATCGAGGACTATTTTCACGATCTGCAAACGCAGGCGCCGAAGGCGGCCCGGATCGACCTCACGTCGCCGGATCTGCTGCCGTCCTTTGAGCGATTTGCGGCAGGACTCTACCGGGCGCGGCGCCGGCCGGAAAGCCCCGAGACGTCCCGGGCCGCGGTGCTGGGCGATCTATTTGACGTGGCGGCCGATTTCGTGACACCGGGAGATGTGCAGAGAAGCAAGAGTCTCGCGTTCTGCGGCAAACTGAAAACAAAGGAGTGAAGCGATGAAACTGCGCACCCACAGTCTCTGCAGGCTCGTGAAGAGCGAGGACCTCAATCACCACGGGACCCTCTTCGCGGGCAAGACGGCCATGTGGTTTGTCGAGGCGGGATTCATCGCCGTGGCAAGCCTCACGCATCCGGAAAACATCGTCTGCCTCAACATCCACGGCATGCTGTTCAAAAAGCCCATCGGCAACGGCCATGTCGTGCGGTTCGAGAGCAGGGTCGTTTTTGCCGGAAAGACCCGCCTCGTCTCCTACGTGAAAGTGCTCGAAAACAGCGACGAGGATTTTCTCCTCGACGGCTTCATCAGTTTCATTCACGTGGATCTGAAGGGAAAGCCCGTTCCTCACGGCATCGTCATCGAGGCGACGGACCCGGAAGATCTGGCACTGCAGGAGCAGGCCAGGAATTTGAGGGGGTGATGGATGGACCTGAAGCTTCTTGACCGCATGGGCCCCGCGGAGCTGCGCGCCTACGTGGAGTTTCTTCTCTGGCACTATCGCGTGATCGACGGGTTCTGGTTTCTCTTCGTGCAGGAAAAGTTCGACCAGCCCACGGCCGAGGGGATCAACGAGCGCGTCTGGCACAAGGCCGCCGAACTGGCCGCCAGGGATTTCGTGAAGCGCTTCGGGATCGGAAACGGCCTTGCAGGGTTTGTGCAGGCCCTGCGCTATTTCCCCTGGACGATCATCATCGGCTACGAGATCGAGGAAAAACAGGACGAGGTCGTCATCACGGTCCCCCGCTGCGCGCCCCAGGTCGCAAGGCTCGCGAAGGGAATGCCGGAATTCTCCTGCAAGGAGATGCATCGGGGCGAATTTGCCAACTTCGCCCGCGTCATCGACGAGCGCATCCAGGTGGAGTGCCTCTACGCACCGCCCGATGCGCACCCGCCGGAGAATTTCTGCAAGTGGCGCTTCACGATGAAGAATGGGTGAGCGTCCCGGGCTGAAGGACACGGCGAAGGGTCTTCTTACGAAAAGGATCAGGGGGTGAAGGATGCCTGAGAAGGAAGCCCATGCGATTTCCCATCACATCCTGGCGGCGTCGACAACTCTGCTGGGCATCAGTTTCGCCATTGTGAGTCTCATCGGGGCCATGGGCCATGCCGATAAAACCCTTGCCGATGAGTTCGCCCTGTTGTCGCTGATTCTGTTTCTCGGATCCTGCATCTCCGCCTATGCCGCGATGCGGGCCCAAAAACGGTCGGCCGCCTTCGGGAGGATTTCGGAGGCACTGTTCATCGCGGGCTTGATCTCGCTGTGCCTGCTGTCTGTCCTGATCTCGTTCAACGTGGTCCGGTAAAAAGAAGCATCGGCGGGAAAGGAGTGTGTGAAATCCTTATGACAACCCTCAACGTCATGTGGTCGCGCCTGATCGTCATCGTCTTGCTGGGATTTTTCCTTCAAGCCTGTGCTGCGCCTCCGAAGATGAGACTCTCTCGGGCCGAACCGGCTCGACCGGAAAAAGCCGTCGAACCGCGCGCCCCCGCCGCCGCGAAAGGCGATCAGGTCATGGGCCGGCTGGCCGTGGTTCGCGTTCAGGAAGGCGATACCCTGCCGGACATCGCAAGACACTTCGGGCTTGGCTATGACGAAATCAGCGCGGCCAATCCGGACGTGGACGTCTGGGCGCCCCCGGCCGGAAGCCGCGTGATCCTGCCCCTGATGTTCGTCCTGCCCGATGCCCCCAGAAAAGGGATCGTGATCAACCTGGCTGCCATGCGGCTGTTTCGCTACGGGGGGAAGAACGGATCGGTCATCACGTACCCGGTCGGCATCGGGGAGGAGGGCCGCTCGACGCCCATGGGGGAAATGTCCGTGGAGCGCAAGGCCGTCCGGCCGACCTGGTATGTGCCCGCCTCGATCCGCAGGGATCATCAGAAGAGGGGTGACCCGCTGCCTGCCGAAGTCCCGCCGGGCCCCGACAACCCGCTGGGCGAGTACGCGCTTTATTTGAGCCGGGCGAGTTACGTGATCCACGGGACCAACAAACCCTACAGCATCGGTCTGCGCGCAACGAACGGGTGTATCCGCCTCTATCCGGAAGACATGGAGAAGCTCTATCCGGCTTCGGCAGTCAGGACGCCGGTGAACATCGTCAATCAGCCCTACCTGATCGGCCGCGACAACGGGATCCTCTACCTGGAGGCGCACACGCCCCATGAGGAGCTGAATGCCGGGGAGATGAAGAAGAGGCTCTACGCGCGACTCAGGCAAATCGAAAAGAAAGAAGCACTCAGGCTGGACTGGAAGCAGATTGAGGAAACCGTGAAGCAGGCCCGGGGCATCCCCGTTCCGGTACTCGAGGGCGGGGCCGGGCTTGAAGGGATTCTCGCCGGGGCCGCGGAAATCGAGCACCCCGCCCAACTGAACGGTCAGCCTCAGATTCCCGCGATGAGAAAAGGCGCATGGTACGTTCGCGCGGATGAAACCATCGGGGAGATCAATGCCAGGAGGCTGGCCGCCGTGCTCAATCATCAGGGACCGCCGATCCCGGCGAGGGTGGTGCAGAAGGGCGATCGCTACCAGGTCGTGGCCGGCCCCTATAAGGATAAAAAAGCGGCTGTGGCCGCCGCCCGGCGCATTAAGAGCGATCTGGAGATCGACGGGGTGATTATCGGACCCGCTCAGTCGAGGGATTTGGCCCAACAGGCCGCTTCGCGGCCGTGATCAGTGATTAGTGACCAGTGAACGGAAAAACGGGCTACAGGTTTCGGGCTTCAGGCTTCAGGGAAGAAAATGCAATCATTCTTTCCGGAATCCGGATGCCCGATGCCGGATGCCTGCCGCGTAGCGGCTTATCGTGAGAAGAGCTTCAGGAAGACCTCCTGAAGAATACGGAAGACGATTCAGACACCCGTGGCGAGAAAGCCCGCCGCGACCCCTCCCAACAGCAGCGTCGCCGTGTTGGCGAGTGTCAGCCCGCCGGGCAGGGCCTCGAGGACTGCAATCAGGGTCCCTGGGAACAGGGCAAACCCGATGATGAAGGTTATCAGTATGGCAAAGGCCACCCACTTCCAGCGCCCCGCATAGATCTTCTCCACAACCAGCGCCGCCGCGAAGAGAGATGCGGTGAAGATGAGGATGTTGAAGAGTATCCGCAAAGCATCCATGAATCGACCTCCGGTCGATTAGGATTCAGGCTTCGGGCATCAGGCTTCAGGAAAAAATAACTAATTTAGTCCGGAATCCGGAGTCCCGAATTCCGATTCCCTGCTTTAGCTTCCCGCCCGGATGGACATGATATCCCCGTCCTGCACGATATAGCCCTTGCCCTCCAGCCGCCAGACGCCTGCCTTTTTGCAGCCCGCAAAGCCGTCGAGCCGGATGAAGTCTTCGTAGGAGACCGTCTCGGCGCGGATGAAGGTGCGGGAAAGATCCGTGTGGATGGTCCCGGCCGCTTCCTGGGCGCTCATGCCCCTGCGGACAGGCCAGGCGCGGCATTCGTCCTCTCCCACGGTCAGGAAGGAAATCAGTCCCAGCGTGTCGTAGGCCATCCGGATGATCCGCCCGCGAAGCGACTCCCGGATGCCGTATTCGCTCATGAACTCCGCCTGCTCTTCCGGCGGCATGGCGGCCAGCTCCGCCTCCAACTGCCCGCAGGCGGCCACCACGGGAATGTGCCCCGGCAGCCTCTCCCGGAGCTGCGAGGCGATGGTGTCCGCCCCGGCAAGCCTTTCCTCGACGCAGTTGATGACGATCATCATGGGCTTGCGCGAAAGAAACAGAAAGCCGCGGATTTTCTTGTCGTCTTCGCAGGACAGGTTCAGCGTGGCCAGGGGGTCGCCCGCCTCGAGGTGTCCGAGACACAGCTCGAGCAGCGCCTGCTCCTGCTGCGGGGCCGGCTGGGGCTTGAGGGCATTCTGCTTTCGCAGACGCTCGAGGCGGCCTTCGGCCTGGACCATGTCGGCCAGGATGAACTCTTCCTGGACGCGCTGAAAATCGCCGACGGGGTCGGCGGCGTGTCCGTTGTCGAAGTGGCGCAGTACCAGCAGGACGGCGTCGCTTTGCCGGATCTGCTGGAGGGACTTGGCGTCCAGTGTTTCGTTTTTGACCTCGCCCTCGCGGATGGCTACCGTGTCCGTCACGTCAAGGCGGGAGTAGGTCGTCTTTCGGGGGTTGAAGATCTTCGTCAGCGCATCGATCCGCTCGTCGGGTACTTCGATGCGGACGGAGGGATGCCCGTTGTTCCCCCCGTTGCCGTTTGCACCCGAGAGTGCCTTGAAAAACGTTGTCTTGCCCGATGCCGGGGTACCGATGATGGAGACAAACATATCTTTAAATCAACCTTTCGAAATGATCCGGTTCCTGTCCGGATGTTCATTGCGTGAACAAGAGAGGGTAAGAAGGTGAGAGGGTAAGAACGTTGGATACGTCTGCAGCCATTGTCTGTCTCCGATTCTCCAACCTTCTCACCTTCAAACCCTCTTACCTTCTGATTAAGAGTCCGAGTCGGCCATCCGCCCTTCCTTTCGCTTCGTGGCCAGGCGCTTGGCGGGGTCGAACTCCATTTTCCTGAGGCGGACGTGCTCCGGTGTCACCTCGACCAGTTCGTCCTCTGCGAGAAACTCGATGGACTGATCGAGCGACAGCAGGCGCGGCGGCCGCAGGGTTACCGTCGTATCGGAAGTGGCGCTGCGCATGTTGGTGAGCTTTTTCTCCTTGACGATGTTCACGTCGAGATCGCCCGTGCGGTTGCGCTCGCCGACGATCATCCCGCAGTAGACCTCCGTTCCCACGTCCAGGAAGAGCTCCCCTCGGTCGGCCATGGCGAAGCTGGCATAGCCCGTCACCCGGCCTACACGGTCGGCCACGAGGGTGCCGTTGGCCCGCTGGGGGATGGGGCCTGCCCAGGGCTCATAGCCCTCGAAGAGGGTGTTCATGACACCGGCGCCTTTCGTGTCGGTGAGGAAGTGGCTGCGAAAGCCGATGAGCCCGCGCGAGGGGATCACGAACTCGAGATAGACGCGGCCGCTCCCCTTGTTGATGAGATTCATCATCCGCCCTTTTCGCGTCGAGATCTTCTCCGTCACCACGCCGGTGAATTCCTCGGGGACGTCCAGGAAAAGGCGCTCCGTCGGCTCGAGGAGTTTTCCATCCTCCCTGCGGGTGATGGCGGTGGGCCGGGAAACCATGAACTCGTAACCCTCCCTGCGCATGGTCTCGATGAGGATGGCCATCTGCAGCTCTCCCCGCCCGCACACCTCGAAGGCGTCGGCCCGATTTGCCAGGGGGTTTATCCGGATGGCGATGTTGCGGAGAGACTCCCGCTCGAGGCGCTCCCGCAGGTGGCGCGAGGTGAGGTACTTCCCTTCGCGGCCCGCGAAGGGGCTGTTGTTGACGTAGAAAATCATGGAAACGGTCGGCTCGTCGATCCGGATGCGGGGCAGGGGCTTCGGATTCTCCAGGGCGGTAATCGTATCCCCGACGTTGATGCCGGACACGCCGGCAACGGCGATGATGTCGCCCGACTCGACCCGATCGACCGTCTTCTTCTTGAGCCCGTGGAAGGTGTAGAGGGCCGAGAATTTTACGCCCGTGACATTCTGATCCGCGCCGCAGAGGGTGTAGGACCGGTTCATTTCCAATATCCCGTTCATCATCCTCCCGAGGCCGATCTGGCCCACGTAAGAATCGTAATCCAGGTTCGTGACGAGAAACTGCGGGACCTCATCGTCATTTCCCTCGGGACCGGGAATGCGGGTGACAATCGTCTCGAATAGGGGCAGCAGGTTGGCGGAGTCGTCCCCCGGTTTCTGATGAGCAACGCCGAGCTTGGCGTTCGTGTACAGGATGGGGAACTCGATCTGTTCCTCGCTTGCATCGAGATCGATGAAGAGGTCGTAGACCTCGCTGACGACGGCCTCGATGCGGGCATCGCCCCGGTCGATCTTGTTGATGACGAGGATGATGGGCAGCGACTTTTCCAGGGCCTTCTTCAGGACGAAGCGCGTCTGGGGCAGGGGCCCCTCGCTGGCGTCGACCAGGAGGATCGCCCCGTCGACGAGGTTGAGGCTCCGCTCCACCTCGCCGCCGAAATCGGCGTGGCCCGGCGTGTCCACGATGTTGATCTTGGTTGTGCCGTACCAGACGGCGGTGTTTTTGGCCATGATCGTGATCCCGCGCTCCCGCTCGAGATCCATCGAGTCCATGACGCGCTCCACGAGCTCCTGGTTGGCCCGGAAGATTCCGCTCTGCCGGAGCATGCCGTCCACGAGCGTAGTCTTGCCGTGGTCGACGTGGGCGATGATGGCTATATTTCTTATGTTTTCTTTACGCATGCCCTTACTTTCTTTTTCCCTGTAGAACTGCTGCGGGGGGATTCGACGATCCCCCCGAAAAAAAAGGGCACCTCGATCTGCACCGAGGTGCCCATCATCATGATCCGTTTATCAGGCCAGTACCTGCACGTTTGCGGCGGCGGGGCCTTTCTGTCCATCGGCAACTTCAAACGCTACGCGCTGACCCTCTCGCAGGGTCCGGAAACCCCGGGTCTGGATGGCGCTGTAGTGAACGAAAATGTCGCCCCCGTCGTCCATCTGGATGAACCCGAAGCCTTTCTGCTCGTTGAACCACTTCACGGTACCTTCCGACATCGCTTCCATCCTCCTTTCTCAGATTTTCCGTAAAAGTCGGATGTCAGCTTTGGAAAAAAGTAAAAAACCACCAGACCCGTACGAGTGTGGTGGTAAACAACCTCAAACCTCAAACTGCGTGTCCCCTAACTTTTACCGCGCCCTGCCGGTTCGCTATCTGTCGCCGTCAGGTCGGACGTAGAGTAGTACACCCGAAGCGAGATGTCAAGTAAATTTATTGACATAGCTGCTGAACCCGGGAGGGACGTTTTGCCCCTTTATTTCGGTGCGGCAGAGGGGTAAAATATTGTTTTAGAAAAATAAAACGCTTCAGAATCGGGAGGTTTCGAATGGTTACGGAGTTGATGAAAGATGTCTACTGGGTGGGGATCGTTGACTGGAGCCTGCGGAAGTTTCACGGCCACGAGCTCTCGACCCACCGGGGTTCGACCTATAATTCCTATCTCATCCGGGATGAGAAGACCGTTCTGATCGACACTACCTGGGCCCCCTTTAAAGAGGAGTGGCTCGAGAACATCAGGGCCGTCATCGACCCGGCGAAGATCGACATCGTGGTTGCCAACCACGCCGAGCCCGATCACTCGGGCGGGCTTCCCCTCATCATGCAGCATGCGCCCAACGCCGAGCTGATCGTGTCCAGGCGGGGCATGGAGAGCATCGAGGGGCTCTACCACCAGCCCTGGAAGTTCCGGGCCGTCAAGACGGGCGACCGCATTCCCATCGGGAAAAGCGAGCTCGTCTTCATCGAGGCGACGATGCTCCACTGGCCCGACAGCATGTTCACCTACCTGGCGGGCCGCAACCTGCTCATGCCCAATGACGCCTTCGGCCAGCATTACGCCACGGCCTATCGCTTCAACGACCAGGTGGACCAGGAGGAGCTCTACGAGGAGGCCATTAAGTACTATGCCAACATCCTTACCCCCTTCAGCCCGCTCGTCTCGAAGAAGATCGACGAGGTGCTTGCGCTCGGCCTGCCCGTGGACATGATCGCGCCGAGCCACGGGGTCATCTGGAGAAAGGACCCTCTGCAGATCGTTACGACGTACAAGAAGTGGGCGGCCCAGGCGCCGGAGAAAACCGCCGTCATCCTCTACGACACCATGTGGGAGGCGACGCGAAAGATGGCCGAGGCCGTGGGCGGCGGGCTTGCCGCCGAGGGCGTGCCCTACAAGATCTTTCACATGGCCGTAACCGATCGCAACGACGTGATCACGGAGATCTTCAAGACGAAGGCCGTCGTCATCGGCTCCTGCACGGTGAATCAGGGCGTCCTGCCGACGATCTCCCCGATCCTGGAAGATCTTCGGGGGCTTCGGTTCCAGAACAAGATCGGCGCGGCCTTCGGTTCCTACGGGTGGAGCGGCGAATCGGTGAAGGTCATCGAGGAGCACCTGCAGCGCTGCAAGATCCCCGTGGCCTGCCCCGGCGTGAAGGCCAAGTGGCAGCCGAAACCGGCCGATCTCGAGGCCTGTGCCAATATGGGCAAGGCTGTCGCCCAGGCCGTAAAAGCCTAGGCGAAGGATCGAGCCCTTCGACAGGCTCAGGATGGCGACGCGAGGATCGAGGTTCGAGGATTTTATGGTCTTGTACCGGTACTCGGTCCTCGTTCCTCGGACCTCGGACCTCGAACCTTTTTCGGACTGCATCCGATCAACGTCCCCCTGAAGGATACAGAAGATGGCCGGGAAAATCCTCCTGATCGAAGGAGATATCGATCGCCGCTGGCGTTTGGCACAGGCCATCGGGCGGGGGGAACGCTTGCCCGGCGGGGTTGCCGATATCCTGTTCGGCGATTTCGAGCAGGCCCGTGCCGAGGCGACGGTGGGCGTCCTGAGACGCAATCTGCCGGTCAACGGGATTCACGTCGTGAGAAGCGGCTGCGAAGCCCTGGAGTTTCTTCGAAGCCGCGGTTTGCACTGTGAACCGGAGCGTCGTTTGCCTCCCGTCCTGGCGCTCCTGGATGAAGATCTGTCGGGCATGGCCGGCCATTCCATCCTGAGAAGCATTCTCACTCTACCTTCCCTCGGGGAGATGATGATGATCATCCTGGTGGGGGCCGGTCGGGTCGTTGCACACCGGCTGTGGTCCCCCGAAGCGGACGGTTACCTGGAAAAGCCCTTTACGTTCCGGAAGCTCATGGCCTGTCTCCGGTCACATGGGGCATCCCCGCCAATCGCTCACATCTCCTATCGGGAGATGCCGGCGTGAAAGGATTGACAACCCCCGCAGAGGTCTGTTATTTTTAAATACAGGAACACGCCCGGATCCCTTCACACCTCGATCTCTCTCCCCCCCGCTTATCAAAGGGGGTCGTTTCACCGAAAGGAGTCTTCCGCATGGTCACCACGATCCAGGAGAAGAAGGAACCTCTCACCGCAAAGGTGCTCGACATGGCCCGGCTGGTCGAGTACCAGACCGGTTCTGTCGTGAGCAGAGCCATTATCCAGAAGAAGACCGGCACAATCACCCTGTTTGCCTTCGATGAAGGGCAGGGGCTGAGCGAGCACACGG
>DCVI01000221.1 GCA_002327315.1 Syntrophaceae bacterium UBA2192 | reverse complement strand
TTGGCGCTGTTCATTAGGAGCCGAGCCTCGCGAGGCGTGGCAATCTTCATTTTCGAGATTGCTTCGTCGCTTCGCTTCTCGCAATGACAGAATAGTTTTTCCCCCCCGATAGAATAGACGGAACAGACGGAACAGACTGGATTGCGATGGCTTCCTTCGACGAGAAAATCCGTGAAATCAATGGCGACGTCCTCAGGGCAAAGGACATTGCCATCCTGCAGGTCAACGTGGGTTATGCCTGCAACATGAGCTGCAAGCACTGCCACCTTTCCGCCGGGCCGGGCCGGGACGAGCTCATGAGTCTCGAAACCGTCGAAGCGGTCCTGGGCGCCCTGCGCCGAAACGACATCCGGACAATGGATATCACGGGCGGTGCGCCGGAGCTGAACCCGCACCTCAAAACCCTCATCGCAGGGGCACGCAGCGCCGGGGCCCAGGTCATCGTCCGGACCAACCTGACTGTTCTCCTGGAGCCGGGCATGGAGGACTTTGCAGAATTCTACCGGGATCAGGGCGTAGAGGTGGTGGCTTCGCTTCCTCACTTCACCGGCACGAGCGTTGATCGGGTGCGGGGTGCGGGAACGTTCGAGAAGAGTCTTACGGTGCTTCGACGGTTCAACGATCTGGGCTACGGAAAAAAAGAGACGGGGCTCGTGCTGAACCTTGTCTACAATCCTCCGGGGGCGATTCTGCCGGGCTCGCAGAGGGATCTCGAGAGTCGTTACCGGAAGGAGCTCATGACACAGGGGATTGACTTCAACAGCCTCTTCGTCCTTGCCAACATGGCCCTGGGCCGCTTTCGCGACTTTCTTATCCGGACCCAGGGGCTTGAAAGCTACATGGCGAGTGTCCGGAAGGCCTTTAACCCCGGCACGGTCGAGGGGCTCATGTGCCGCCATGTCGTGAGTGTCCGCTGGGACGGGATACTCTTCGATTGCGATTTCAACCAGGTGCTGGACATCGCGGTGGACAGCGCCTGTCCCCGACACATTGCCGACTTCGATGCCGGGCGTATGGCAGGCCGGCGGGTGATGGCGGACGATCACTGCTTCGTCTGCACGGCCGGCGCCGGTACGACCTGCCAGGGCGCGATTGCCTGACAGGCGCTCCGCCTGCCATCAAAAGTGAAAAGTTGATAAGTTAACTGGTTGATAAGGGAAAATCCAAAGCGTTAATGTATCCGTGATTTTCTTGCCCCTTTTCAACCAGTCAACCATTCAACTGATTACTCAATTTTCCCAAAGACCGGGTGTCCCCTGCGGACCTTTACTTGCCGGTGAACGTCGGTTTGCGCCTGGCGAGGAATGCGCCGACTCCCTCCCGGGCATCGGCGGTTTTCGACATGTCGGCGATCCCCCGGGCCTCGAGTTCCATCTGCGTCTCCAGCGACTCCGAATAGGTACCGCACAGCAGTTTCTTCACCGATCCGAATGACCGCGTGGGGCCGGCTGCGAGGGTCCTCGCCAGCTTTTCAGCTTCCCGCATCAGCTCCGCGTCGGGGACCACCCGGTTGACGAGGCCCCATTCCAGGGCCTCCTTGGCGCTGAGTCTGCGGTTCGTCAGCATCAGCTCCTTGGTTCTCAACAACCCGATGAAGCGGGGCAACAGGTATGTCATCGCGCCGTCCGGAGAGAGCGCCGCCGCCGTGTAGGCTGCCGTGAACGACGCCGATTCGGCGGCAAACACCAGGTCCCCGGAGATGGCAAAGCTCATCCCCATCCCCGCTGCGGGCCCGTTGACGGCTGTCACCAGCGGCTTGTCCATGCGCAGGAACCGCGAGGCCGCCGCGTGGCAGTAGACGGTCATCTCCTTCAGGGCTTGCGCGAGGCCCTCGCCGGATTCCGCAAAATACTTCAGATCGCCGCCGGCGCTGAAAAATTTGCCGCGCCCGGTGAGCAGGGCCGCCCGGATGCCCGGGTCTTCGTCGCAGCGAATGGCCGCGTGCATCAGTTCCCTGCCCGAGGTCATGATGAGCCCGTTTGCCGCTTCGGGACGGTTCAGGGTGATGATGGCCACCTGGTCCTTCACTTCGAACAGAATCGTCTCATACGTCATAATCTCTCCCCCCTTCGAATAAAAAAGTTGATTGGTTTACTAGTCGATTGGGTAATCAGGGAAGACGTGTTCTTGTCCAGTCAGCCAGTCAACCAATTACCCAATTACTGTTTGCCAAAGACGGGGTGCCGGGCGGCGGCGAGGCGCACCAGCCTGCTGCCCATCCGGCCGTAAGAGTGGCCGGCAAGCTCGGCCATAAGGGCCAGGCTCGCATCGGCGCTGATGTCGGGGTTGGGGTTCGGGTCCAGGAGGTAGAAGACCCCTTCGCGAAGCCGGAAATCGAAGCGGGCATAGTCCCGGATTTCCATGGCCCGGTAGGCGGCCCGGGAGACCTCTTCCAGCAGGCGAAGCTCCTCCATGGTCAGCGGGGCGGGTGCGACAGTGCGGATCTCGGTGTAATGGCGCGAGCCCGGTGTGAACTTGGCATCCCACGAGCACAGCCGCTCGCGCAGGTCGCTGAAGGCGGAGAACTCCATCTCGACGGGCGGCAGCATCTGCACGTCCTCGTTTCCCCAGAGGGTCACCCGGAATTCCCGGCCGTCAATGAATTCCTCCACCAGGGCGGCCTGCCGATAGGTCTCGGTGACGAAGGCAATGCGTCCCCGCAGCGCAGGAAGGTCCATAACGACGGCTTCCGGCGTGATCCCGATACTGCAGTGCTCGCGGACAGGTTTCACAATGGCGGGGAAGCGGTCCCAGACGGCGCGCTGCGCCGTTGAGCAGACACAACCCTGCGGTGTCGGCACGCCGGCGCGAAGAAGGACATCCTTGACCTTTTCCTTGTCTCCGCTCAGGCGCAGAACAGGCGGAGGTGAGCCCGAGTAGGTGAAACCCATCTCTTCGAGGGTTTCTGCGGCCAGGGCATCGCTGTGGGCGATGCCGGGGATGGCTTCGCACCAGTTCAAGACGATGAATTGGTCCGGATTGTAGGGAGAAAGAAATCTTCGCAGGTCCAGATCATTGACCTGGACGGGCGTGACGGAATGGCCGACCTGTCGCAGGGCCTCGATCAGTTCCTGCGTCGCGGTCACGGCTTCATCCTGTTCAAGGGGTTCCCATGCGGGGTCGATGTTGTAGAGAAGCAGCACGGGAAGATCCTGCGGTCTCGGCTCAGGACCCGCTGCCGGTTTCTTCAAACCCGGGGATTCTGCGGCCGGCTGCGCGCTCTTTCGCCGCGGCTTGTGGAGAGTCTTACCCGTTTTGTGTTTTTCCATTCCCGTTTCCCTTCGCATAACGGCGAAAAAGTGGTTCAACGATCAGGGTCTCGGCAGCCGGTCTCAGGACCCAGTTGGAGAGAAGAATCGCCGCCCCGCCGATCAGGAGCGTGTACTTGAGATTGATGTTGACGAGGCCGAGGACAAAACCGATGGCCGGCAGGAAGGACCACTCCATCCTTTTTCGAAATCGCTCGTCCCGGTAGAACAAGGGCCGGCTTTCCATCGGCGTAAATCCCGCCATAAAGCTAGAGGCGACGACCCCGAGGCAGAGCAGGAACGGGATGAGGAGCATCATGTATAACATCGGAGCCCTCGCGGGCTGAAGGGCATGTGCCCGTTCAGCAAGCACCTCTCTTGAGTTCATCCATCGTCATCGTGCATTTGAAGATCGGAAGAGCAGAAGTGAGGAAGAGCGGATGAGAACAAGAAACGAATTTCCCTCCACTCCGATCTTCCGCTCTTCATAACTTCCTGACTTCCATCTTTATCACTGCGTCATCACGTACTTCTGCTCCTCCTTCGGCACGTACCAGCGGATCGCGTTGTGGCCGATGCCGATGGGAGCCGGATCGATCCCGCGCACCCTGGCGTTGAAGATGGGCAATGCGTCGGGCACATAGAGAAAGATATAGGGCTGGTCCTCCGCCATGATCTCCTGGATGCGGTCGTAGCAGCGCTTGCGCTCGGCGCGGTCGAAGGTGCTGCGGCCCCTCTCCAGCAAGATATCCACTTCCTCGTTCTTGTAGGAGATGAAATTCAACTCGCTCGGCCCCGTCTTGCTCGAGTGCCACACGTCGTACAGATCGGGATCCATGGGGATGGTCCACCCGAGGATGACGGCGTCGAAGCGGCGCTTGTTGATGAACTCCTTGATGAAGGCGGCCCACTCGATGACCCGGATCTTGACGGATATGCCCACCTCGGCGAGCCTGCGCTGCACGATCTCCGCCGTCTTCGCGCGGACCTCGTTTCCCTGGTTGACGAGGAGCTCGAACTCGAACCGCTGGCCTTTCCTGTCGAGGATGCCGTCGCCGTCCGTGTCGCGCCATCCCGCCTCGGCCAGCAGTCCCAGGGCCTTCTTCGGGTTGTAGGGGTATCGCTTCACGTCGGCGTTGTACTGCCAGGTGCCCGGCTTGAAGGGCCCCGAGGCCTCCTTTCCCAGGCCGAGCAGCACCCCGTCGATGAGTTCTTCCTTGTTGACGGCACAGGCGAGGGCCTGCCTGACCTTCCTGTCTGCGAACATGGGGTTCTGCAGGTTGAAGCCGAGGTATGTGTAGGAAAAGGACAGGTAGCGGTATTTGCGGAAGTGGTTCCGGAAGTACGGGTTCTCCGTCTGCCGGGTGTACTGCAGCGGCGTGAGCCCCATCTGGTCGATGCCGCGTGCGCGAAGCTCGAGGAACATGGTGGCCATGTCGGGGATGATCCGCATGACGCGTCCGTCGAGAAAGGGCCTGCCCTCGAAATAGTCGGGGTTGTAGACGAGGACGATCTTCTGGCCCGTCTTCCACTCCTTGAAGCGATAGGGGCCCGTCCCGATGGGGTGGCGCGCAAGCGGGCTTTTCGTTACGTCCGTTCCTTCCAGAAGGTGCCTGGGCATCACGGAGGAGCCCCAGCTCATGAGCGCAGGCGCAAAGGGCTTGTCGTAGGTCACGCGGAAGGTGTGGGAGTCGAGGACCTCGGCCTTCTTCACCTTCAGAAAATCCCCGGCGTAGGCCGTGGGTGTCTTCGGGTCGATGGTGAGCCGGTAGGTGAAGAGGACGTCCTCGGCCGTGAAGGGCTGCCCGTCGTGCCAGCGGATCCCCTTCCGGAGGTGAAAGGTGATGACGAGGCCGTCTTTCGAGATGTCCCAGGATTCGGCGAGATCGCCGACGATGTTGAGATCCCTGTCGTACTTCACGAGGCCGTTGAAGATGAGACCCGAGATGCTGTGCGAGGCGTTGTCCGTGGCAAGCACGGGGATAAGGTTGCTTGCATCGCCGATGGAGCCCTCCACCAGGATGTCCCCGTAGGCGGCCACATCCTGTCCCTCGCGGACGGCGGCGGCGCCCCCGTCCCGGTCAGGGCCCGAACAGGCGGCAAGTACGATGACCAGCCCGAAGGCAAGCCACGGAACAAAACCGGCGGGTCTCTTCATGGAATGGGACTCTATCGCAAAGAAGCGTCTTTTTCAACGGAATTGGCATCGAATCGGGGCATCCGGATTCGGGAATCGGGCTTCCGGAACGGAGAATAACAAGAAAGGATCGAGAACGGCTTTCTCGATCCTTTCTTCACTTCAAAATCCTGAAACCGGAATCCTGAGTCCTGAAGCCCCGCGAGAAGCGCGTCAGTCCAGTATCTTCCCGATCCGGTTCCAGCGTACGCCGCTGTTGTCGCTGTCCCAGGAGAAGTAGATGATGAAGGCCTTCCCGATGACATCTTCGAGTTTGACGAAGCCCCAGAAACGGCTGTCGTAGCTCTGGTCGCGGTTGTCTCCCATGGCGAAGATCGTCCCTTCGGGAACCTTGATGGGTCCCAGGTTGTCCCTGCGCTGGATCGACTTCGGGTAGATGACGTCCTCCACGTGGACCCCGTAGGGATCGTCGATGGCCTCGCCGTTGATGAAGACCTTCTTGTTCCGGATCTCCACCGTGTCGCCTCCCACCGCAATGACCCGCTTGATGAAGTCCTTCGTCTTGTCCTCGGGGTAAATGAAGACGGCGATGTCGCCCCGCTGGGGCTGGCCGAAGGGGATGATCGTGTTGCGCAGGTAAGGCAATTTCACGCCGTAGCTGAACTTGTTTACCAGGATGTGATCGCCGATCTCGAGGGTCGGCTTCATGGACCCCGAAGGGATTTTGAAGGCCTGGACGACGAAGGTGCGGATGAAGGCGGCGATCAGGATGGCGATGATGATCGCCTCTGCGTACTCCCGGATCTTTGCGGTTTTAGGATTCGAGCTCATGTGTCGTTCGTCTTTCTCAGGAGTAAATGGCCATCAGCGAGATGATCACCATGGCAAGGCCGCAGAGGCCTTTGGCAAAAAGTCCGGTCAGGCGGCCCATCATGGCGCCGAAACCGGCGCGTGCCGCCGGCTTGAGGTCCTTCTGGTTGAGGATCTCGACGACGAAGGCCCCCAGGAGCGCCCCGAGGAAGGACCCGATCAGGGCCCCGAGACCCAGGAAAACAGGGGTCAGGAGAAGGGCCCCGATGACCCCGCCGATGATCGAGGCCGTAACGCCCCGCTTCGAGGCTCCATAGCGTCTTGCCCAGGTGATCCCCAGCAGGAACTCGAGCGATTCGGCGATGGCCGAGATCACGACGAGCACAAGCAGGATCTTGATGCCGATCCTGTCAAAGCCCGTCACCAGCGCGTAAACGAGGACATCGAAGAGGATCACAAGCGTCCCCGGAAGCCCCATCAGGATCGAGAAAAACCCGATCAACAGGACGAGGATGAAAACCGTCAGCCCGGCGAATTCCAGCGGTGTCACGGCACTACTTCCTCTTGCGCTTTGACGGCACGTACCGCTCCATGAACAACACAAAGGGGCTCGCGATGAAGACCGTGGAATAGCATCCGGCGATCACGCCGACAAACATGGCGAAGGAGAAATCGAAGATCACGGGCCCTCCCAGGACGAGCAGCGACAAGAGCACCAGGAACACGGTGAGCGAGGTGAGAATCGTCCGGCTCAGGGTCTCGTTGACGCTCACGTTCACGATCTGCCTCAAGTCCACCCGGATTTTCTTGCGCACGTTTTCGCGGATGCGGTCGAAGATGACGATCGTGTCGTTGATGGAGAAACCGATGATGGTGAGCAGCGCCGCCACTGTGTTCAGGGTAAACTCCATGTTCAGAAGCGAGAGCACCCCCACTGTGACGAGCACGTCGTGGATCAAAGCGATGATCCCGCCCACGGCGTAGCGGAACTCGAATCGGAAGCCGACGTAGATCAGCATGGCGATCCAGGACAGTGCCAGGGCGAGGATTGCCTTCTGAGTCAGGTCCTTGCCGACTTTGGGGCCCACCGCCTCGACGCGTCGGATCTCGTATACCCCCTGGCCGAAGGCCTTTGCCAGGGCGCTGTCGATCCGATCGGTCAGGAGCTTGAGGTCCGCAGTCGTCTCCGACGTCCGGATCAGGAACTCCCGGTTCTCCGTGGCGCCGAACGCCTGGATGGTGCTGTTTTCGAGCTGCACGCTGTCGAGGGCCGAGCGGAGACTGTCCGTGGTGGCTTCCTTCTGGAACTTGATCTGCACGACCGCCCCGCCGGCGAAGTCGACGCCGAGGTTGAGGCCGCCGTGGTAGACGATCGATGCGATCCCGACCAGGATGAACACGACAGACGCGATGACCGCCGCCTTCATCTTGCTGACGAAATCGAAATTGGTGTCCGGCCGTATCAATTCAAACATGGTGTATCCCCGTGTGCGCCAGAGGCGTGTTTTCTTTTTCTGCCCGAAACTAGATGCTCAGCTTCTCGATTTTCCGGGTCCAGGTGAAATAGTCGAAGATGATCCGGGTGACAAAGATGGCCGTGAACATGCTGACGATGAGGCCGATCGTCAGGGTCACGGCGAACCCCTTCACCGGCCCCGACCCGAACTGGAAGAGGAACACCGCCGCGATGAGCGTCGTCACGTTCGAGTCGAAGATGGTCAGGAATGCTTTCGTGTAGCCCGCGTCGACGGCGGCGCGCGGCGTCTTGCCCGTCCGAAGCTCCTCGCGGGTGCGCTCGAAGATGAGCACGTTGGCATCCACGGCCATACCGACGGTGAGCACAATGCCGGCGATGCCCGGCAGGGTGAGCGTCGCATCGAAGAGCGCCATGGCCCCGAGCAGCAGGACGAGGTTGAGCAGCAGGGCGAGGCAGGCCACGACGCCCGACCACCTGTAGTAGATCACGATGAAAACGAAGACCAGCAACATGCCGATAATCGTGGAAAGAATCCCCTTGTCGATGGAGTCCTGGCCGAGCGATGGTCCCACGGTCCTCTGCTCGAGGATCTTTACCGGCGCCGGCAGGGACCCTGCCCGCAGCACGATCGCCAGGTCCTTTGCATCCTCCATGGTGAACGAGCCTGTGATCTGGGCATCGCCGCCGGAGATCCGTTCCTTGATGACGGGCGCCGAGTAGACGGCCCCGTCGAGGATGATGGCGAGCCTTTTGTTCACGTTCTCCCCGGTGATCCGGTCGAAGTCCTTTGCCCCCTGGGGATTGAATTTGATGGCTACATAGGGCTCTCCGAAGCGGTCGCTGATCTTCACCTGGGCGTTTTCGAGCGACTGTCCCGTCAGCAGGGTGCGTTCCTTCAGGAGGTACATCGTATCCCGTCGCCCTGAGGTCTTTTCTCCCCCCTCCCGGGCGCCCTTCATCAGGATCGAGCCGGCGGGGACATTTCCTCGCAGGGCATCCTCGAGGCTGTGCTCCTCGTCGACGAGCTTGAACTCGAGAAGGGCCGTCTTGCCGATCAGGTCGATGGCCCGCTTCGGGTCCTTGATCCCGGGCAGCTGGATCAGGATCCGGTCGTCGCCCTGGGGGATGATCTCGGGCTCCGTCACGCCGAACTGGTCCACGCGGTTGCGGATCGTCTCGAGGCTCTGGTCGAGGGTTGTCTTCTTCATGTCGGCGATCCGCTTTTCGCGGAACTTCAGGGTCACCTTCTCGCGCCCCTCGACTGCCTCGGTGGACTTGATCTCCAGATCGGGGAACTGCTCCGAGAGCAGTTTTTCCAGATCCGCTTGGGCTTCCTTCCCCGGCAGTTCAATGGAGATGCTGTTGTCTGCCTTGCGCTCCACGCTGCGGAAGCGGATGCGCTTCTCCATGAGCCCTTCCTTGAGGGCATTGGCGAGCCGTTCCACGGTCCCTTCCATGGCCTTCTCCGTGTCTACCTCGAGGACCAGGTGCATGCCGCCCTGAAGATCGAGCCCCAGGTGGATGCGGTTCTTCAGGAAGTAGGGCTTCACCGAAGCCGGCAGGGAAGGGTAAAGGGTGGGCAGAAAGAAGTACACCGCGGCCAGGGTGATCACCGCCGCGATGAGCGTTCTCAATTTAATGCTCTGGAACATGAGGATCCCCCTTCAACCTTTCTTATTCCTCGGTGGTTTTCTGCACAAGGGCCGTGATGTGCGCACGGTTGACCTTGATCTTCACGTTCGGGGCGATCTCGACGGTCACCACGGCCTCGGTGAGGGCGGCGACTTTGCCCTGGATGCCTCCCGTCGTTTCGACCATGTCGCCGTGCTTCAGGTTTGCGATCATCGCCTTCGCCTCTTTCTGCTTCTTCTGGGCGGGCCGGATGAGCAGAAAGTAGAAGATGAAAAAGATCGCCGTCATCATCAGGATGAAGCCCATATCCCCACCGGGTGCCCCCTGGCCCCCCCCTAAGCCTCCCATGGCGTATGCAATACTGGTCAAGGTTCGTCCTCCTCTTTGGTGTTCATGTTTTCGTCCACACGCCCTTCGGGAATCGAGCCGGCATCGCCGTCGCGCTGCTTCTGCACGAAGGACTGCCGGAAGTCCTCGAAGGCGCCTCCGGCAATGGCCGTCCGGATGCGCTCCATGAGCGCGAGATAGAACCGGACGTTGTGGATCGTGTTCAACATTAAAGCCAGGATCTCCCTGGCTATAAATAGATGCCGGAGATAGGCCCGCGAGAAGTTCCGGCATGTATAGCAGTCGCATGCCTCGTCGATCGGAGCCTGATCGTTCCGGTAACGGGCGTTTTTTATAACAACCTTTCCTTGATTTGTAAATAGTAATCCGTTCCTTGCGCAACGGGTGGGCATGACGCAGTCGAACAGGTCGATGCCGTAATGGACGCCCTCGACGAGGTCCTCCGGTGTGCCCACCCCCATCAGGTACCGGGCCTGGCCTGCCGGAAGCAGCGGTACGGTGGCCTCGACGGTTTCCATCATGAGATCCTTGGGTTCCCCGACGCTGAGCCCCCCGATGGCATACCCGTCGAAGCCGATTGCGGTGAGCGCCTCGACGGAGGCCTGCCTCAGATCCCGGTGGACACCCCCCTGGACGATGCCGAAGAGGGCCTGATCGGGGCTTTTTTTTGCATCCCGGCAGCGCCTGGCCCAGCGATGGGTGAGCGCCATGGATTTTTCCACGTAGGCGCGCTCGGCGGGGTAGGGCGTGCAGTCGTCGAAGCACATCATGATATCGGAGCCGAGGGCCTCCTGGATCTCGATGGCCCGTTCGGGACTGATGAAGTGCCGCGAGCCGTCGATGTGGGACTGGAAATGGACCCCCTTTTCCTCGATTTTCCGCAGGGGACCGAGGCTGAAAATCTGGAAGCCGCCGCTGTCGGTGAGGATGGGACGGTCCCAGTGCATGAACCGGTGAAGTCCCCCGTGCTCCCGGATCAAATCGTGGCCCGGCCTCAGGTAGAGATGGTAGGTGTTCCCCAGGATGATCTCCGCGCCTGCCTCCTTGAGCCAGTCGGGCGTCATGGCCTTCACGGTTCCCTGGGTCCCCACGGGCATGAATACGGGCGTGCGCACCTCTCCGTGGGCGGTGATCATCCGCCCGAGGCGCGCATTCGACTTTGGGTCTGTCTTCAGTAAATCGAACTTAAATGCCATAACCACACAATCGGATTCGGGACTCGGGAATCCGGATTCGGGATCTAAACGGAAAAATCCTTTTTTTATCCGGAAGCCTGAATCCTGAAGCCCGAATCCCTATTCGATGAACATACAATCCCCGTAGCTGTAGAA
>DCVI01000070.1 GCA_002327315.1 Syntrophaceae bacterium UBA2192 | reverse complement strand
TTTACGAAATGCTCTGCATTTTCGGCCATCTTCATTCTCTGCGCCCTGTTGACGAACATCTCCCTCATGGCGCCGGCCAGATCCTCTTCGTCATCGGAGCGGAAAAACCGGACCACGTCGTCATTGAAGTAGAGCTTGTCGACTTTCGTGTCCGAGACGATCACGGGCGTGCCCACCGTGAGAAACTCGAGGATCTTCGTGCTGAAGGCCTCGCCCCCAAAGACGCTGTTCCGCTTGGGGACGATGCCGAGATCCGCGTTGGCCATGACCCCCGCAACCTGGTCGATGGGCACCATGTCCCTGATCACGACCCGGCCGTTGAGCCCCAGGTTGTCGGCAAGCTCCGCCAGCGATTGCCTTGCGTTGCCGTTGCCGTAGATGTGCAGCTCAGCCCTGGGGAACTGGTCCTTGACGATGGCCAGGGCCTTGACCGCGATATCCAGCCCCTGGTGCCAGTTCAGGCTGCCGGGGTACAGCATGACGATCCGGTTATCGGCACGGGTCCGGGGCTGCGGGTAAAACAGCGAGCGATCGGGGTAGTTCAGGAAGACGGAACATTTTCCGGGCTCCACGGAACGCTCAACCAGCCTCTTTTCCCAGATATGGTTTGCGATGATGACGTGGTCGGCAAAGCCCGTCGAGGCGCGCTCGATGCCGACGAGCGTTTTGAAGAGCAGGCCGCTCTGGCGGCTGCCGAACTTGCTGACGTAGAGCTCGGGCACGATGTCGTGGATGTCGAGGATGATCTTCGCCCCGCTGCGTTTCGCCAGAGCCGTGGCAAAGACCTCGAAATCCGGCACGGAATGCACGTGGATGAGTTGGTAGGGGTTCTTCCAGTGCCTCCGGGTCAGGAAGGCGGCGGACTTGACCATGAATTTGCAGATCCGGTAGAGGTAGTCCAGCTTGCCTTTCTCGTCGCGCACCCGCTCCTGGATCCGATAGACGTTCACGCCCCTGACGACATCGAAGTCGGATTGCCCGTTTTGCTTCAGGGCAATCACATCCACGTCGTCGCCCCGTTTGGCCAGGGCCTCGGCGTATCGCATCACCCGGTTATCGGTGTCATAGAACGCGTAGGCAAGCATGCAGGCGTGGATCTTCGGCCTGTACCGCTTCTCCCGGCCGGCATAGCCCGCCGACCAGAACCGGACGATATCCCGCGGCAGGCAGTTCCAATACTGCCCCTGCCAGGTCGAGCGGACATAGTCAAGGAACTCCTCGTAGAAGGCGGCCGGGTATTCGTCGTCTCGCGACTGGTCGCCATCGAAGCGCATGTAGTCCGGGTGGACTTCAAGAAGTGCCATCCCCCCGTGCGCGGCGATCCAGTCCAGCCTCTTCTTCCAGGCCTCGAGGCTCTTTGCCCTGTGCTCCACGAATAGCTGATAATCCGAGGGAAGCGTGCGGGGAAGCTTGATGCATCCGCCTCCCTGTGTGCCGTCGCCGATCAGGAAGGGAAATATCGTGGCCGCATGTTTCTGCTGCTGCCCCATGAAATCGGCGGCGTACTCGTCGGGGCGCAAGCCCCCCTTGTCATGGGGCATCCCGTACATGCCGACTTCGCAGCCGCGGATGCCGAGGGTCGCCCAGAGCTGCTCCGATACGGGGTACTTTTCAGGGAAAAAATTGAAGCACGACCGGAAGCCCAGGCTGTCTTCCAGCTGCGCAAGCTTGTGGCACCTGGCGTACCCCTGGGCCGAAATGACGTCGTGAGTCAACACGAGGGCAAACTTCCTGCCCTCCGGCCAGCCGGCCCAGCCTTCAGGAGGCTGTGTCGCCAACTTGTCGGTGTCCCAACCGTCTCCGGCCTGCGGCAGCCATCCCTCGGAGGCACGGTTGAGCATGTCCTGAAGGCGGCGGGGGATTGCCGTCCGCAGCGTGTAATATATGTTACGCAAATCAGACATGTACTACCTTGCAGGGAGTAATTGGGAAACTGGGTATTGGGACAAAGACCCGGCTTCGGGTTTCAGGCTTCGGGCATCCGGCTCAGCCGCTGCGCGGCGGAACCGGGAAACCGGGTATTGGGAAAACGGGAAACTAAGAGTCTGCTTTCATTTTCCGCAAGTATGCGATGTACCCGTTTATACGCTTGTTAATATCGTATGCCTTTACTTTCAGATCATTAGCCGCTTTCGCGGCGGGCATTGGGAACCGGGATAATGGGTACTGGGGAATCAGGTCTCAGCTTTCATCTTCCTCAAATACGCAATATAACCATTAAGCCGTTTATTTATATCGTACGCTTTGACTTTTAGATCATTGACCACTTCTGCAGATAAATAAGCCTCATCAATGCATATGTTCAGATCGTCTATCAATTCTGCCAGGGAGCCGCGAGCTTGACGACAGAATTGTATGCTCTCCTGATAGTGATACCGGCCATTTCCTTCGGCGATATTGTTCGTTAGAGACGTTGCCGCTCTTCTCATCTGGCTGCTGAGATTAAATTTCTCCTCGTCTGGCAGATTCTTTATCAAGTTATATATTGCCTTTCGAAATTCCCGTGCTGCTTTGTAGAACTCGATGTCTTCGAAAGTCCCATAATTCTTCATTGATTACCCAATCGCCAATTTCCAGCTCCCAGTTACTCTTTACTAATTCCCAGTTACCAGTTACTCCTAAGAAACAGTTCTGTCGTTTCCCTTGACGGGAGGGGATAAAGGGGAGGGTGAAGGATTTCAAGACCCCCTCACCCCTGCCCTCTCCCGCCAGGGGAGAGGGAAATTTGGAAAGAGCCCTCTCCCGCGAAGGGG
>DCVI01000071.1 GCA_002327315.1 Syntrophaceae bacterium UBA2192 | reverse complement strand
GGGAGGGGATAAAGGGGAGGGTGAAGGATTTCAAGACCCCCTCACCCCTGCCCTCTCCCGCGAGGGGAGAGGGAAATTTGGAAAGAGCCCTCTCCCGCGAAGGGGAGAGGGTGTTTCTTCCATCGATAACCCCGTGCCTACCCGGGGTCAGGGGCTCCTAATGAACAGCGTCAATTCACAGAGGGGGAAATCCCCCTCTTTCCCCCTTTATAAAAGGGGGAAGATCTAAACTCCCTCCTTTGTATAAGGAGGGCCGGGGAGGATTTTAAGGCACTGTTCATTTCATCGATAACCCCGTTCCCAAACGGGGTCCGTGGCTCGCAATGACCGGATCGACGGGACAGACTGGATAGACGAAAAAGCCTTGCGGCTTGGGGCTTGTGGCTTGAGGCTCTTCCTTCACCCTGAAAAATTCTTTACCTCTCTATACGGAGCGTGTATATGGTGGCGCCGGTCGCATTATTCACCCTCACCTCAATCATCTCCCCTCAAGGGAGAGGAAGATCAAGGAAAGGGTTTTCACGGGCGCCGGGAGATTAACCCCATGGAATCATCGGCAGGTAAAAACCAGTTGGACAAACGGCCCGGGGCCATCCGGCCCCTTTTCAACCGGATGGCGGCGACCTATGACCGGGGCAACCGCACGCTGTCGCTCCTGATCGATCAGATCTGGCGGCGCCGGACCGTAAGCGCCCTCGGCATCCGCGACGGCCAGTACGTGCTGGACATCGCCACGGGGACGGCCGACATGGCCATCGAGGCTGCCCGTCAGGCCGACTGCCGGGTGGCCGGCATCGATCTGTCCGAGGAAATGCTTCACGTGGCCATGAAGAAGAAGGCCCAGAGCGCCCATCCCGGCCGCTGTCTTTTTCTGCAGGGCGACGGCACCCGGACACCTTTCCGGGATGACAGCTTCCACCATGCCATGATCAGTTTCGGCATTCGCAACGTCCAGGACATGGACAGCCTCTTCCGGGAAACATTGCGGGTGCTGAAACCCGGCGGCCGATTCGCCATCCTTGAGTTTTCACTTCCCGAGACGCCCGTGATCCGTGACATCTACCTCTTCTATTTCAAGAGGATCCTTCCTTTCATCGGCGCAGCCGTGGCCGGTAAGAAGGAGCCCTACTTCTACCTGCGCGATTCCGTCCTGGACTTCGAACCGCCCAAGGCGCTCGAGGAACGGATCAGGCGCAACGGATTCCGACTCTCCCTGTCCCTCCCCTTCACCTTCGGCATCTGCCACCTCTACGTAGTGGAGAAACCCGCCCTGGGGCAGTGATTGGGATATTGGGTATTGGGAATTAGTAACTGAGAATTAGGAATACCCAGTAACCCAGTACCCCCAATTCCGCCGCGCAGCGGCTGATTCCCGGGTCCCTCTTCTCTTTGTCTTCACTCAGACACTTAGACACTCAGACACTTTTTTCGTCCCTTCCCTCTCTCCCACCGGTCTCCGGTCACTGGCCACTTCCGCGAAGCGGCCTTAGCCTTGCGGCTTGTGGCTTGCGGCTCCAGGGAACTTCGTTCCCTGGTATTAATCTGGTATTGCTTTTCCTGTCCGAAACCGTTACCCTTCTCGCCAACCGGGTGTACAAAACCGCAATATATTGTCCCGGATGCAATTCAGGACCCCCATATATGGTATGTTTTTTTGACGCTTTGAGGGACACCGTCAAAAAAGACGAAAATAGCCCCAAGAGGGCCTCCCGGAGAGCTTATCGGGTCCGACGCCCTCTTTAACCCCGTCAAAAAACAGGCACTTACCCGGAAATGACGCTCTGTGACACCCTCAAAATTTTTTTCACCATCTGGCCGGAGAGGCGGGATCGCTGCGTGAAATCGCAAACCATTTCAGGCAGTTGATCCAAACAAAAACCCAAAAAGATTTTTTTAATTTTTTCTTGACTAGATGTAGTGTTTGCATCAAAATTGCACCACTATATCTTGTGCGACACGGACACTTTGCGTAGAGGGGACGCAAACCTATTCCTGTCCATCTCAATCTCAGGCTCGCGTTCTATAAAATCTAAGCAAAGGGGGAACCGAATGTTCAGTCAAATTCGGAAGCGGGACGGTCGTGTTGTCAAATTCGACCCGGAAAAGATCACCAGTGCCATCGCCAAGGCCGGCGCAGCAACGGAGGAATACGACTCGGGAACCGCGCGGCGCCTGACGATCAAGGTGCTCACGCTGGCCGAGCAACTCCTGGGCGACCGGATTCCAAGCGTCGAAGAAATCCAGGACATCGTCGAGGAAACCCTGCTTCAGTCTCCATACCGTAAAACCGCCAAGGCCTACATCATCTACCGTGACCAGCACGCCCGCCTGCGTGAAGTCATCAACAAGATGGAAGTCGACCTGGTGGAACAGTACCTTTCCAAGGCGGACTGGAAAATCAACGAAAACTCCAACATGGATTACTCCCTCCAGGGGCTCAACAACTACATCTCCTCGGAGGTGAGCAAGGTCTACTGGCTCAACGAGATCTACACCCCCGAGATCAAGAAGGCGCACTCCGACGGCGACTTCCACATCCACGACCTGAGCCTCCTTTCGGTCTACTGCGTCGGGTGGGACCTTTACGATCTCCTTATCGAGGGCTTCCGAGGCGTCACCGGCAAGGTGGAGAGCCGCCCGGCAAAGCACCTCCGCAGCGCCCTGGGGCAGGTGGTGAACTTCTTCTACACCCTCCAGGGGGAAGCGGCCGGCGCCCAGGCCTTCTCGAATTTCGACACGCTGCTTGCGCCCTTCATCCGCTACGACAAGCTCAGCTACCAGGAAGTGAAGCAGGCCCTGCAGGAGTTCATCTTCAACATCAACGTCCCGACAAGGGTGGGCTTCCAGACGCCCTTCACGAACGTGACCCTCGACGTGAACGTGCCGAAACACTATGCCGACCGTAACGTCATCATCGGCGGCGTGCCCAAGAAGGAAACCTACGGCGAGTTCCAGGAAGAGCTGAACCTTTTCAACAAGGCGTTCTTAGAGGTGATGGCGGAGGGGGATGCGAAGGGCCGAGTCTTCACATTCCCCATCCCCACCTACAGCATCACGAAGGACTTCAACTGGGACAACCCCCTGATGGACGGCCTCTGGGAGATGACGGCCAAGTACGGAGTGCCCTACTTCTCGAACTTCGTCAACTCCGACATGAGCCCCGAGGATGCCCGCAGCATGTGCTGCCGGCTCCGCATCGACAACCGCGAGCTCGTCAAGCGCGGCGGCGGCCTCTTCGGCTCCAACCCGCTCACGGGCTCCATCGGCGTCGTCACGCTCAACATGCCGCGGCTGGGCTACCTGGCCGGCTCCGAGGCCGAGTTCTTCGAGCGCCTCGAAAAGCTCATGTACCACGCCAAGGAGAGCCTCGAAATCAAGAGAAAGGTGCTGGAGGCCTTCACGGACCGCAACCTCTACCCCTACACGAAGCACTACCTGAGGGGCATCCGGGAGCGCATGGGCAGCTACTGGAAGAACCACTTCTCCACGATCGGGCTGGTGGGCATGAACGAGGCCTGCCTGAATCTCACGGGCAAGACGATCGCCGATCGCGAAGGCATGGACTTCGCCAAGCGCGTGCTGGACTTCATGAACGCCAGGCTCCTCGAGTTCCAGGCCGAGACGGGCAACAACTTCAACCTGGAAGCCACGCCGGCCGAGGGGACCTCCTTCAGCCTCGCGCGGATCGACAAGGAAAAATACCCCGACATCATCTCGGCCAACGAGAACGGCGGGCCCGCCTTCTACACCAACTCGACGCAGTTGCCGGTGAACTACACCGACGACATCTTCGAGGCCCTCGATCTGCAGGACGAGATCCAGGTGAAGTACACGGGCGGCACCGTGTTCCACACCTTCATCGGCGAGCGCATCGCCGAGCCCATCGCGGCGAAGGTCCTCGTGCGCAAGATCTGCGAGACCTACCACATGCCCTACTTCACGCTGACGCCGACCTTCAGCGTCTGCCCGGATCACGGCTACATCCGCGGCGAGATCGCGGCCTGCCCCGACTGCAATGCGGCCACCGAGATCTACTCGCGCGTCGTGGGCTACCTGCGGCCCGTCAAGCAGTGGAACAAGGGCAAGCAGGCCGAGTTCGAGCTCCGGCAGACCTACCACGTCAACGGCACGGCGTCGGAAGAGAAGGAGGAGAAGGACGTGCGGCTCTACCCCGTGGAAACCGCCCAGCAGTCGGGGGTCGCACGCTGATCTGATACTTACCAGGCAGAATATCTGAAGCTATGACCGGGCTGCTGGGGTGCCGCAAGGCGCATCGGCGGCCCGGTTTTATATAGTTGCTTACCTATGAAATTTTGTTAGTATGCCTCAAGCAAGGCACTTTCTATACGGCAGAAAAAATCTAA
Source organism: Syntrophaceae bacterium UBA2192 (assembly GCA_002327315.1). GTDB lineage: Bacteria > Desulfobacterota > Syntrophia > Syntrophales > UBA2192 > UBA2192. The sequence continues at coordinate 2,573 of DCVI01000071.1, read as the reverse complement.
ACTGCAAACCCATATTCAGCGGTGAGCTGCCTAGTTCAAACATAAGGCAATCATAATTCGCTTAACAAAAAATATGGACCACGTTTCAAAAGAAGTTCGCAAACACATAATGTCATGCGTTAAAACGAAGAACACATCGGCGGAAATGATGCTCCGAAGCATTGTCCATCGAATGGGATACAGATATGTCCTGCACAAAAAAGACCTGCCAGGAAAGCCCGATCTTGTTTTCCCCTCCCGTCACAAAATTATTTTCGTACACGGCTGTTTCTGGCACGGACATCGTTGTCGATATGGACAACTACCCAAGACACGAAAGGCGTATTGGGCCTCGAAAATCGAAGCTAATCTCTTACGCGATAGAAGGCAGCAACGAATGCTACGCAGGGAGGGATGGTCTATTTTGGTAGTTTGGCAATGCCAATTGAAAAAAGCCGGAACTCTAGCAGAAAGAATTAGGAAGTTTTTCCACAATGAGTAGAAGACCGAAAGCAATCGATTTATTTGCCGGTGCAGGTGGAATGTCTCTCGGCTTTGAGCAAGCCGGCTTCGATATTGCCGCTGCAGTTGAAATCGACCCGATCCACGCCGCCACCCATCATTTCAACTTCCCCGAAACTTGTATCATGGCTCGATCGGTTTTGGGTCTATCAGGCAGAGAGATCAGGGCTGCCGCAGGACTATCGTCTAGCGACGTTTCAGTTGTGTTTGGCGGGCCTCCATGCCAGGGTTTTTCGCTCATTGGGCAGCGAATGTTAGACGATCCGCGCAACCAGTTAGTGAGAGAATTTTTACGCATAGTCGTAGAATTGAACGCGACCTATTTCGTTTTCGAAAATGTAAAGGGCTTGACTGTTGGAAAACATCGCAATTTTCTCAATCTTTTGGTCGATGAGTTTTCTCAGCATGGCTATGATATCTGTCTACCATGGCGAGTTCTTAATGCGAAGAACTATGCCATTCCGCAAGATAGAGAGAGACTCTTTCTTCTTGGTGCTCGAAGGGGGTTTGCCATTCCTGCCTATCCGCAACCCGCAACAGGAGACATTGGAGATCTTTTCGAATCTTTAGCGTTGAAGCCAATGCCAACCTGTCGAGACGCACTAGCCGACATACCAAACAACGAGGACTTTGACGAACTAATGAGTGTGGACGGAGTACATGTAGAAAGCTGGATACCAGAAGCGGATTACGCAAAAAACCTACATTGCGATAGTCCCGAAGCATGGCATTGCGGCTATCGCCGCAAGTGGAATCCTAAGCTTTTAACGTCAAGCCTTCGGACGGCGCATACGGATATATCCCGCCGGCGATTTGCTGAGACCAAGCAGGGAGAAATCGAGCCAATATCGCGTTTCTTCAAACTGCCGGCAGACGGACAATCTAATACTCTCAGAGCCGGGACTGACGCATCCAGAGGGGCATTTACCAGTCCACGTCCAATTCACTATAAGTATGCACGATGCGTTTCGGTTCGTGAGATGGCGAGGCTTCATGGATATCCGGATTGGTTTCGGTTTCACATCACTAAATGGCATGGTGCTCGTCAGATAGGCAACTCTGTTCCACCGCCACTTGCTCGCGCTGTCGCAGAAGAAGTTCTTAAAGCAATGGGAATAGCGCCGAAAAAGCAACAGAGGGCACTTAGCTTAGGTAAAACAGAACTGCTCGCGATGGATATGACCGAGGCCGCCGAATTTTGGAATGTAGATGTCCCGATAAGTCGTCGAAATTGCAAGAATGGTACGCGTAAGAGAAAGCAAGGCGAGATCGAACGGGAGCGGCAATCAATAAGGAGGTTGTAGATGGCTCAAAGGAAAAAGGCAACGAATCGATATGCGGCCATCATAGAGAAAATATTCTTTTCAAAATATGAGCCGGGTCTTGACGATATACCTTTTGAGCGTGACGATATGCAAAAAATGGCGAAGTCGCTCAGGATCAAACTCCCTAAGAATTTAGGCGACATTATCTACTCTAGCCGCTATCGTACTTCCATGCCTGACAGGATAATCGCCACTCAACCCGAAGGTAAAGAATGGATAATTGAGGGCCGCGGTAAGTCACTTTACTGCTTTAAGCTTGTCTCTATAAACCGAATCGTTCCGAATACCAACCTTGTAGCGATCAAAGTGCCGGATGCAACCCCGGAAATAATATCCGCATACGCCTTATCCGACGAACAGGCCCTGTTGGCTAAAGTTCGCTACAATAGACTTCTCGACATCTTTCTCGGCATTGCCACATACTCGCTTCAGAACCATTTAAGAACGACGGTCCAAGGGCTTGGCCAAGTCGAAATTGACGAGATCTATGTGGGTATCGATAAACGGGGTTGTCAGTTTGTCCTTCCCGTTCAGGCAAAAGGCGGGAAAGATCAGCTCTCTGTTGTGCAGGCAAAACAAGATATCGCTTGCTGCACCGAGAAATTTCCCAATCTACTATGTCGCGCGATATCGGCTCAGTTCATTTCGAGTAACCTGATCGCATTGTTTGAGCTAACAATTGAAGACGGCATAGTAAAGATTTATGAAGAAAAACATTATCAACTAGTCCCCGCAGATCAAATCACA
>DCVI01000128.1 GCA_002327315.1 Syntrophaceae bacterium UBA2192 | reverse complement strand
AGATCCGCTGGCGGCCCTCCAGGCCCGCAAACAGCAGGGAGTGTTTTCCCGTGTCGTTGAGCGTGAGCTCTGCGGGCCCGTATTCCCGAAGCGGCGAGGCGGTGACCTTCCCGCCCATCGTGTAGGCCATGAGCTGCGCGCCGTAGCAGATCCCGAGGACGGGAACGCCCAGTTCGAAGATCCCTGCATCGCACTTCGGGACCCCCTTGTCGAAGATGCTGGCGGGGCCTCCCGAGAGAATGATGCCCTGCACCTTCCGGGCCTTGAGCCTGGCAGGTGTGATGTCGTGGTCGAGGATCTCGCAGTACACGCGGCATTCCCGAACGCGACGGGCGATGAGCTGGTTGTACTGGGAGCCGAAATCCAGAATGGCGATCATACGGGGGATCCCTCCTTCTTGGGGTCCAGCGTCTTGCGGATCTTTGTGGCGATGAACTCAACGGACTCGCCAAGCAGAATCTCGATGGCCATCTCTCCGAGGTAGGCGTCGTCCCAGGAGAGGTTGTACTCGTTCACGAGGTTGCGGATGTCGCGGTACCGGTCGCCCAGGATCTCCACCTTGTCGGCAGCCGTCAGGGCGGCGTTGAAGTCTACGTGGACGAGCAGAAGCCCGCTCACCCCTTCGCCCCCCCTGAGCAGGGGGATGATGACGAGAGGCCTGCCGTCCACCCTTCCGAGCCCCACGTAGAGATTGCCCGTCCGGGCGATCGTGCGTTTCGTGCCCATGAGGCTCTTGGACGTCTCGGCCCGCGATACCATTCCGACGGAGACACCGCCGCGGTTCACAATGGAGATCGTCGTGTCGTCCGTGGGGTGGCCCTCCACGTCGAGGTCGCCGATCTCGTAGAGGGTGTAGCCGCGCACGCAGGCGATGGCCTTCTGGATCCGGTCGAGGGCCAGCATGTTGTCGGCCTTCAGGTTCTTGGCGGAGCACTTGAGGCTGGCGAGCAGGTCGAAGAGTACGCCGCGGAGCATCTCCTCCTTGCGGCTCGTGCCGACGGTGACCGTCTTGGCCTGGTGGCGGATGGCATCGATGGGGCGCGACATCTCGTCGATGGCATGCCCGAAGGCGATGTTCAGAAGGTCGATGGGCGAGGCGGTTGTCTCCTCCCCGCCGAAGTCTCCCCAGAAGTCCTCCAGGGGGAGCTTGCCGGCCACGTACTTCGTCAGAAGCGAGATGTCCGTCATCGTGCGGGCGTTCATCAGGGTGAAGACGCCGCGGTTCTTGCGCTCGGTGAACTGCTCCCCGAAATCTTTAAGAATCCGGTGCAGGTTGCGGTCGAGCATCCGCTGGTAGAGCGTGAAGTTCTTGTGATCCTGCTCGACGACGGCGAGGCTCATCTCGTTGCGGACCTCGCGGAAAAAGGCGGCGTCGTCGTCGATTGCGGAAGCGGCATAGTAGCCCCAGAGGTGCCCGGCCAGGGTGTTGAGAATCACCGGCAGCGGCATGGGCGCCTTCGGGAGGGCGATCACCGAGTCGGCGATCCGGTCGAAGCGGGTCTCGCCCTCCTCGGCGAAGACGACGACGGAGGCCTTGTGGGCCTTGAAGATGGCCGTGTCCTTGACGACGTCGCCCGCAACCGTCTCGGGGTTGCCTGCGGCGCAGACGAGGATGAGGGGCTCCGAGGAGAGATCGATGTGCTTCTTGTCCTCGATGAAGTCCGACGAGATCGTTTTGTAGCAGAGCTCGGAGAGCTTGATGCGGATCTCGTCGGCCGCGGCCTTGTTCGGGCCGCTTCCCACGATGGCCCAGTATTTCTTCTGCCGGGCGAGACGCTCGGCGGAGCGGCGGATCTCGTCTTTTTTCTCCAGCACCTGCTGCATGAGGCCCGGCGCCTTCTCGAGGGTCGCAAGCTCGGCGGCGATGAACTCGTCGGCGCGCGTCCTGAGGATCTGCGCGAAGGCGAGCGCCAGAACGTAGCCCGCCACGATCTGCGAGTAGAAGGCCTTCGTGGAGGCCACGGACATCTCGATGTCGCGGCCGTCGCTCGTGTAGAAGACGCCGTGGGATTTCGTCGTGATGTCGGACTGGCGGCGGTTCACGATGGAGAGGATCGTGGCGCCCCGCTCGCCCGCCATGGCCACGGCGCGGTTCGTGTCCGTCGTGGTGCCCGACTGGGTTACGGCGATGACGAGCGTGTCCGAGAGGTCCTCACAGATGAAAAAGCCGCTCATCTCGGAGGCCTTCTTCCCCTGGATGTTGACGGGCGCGCCCGCGAGGTACATGCCGAGGCCGTCGGCGATGGCCTGGCCGGCCACGGCGGCCGTTCCCTGGCCGATGACGAAGACCCGGCGAATCTTCTTTGCCTTGAGGCTCTTCACGAAGGCCTCCGGCAGGATGTCCCGGCCGAGATTGAAGCGGACCTTTTTCGTTCCGTCCTTTTTTTCTTCTATGCGGTACTTGCCGCGAAGGGTCTTGCGGACCGACTGGGCCGACTCGGTGATCTCCTTGAGAAAGAAGTGGGGGAAAGCGCCCCTGTCGATGTCGCGGGTCGTGATCTCGGCCTGCTGGATCATGGACTCCGTGAGCCCGACGGGATGCCCGTCGTAGCAAAGCGCCCTGATGCCGGCAAGCCCGCCTGCCGAGTGCTGGTCGAGGACGAAGATCTGCCCGGAGGACTCGGGGTTATCGGGATCGCGGGGCCTTTCGCCGTCCATCTTGATGAAGCGCGACGTGCCCTCCACGATTCCGTAGAGCTCCGAGGCAAAGAGGTACTGGTCCTCGCGCAGGCCCACGAAGAGGGCCTGCCCGCTCCCCTTGAGGGCGAGGTAGATCTTCCCCGGCTGCACGTTGCTGGTCAGCGCGATGGCGTGGGAGCCCTCGAAGTCATTCACGGCCAGCCGGAAGGCCTCCTCGAGGCTCTTGCCGGCGGCGAGATAACGCTCGACCTGCAGGGGGATGATCTTTGTGTCCGAGGTGACCTCGGGGGCGATCTCGTAGCCGTAGGCCGACTCGAGGAGCGAGCGCAGCATCTGGTAGTTGTCGATGTCGCCGTTGAGGACGACGCTGATCGTCCAGCAGCCCGGCCCGTAGGCAGGGTAGAACTTCATCCCGGGGACGATCTCGCCGTCGAACGTCGCAGCGATCGACGCGGGGATCGAACAGAGGCCCGCCGGCGGAATCTGCCCTTCGGGTCCTTGCGGGCAGAGGGTGAAGCTGCCGATGGGGTGGCAGTTCTCCTCGGTGATGGAGCCCACGGAGGCCCAGCGGGTGTGGGCGAAGGTCGACTCCGAGATCGTGGCCTCGCGGGCGAAGGCGTGGAAGATGCCATCCGCGCGGATCGCCTCGCGGAGCTTGCCGACGTTCTCGCCGAGCTTGCCGATGATGGAGGCCGTCTTGTAAACGAAAGAGAGGTAGACACCGCCGTCGGGGTGGCGGTGGTCGGCCACGTGGATGGACCCGTTCAGCAGGTCGCGCTCGACGGAGCGCCGGCGGAAGTCGTCGTGAAGCCCCCGGCCCCGGAGCTCTTCGATGATGCGGCCCAGGGTTTCGCGGTCTTTCAGCGTGAGCGAGAACTGGAGCCCCGCAGAGTCCCGTCCCCTGACCTCGAGCCGGTCGATGCAGTTGAGCAGGAAGTTGACCCGGGCGTATTTTACAAAGCTCTCCGGGGTGATCTCCTCGACGCGCCCGGCGCCGGCGAGGTGCAGGATCTTTTCGACGTTGGCGAGGATGTCCTTCTCGAGACCCCAGAGGATGTCCTTCAGGAGGATGAGACGGCTGTTGACGATCTCCATCTGCGCCGTGGCAAAGCGTCCGGCCTCGGCCTCGAGCAGGCCCTCCTCCCCGGCCAGAAATGTCGTCATTTCGGGAATGAGGGATTGAAGGGCCGCCGCCTTGCCGGGATTGAAGAAAAGGGCCTGGAAAGGGGATTCCTGCCGCAACAGCACGAGGTCGCGCTCCATCTCCTTGAGCGGGCCGACACCTGCGAGGTACCCTTCGAGTTTGATCCTGCCCGCGATCGCCCTCGAGAGCGGGGCCTTGCGGATTGCGGCGAAATTCCGTGCGAGGTTGGCGCCGGTGTCGACCGCGAGGGGCGTTGGGCCCGGCTTTACGGCCAGGATGCCGGCGATGCCGCAGCACAAAACCGATGTGTGCGCCGGGAAGAGAATGACCGAGAAGGGCGGGGCCTGACGGGGGTTGCGGCCGAGCAAGAGATGCCACTGCAGGAGAAACGATATGAGCCGTTTCACGGATATTGCGATCATGATTCCCTCTCAGACCCTGTCGATCCCTGGGCTCATCTTGTCAGCGGCTCCCCGCAGGGGCTGCGCCTTACCTTCCGAAGGAGGGAAGGGCGTCCAGGGCTCGCGTTACGACAGCGTCCACAACAGACTGTAACCAGGCCGAACCGGCATCCGCAGATTCCCGGTCCAGGGCCCGGATGAAATCGATATAATCGCCGGCCCCCTTCGAGAGCCGCTCGTCGATCCTCTTCATGAAACGTCCGCGACCGTCCCGGCCGATCGAGTCATCGGCAAGACCCGAAAGCCTCTTCTCGGCCTCGGGCCAGTTCTGCAGGAGTTCCCGCTTGTGCTTCAGGTGCGTCTCCTTCGTCCTGTCCTGAAGGACCTTCTCGGCAATGGCGATGGAGTCCTCCATCTTAGCGGCCAGGGCGCGAAGCCGGCCGATCCGCTCTTCCAGGGCTGCGTCGAGGACCTCCAGGGCGCCCTCGCAGAGTGCGCCGCCCCCCTCCCGGGTTTTCAGGAAAGGCCTGCGGACGTGCACGTACCACTGCCGCAGGGCGGCGAGGTTTCCGATATAGAGAAGGTTGTTGCACACCTTTCGCCTCACCTCGCGGTACAGTCCGGTATGCAGGGGGCGCTCGGAGAGCAACGCCGAGCCCTTGAGGAGCATCCCCCCCTGGGGACAGTCGTTTTCCCAGACGGTGCCCGCGGCGATCAATGTGCCGTAGCCCAGCCTCACGGGGCCCACGAGCCCTCCCTGGCCCCCCAGGAAGATCGGGGCCTGGCGCAGCATGACGCCGCGGGGCACATCGCCGATGAGCGAGGCCGTGGCCTTGTCCTGGTTGGGCGTGTAATTGAAGTGGATGTAAGAGCTCCCGACCTCGCTGTGATCCTTGCGGCTCGTGCCCCCGGCCATGAGGCAGTCGCAGAAGTTGATGAGGCTCCCCAGGGTGACGAAAGGAAAGAGGATCGTCTGCTTGAGCCCCACGGTGTGGGCGCCCGAGGCCTCTTCCTCGATCAGGCAGCACTCCCTCACCTGGGCGCCCGAGCCCATGGAGGAGCGGGCGAGAAAGACGGACCCTGCGAAAAAGCCGCCCTTGAGCTCCACGCCGGGGCCGAGCCGGCAGTCTACAAGGGTCACGGGGGATTCGAAGCCGATTTTCGCGCCGGGGCCGATCAGGGTCTTTGCGCCGGCAAGGCGGCATCCGGGGTAAAGGACGGTGCCCTTTGCTGAAATGCGCTCCGTCCTGACCTCATCGCCGATCGCGACAGCCGACGGGCAGGGGATGGATACCCCTTTGTCGAGCAGCGCGGTGATCTTATTCGGAAGTTCCGTTGTCATCCGGTCTCTTCGTGGGGGGTGTATGTTAACCCGTGGGTTGCTTCAATTATCGTGCCCTTCGGTCGAGCATCTGCAAAAAAAGCTTGTGGACCCTTGCATCTCCCGTCAACTCGGGATGGAAGGCGGCCACGAGGATGTTCTTCTGGCGCGCGAGCACCACCTCGCCCCGGTAGAGAGCGAGCTTTTCCACCGCGGGTCCCGTTCCCAGGATCCGGGGGGCCCGGATGAAAACGGCGTGAAAGGGCTCCTTCCCGAGGGCCTCGCAGGGGATGTCCACCTCGCGGCTCTCCAGCTGGCGGCCGTAGGCGTTGCGCTCCACGTCGAGGTCGATCAGATTCAACAGATCCTGCCTGCGGCCGTCGACCCGGTCGGCCATCACGATGAGGCCGGCGCAGGTGCCGAA
>DCVI01000161.1 GCA_002327315.1 Syntrophaceae bacterium UBA2192 | reverse complement strand
ATTGCGACACAGTCTCTCAAGGGAGAGGGCCTGCAAGCTAAATTCCCCCCCTCCCTTGACGGGAGAGGGCAGGGTGAGGGTGGACTATGAACGAATCCAAGCTTTCCATCAATGCCAGGAACCTCAGAAAGAGGCAGACCCGCGCAGAGGAACGCCTTTGGAGAAATTTGAGAGCCAGACAGTTAGGCAGTGCAAAGTTCAGACGGCAAGTGCCCATCGGAAACTACATTGTGGATTTCATTTCTTTCGAGAAAAAGATCGTCATCGAGCTGGATGGCGGGCAACATGCCGCGACAACGACACGTGATGCCGCAAGAGATTCCTGGCTCAAGGGCCGGGGGTACAGCGTGCTGAGGTTTTGGGACAACGACGTGTTCCGAAATATGGAAGGCATTCTGGAAGTTATTCGGAAGAATGTCGCATCGATACCCTCACCCTGATCCTCTGCAATAGAGGAAGGGGAATCATCCCCCTCACCTCTCATCCTCTCCCGCCAGGGGAGAGGAAGCCTGCGGAGCCAATATTCTTACGACCCGAAGGTTTCCCATGGACCCATTAATGCTGAATCTCCGTTCCTGGCCGCAGGCCATCATGCACATCGACGGCGATGCCTTCTTCACGTCCTGCGAGGAGGCGATCCACCCGGAGCTCAGGGGCAAGCCCCTCATCACGGGGGGCGAGCGGGGGATCGTGGCCTGCGCGAGCTACGCCGCCAAGGCCCTGGGGATCAAGCGGGGCGTTCCCCTGCACGAGGCGAAAAAGATCTGCCCGGGGCTCATCGTGCTGCCCTCGGACTACGAGACCTACAGCCTCTTTTCGCGGCGCATGTACAACATCGTCCGGCGCTTCACGCCCCAGGTGGAGGAGTACTCCATCGACGAGGCCTTCGCCGATCTCACGGGCCTGCGCCGCTCCTTCCACTCCTCCTACGAGACGATCGCCCTCAACATCAAGCGCGAGGTCGAGCGCGAGCTGGGGATCACCGTTTCCGTCGGCCTTTCGCTCTCAAAGGTGCTCGCCAAGGTGGCCTCGAAGCACAAGAAGCCCGCGGGGTTCACCCCGATCCCGGGCCGCCGGATTCCCGATTACATCGGCGAGCTTCCCGTCGAGAAGATCTGGGGCGTCGGCCCCGCCACGACGAACTACCTCTGGAAGATGGGGATCAGGACGGCCCTGGAGTTTGCCCGGCTCCCGGAGGCCGTGGTGAAGAAGAAGTTCACCAAGCCCGGCCAGGAGATCTGGCGCGAGCTTCGCGGCGAATCGGTCTACCCCGTCGCGGCCGAGGAAAAGAGCGACTACGCCTCCATCAGCAAGACGAAGACCTTCGCGCCGTCCACAAGCGACCCCGAGTACCTCTTCGCGCAACTGCTCCGCAACCTCGAGTCGGCCTGCATGAAGGCCAGGCGCTACCACCTGGCGCCGCGCAAACTCATCGGGTTTCTCAAGATGAACGACTTCGAGTACCGCGGAAGCGAGATGAAGCTCACCCGCCCCTCGGCCCACCCCCTCGAGCTGTGCGATGTCCTGCGGGGGCTCTTCGACGAGCTTTACCGCAGGGAGGATCTCTACCGCGCCACGGGTGTGATCCTCGTGGATCTGATGCCCGACCGGAACGTCCAGTACAGCCTTTTCGAGAGCCCCATGCGGGCCGACAAGGTGCGCGACCTCTACGAGGCCGTCGACGAGATGCGCGAGAAGTTCGGCAAGCACTGCCTGCACCTGGGCGCGGCCCACGCCATCGACCAATTCGGGAAGGGCAGGCGGGGCACGCCGACGGTGCGCGAGCAGACGACCTTCTACGGCGAGACGAAGAGGAAGCATCTGCCGCTGCCCGTGCTGCACGTGAAGGTCTGAAGTTTCTTTTTTGTTGACTTCAAGGTTGGTTTTTCCCCTAATGAAGCGATGGGTTTACGATGGGAAGGTGGACGAACGTCCCGCCCGTCGACGCATGTCTTTCTTCCAACGAGGAGCGGCGCAACGGATATGGATTACGGGCAATACTACGGGTTCAGCCGGATGCCTTTCGGAGAGGGCGCGGATCGCGAAGTGTTCTTCAAGGCGGAGACGCACAAGGAAGCGATGGCATTGATGCTCTACGGCATCAGGGAACGAAAGGGCTATATCGTCATCTTCGGCGAGCAGGGTATGGGGAAAAGCACGCTCATCCGGCAGGCGATGGATCAGCTCGACGAGCGGACGCAGGTTGCCCTGATCTCACAATCGCATGACCAGTATTACAGGCTGCTGAAGGATCTTATGGAAAAGCTGGGTCTGCGCGCCGCCAAAGGCGCCGCCCAAGAGCTGACCAAGGGCTCCATGCTCCACGAGCTCTATGAATACCTGACCCAGTGCCTGAACAAAGACCGGAATATCGTGATCATTCTCGACGATGCGCACAGGATGAAGGATGAAATCATCGAAGAACTGCGGCTCCTGTCGAACCTTGAAACGAGCAGGACCAAACTGATCCAGATCGTCATCGCCGGGGAGCCCGAACTGAGCCGGAGGCTGAATTCGAAGCACCTGAGGCAGATCAGGCAGCGCATCCAGATCCTCCACCGTCTTCTTCCCCTCGGCCGCGATGAATCCCTGCAGTACATCGAACATCGGCTGGCCTGGGCCGGCCGAAGCAGCGGCGACATCTTCACGCCGGAGGCGCTGGCGTCCATCTGCAGATATGCCGGCGGGGTTCCCCGAAACATCAATGCCCTGTGTGACCGCGCCCTGGCCCTGGGCGCGGAGCGATCCGAAAAGCCCGTATCCGCCGGGACCGTTGGAGATGCCCGCAAGGCTGCGGCGCCTCTGATCCGGGCGGCATCCTCCTCGCCTGCCACCGCGGGCGCAGCGAAGTCGGCCTTTCGGTCCCCCTGGCTTTATGCCGCCCTGGCCGTCGCGGCGGCCGGGGTTTTTCTGGGAAGCTACTATCTGAGCCCTAAATCCGGCATTGCGCCCGGAAGCGCCGTGATCCAGCCGGCGCCGAGCCAGAAAGCATCCGAAGCAGACGAAGTAGCCAGGGCACAATCCACGCAGGGAGCGCAAGCGCCCGGCTTGCCGGCCGAGAAACCGGAAGCCCAACCTCTACCCCCTGCCGCCCCGGCACCGGCATCGGTCGCGCAGGAACCGACAGAAGCAAATGTTCCTGTCAACGAGCTCACGGTTAAGGAGGGGGCGACCCTATCGTCCATTGCGACCCGATATTACGGGTTCGTGAACGCAACCGTCCTGGATTGCATCCTGGAATCAAACCCGGAGATCGCGGACGTCGATCTCGTCCGGGCCGGCAGCCAGGTCCTTCTGCCGCAAGCTGTGGGGAAAGCGAGGTCCGTGAAGCTCCCGGACGGATCGTTCGGCATCCATGCCGCCACGTTCATGACGTACCGTGAAGCACGGGACTATGTCGGGAAGATCGGCTCCGATCTCGGCCGGGTCGAAATCGTGAAAAGACGCGTTGCGCCTCAGAAGGACTGGTACCGCATCCTGGTGGGTCCCTTCGGGAGCAGGGAAGAAGCGCGCAGCGCGCTTCAATCGTTGGAGCGGCTAACCCCTCGGTGAGCCTGTGGGCCAGGTATAGTGACCAGTGGCCAGTGACCAGTGACCGGTGACCGGTGACCGGTGACCGGTGAAAAGGGGATAGCCTAATGCCAACAGGAAATCCCCCGATTTCCCCGACACGCTACCCGCTACCCGCGACACGCTTCTTCCGCCTGTTTTCGCTGGACAGAGCCCCGTAAAATCCCTATACTCCGGGCGAACCGGGGCTTTGAAGGTTATTGTTCAACCCACAAGGGAGTGAGACCATGCCCTACGAGGCAGGCGGATTCCGGGAGAAGGCGCAGAAGCGATACTACATTGTGATGGAAAAGGTCGCGCGTCCTCTTGTCAGCGCCGGTGTCTCGCCGAACCACATCACCGTAGCCGGGATGCTTTTGTCGCTTGCTGCCGGCATCTTTTTCGCCGCCGGGGCGATCTTTTGGGGAGGGATGCTGCTCTGGGCCTCGGGCCTGATGGACCCCATCGACGGAACCGTGGCCAGGCTTTCGGGAAAGGTCACCCGCTTCGGCGCCCTCTTCGACTCCACCCTGGACCGCTACTCCGAGTTCTTCATCTTTTTCGGCCTGATGTTCTACTTCAAAGGCGGGCGGATGCTTATCGTGGTGATGCTCGCCCTCATGGGCTCCATCATGGTGAGCTACATCAAGGCCCGTGCCGAGAGCCTGGGGCAGAAGGAGTTCAGGGGCCTCATGCAGCGCCCCGAACGCATCATCCTGCTCATCGTCGGGACGGTTCTCAATGCCCCGATCAACCATTACCTCCTGGGCGGCTGCCCGGACTGCACCCTCAAGGCAACGATCGTCATCCTCGCCGTCCTCACGAACCTGACGGCCCTGCAGCGGCTCATATCCAGCCGGAAGGAACTAGCCTGAAAAACAGTGACCAGTGACCAGTGATCAGTGACCGGTGAAAGAGGGATTCAGGATTCCGGAATCCGGATGCCAGATGCCGGCCGCGTTGCGGCCGTCACCCCCCCTGTGCCCAGCGGATCAGGAACACGCCCGCGATCATGATGGCGGCGCCGGCCAGGCGCTCGCGGATGTTCTGCTCGCCGAACCACCACGCCCCGTAGAGAACCCCGAAGAGAAGGCTCAGCCGCTTGACGGCGATCATGTAGGCCGCCTCGACCTGCGCGATGGCCATCATGTGGGCAAAATTCTCCATGGCGGCCATGAGGCCTATGAGCAGCATGGGACCGGGCCTGCTGAAAATGCCGCGCACCCCCGCACCGCCTGCGGCCACGGGCCAGAGCGAGACGATGACCACGGACAGCGCCAGGTTGTAGACGGCGGCGAAGAACCACGGGTTGGAGTGCAGGATCGCCACCTTCCCGATGGGCGCCGTGAGCGAGTACACGAACGAGACGAGCAGCATGATCCAGGAGCCGGGCTCGCGCATCACGGCCCGGACGGGTCCCAGCAGCCCGGACTTCATCTTCGAGAGATTGAGGACGTAGGCCCCGAGGACAATCAGGAGGATTCCCAGGACGCCGCCCAACCGGATCGACTCTCCCAGGATGAAGCGGCCCGTGAGGATCATGAATACGGGCGTGAAGGCCAGAAAGGGCAGGGAGAGCGAAAGCGGCGAGAGCTTGAGGGCCCGCATGTAGAGGAAAAAGGCGAAGATTTCCAGCGGGAGCGCCGCGGCGATGGCGAGCCAAAACGCCCGATCCGGCATAGCCGAGGGAAGGAAAAGCAGCGCAAGGACCATCCAGGGGGCCGAGGACAGGATGCGGACGACCCCCATGCGGTAGGGCGTAAGATCGCTGAAAAAACGCTTCGTCAGGGCATCGGCCGTGGCGAGACCCAGGGCGGCTAGCAGGGAAAGGAAAAACCACATGCATCGTCTTTTACAACAACCGGCGCTTATTTACATCATAAAAACCGGACATTCGTCGTATCGACGTAAGGCTGAAAATGCTTTTGGAAGGGCATGAGGCAGATTTTGTGGACAATTATTTTTCAGGATTGCGAAGATGTCCGGGAAACGCAGGTGCGATGCAGCCTGTAACATGCGTAACTGTAAAAGTTTCAGACAGTGGCTGATCTGGAGCAATCATTAATAAAATAAGCTAGTTCTGACTTTTAAGGGATTGTTGATATATTGGTCATTGTCGACTTTGTTTACAGATTTCAACTCAGACAAACGTCGTAGCCATCTGTAATAGTTTCGTGAATTCAGCAGGTTAAAAAAATGGCTTGAAGGTTGCTCTGGAGACATCACAGAAAGGCTTCTGAAATGGAAGGCAGAGGCCTTTCCCGTTCTGTTTAGAAGGAGGGGTTCCCATGAAAAAATTTCTTTTAACCTGCATGGTGTTTTTCTTGCTGTTGCTTCTCCCCGTTGGTGCCGTCGCAGACATCTTCATTACGTTCGATGAGGCAGGCACTGCTCCTACATCATTCATAGAGGTGTTTCCGTTGACGTCTTCATCCTCAGGCGTTACCTTCTCGGGGCCTGTAGACGGGCATGGCGGGGCTATCTTGAATGCAGGCGGCAACTTTGGGGTTCCCGCAAAGAGCGGATCAAACTTCCTGGCCTTCAACAGGGGTACAACGATGAAAAACTCAGGGATACCCACGGACCCCGAAACGATTGTCTTCACTACTGATCTGTGGAAGACGGTCTCGATCTATGCCGCAGGTGGAAATTCGATGGATACGTTTTTGATGCAGGCTTTCGACAGTATTGGCAGCCTTGTGGGTACGGCTTCCGTCACTACCCAGGGGTGGTCTCTTCTTATTGTGAGTTCGGAAGCAGAAAACATCAAAAAAGTCGTACTCACCCAGACTGCAGGAGATGGGATATTTGTTTTCGATGATCTCAGGGCCACCGATTCTTCCGCCCCCGTTGCCGAGCCGGCGTCTTTCATTCTGCTCGCTGCAGGCCTGGCCGGTCTCGCGGGCCTGAGGCGGGGGCGCCGCATCTGAACCTCCGGGCATGGATAGAGAGATAAAAGGCAGGGAAAGGTCATCCCTGCCTCTCTCGTCTCCCGTCATTCAGTTCGCATCAACGATGTTTTGCCAGTAGGGGTCCTGACGAAGCTGCTCCACTGCCCGGCCGACTAGAATCCTGGCTGCTTCCTTCAGGCTCTCCGCCTGCTCGTCGCAGATCTTGAAGTTCGTCGGGATGGAGCTCACCTTGTCGTAGAGGTCCCTGTGCTGCTCCTTTTTTATAGAACAAATTTGCCGACGCCCTCATACGAAAATATCAGGCAAAATCGGGCGAGACGGTATTTTTGCTGAAATATCTTAATGCCGGATCCCGGCGATTCCAGCCACACAACGCGCTCAGGGCCAACTGTAGCAAAATTTTACATTTTTCCCCAATTGAAGAAAGCATTTTCCAAACAGGGTGTTAGGCATGAAATACCCGTCAGACGGCCTTTTCACTGCCGGTATTCTTTACAAAATCATGCGACCGCGAAGACGGTGCCGGCGGGAAATATCTTTTGAACACAATGGGTTAATCATTCTGGTTTGATTTATGAATCATTGACTGAGGGGCAGGATGCCTTCGTCCTTCCTGAAAGGGCAGCCTGCATGAAACGCGGATTGACCGCCTGTTCGAAGGGACGGCCTTTCGTGGTGAAGGGGTACATTACGATGAAAAGTGCATCGAATCTTCATGTTGTCCGGTTCCTGATGGTCCTGCTTGTCGCGATGATGACCGTGCTCGCGGGGTGCGGAGGCGGCGAGGGCGGGGGCGGAAGCTCACCGACGGCGGCCCAGACGGGGTCTGTTGCGATCTTTGTCAAGGACGGGCCTTCGGACGAATTCGCACAGATCTGGGTGACGATCACGCAAGTGGAGCTGCTGCCGGTAAGCGGCTCTCCCGTGGTTATCTACGACAACCCGTCGGGATGCCGGATTGACATCCTCGATTATCGCGACGAAGACTTCCTGTTGAAAATACACAGAAGCGTACCGGTGGGGCAGTACTCCAAGATCCGGCTCCAGGTTTCGGACATCGAGCTTGTGCCGAAAAGCGGCAGTACCCTTGATATCGAGGTTAAGCTTCCCAGCGGGAAGATCGACCTCAACCCCAGGGATCCCTTCACCGTCACGCCCGGCGGGACGCTGTCCATTCGCCTGGACATCGATGCCAACAAGGCCATCCACGTTCACCCGAGCAAGCCGGGGTGGTACATCTTCCGGCCCGTCGTTTTCGTCGACATCGAGACGGGCTACCCCGCCGCGATCTGCCCGAAGCTCGTCCACGGTACGATCACAGAATTGGTCAAAAGCGGAGGTGAGACGACAGGCTTCTACATGGCTCTCGAGAACAGCCGCGGCACGCTGGAAGTCAAGCTGAACTCCGGTACGGAGATCTTCCTTGCCGATGGCGAGTTCGGCGATGTCTCGGACATCGCCGTCGGCCAGGAGGTCCGGGTGAGGGGCAGGATGGACGCGTCGGGCGCCCTCGTTGCATCGCTTGTCATCATCGGCGACGTCGTGGATGTCCTCGGTGACGTGACCAGTGCAGTCGTATCGAATGTGTTTACCTTCACGACCTTCACGGGAGAGGAACTCATCGGGAATTACAATGTCAGGATCGATCCTGCCAAAACACTCATCCTGATGAACTGCGGCACCGAGGTTGGCCCCGAGGCCATCCAGGCCGGCATGGTGGCCAGGGTCTTCGGAAAGGGCGCCGGGTCCGAAATCCGCGCGGTGGTCGTGATCCTGCGGACAAAGGAAGTGAAAGGGGAAATTACCATCGCGACAGATGTTGCCGGTGGAAGGCAGCTCTCCGTCCTGCAGGAAAACGGTGCAACGGCCGATGTCTTTGTCCCGTCGACGGTGCCCGTCTATATCGAAGGGGACGGCCAGGTGTCCGCCAGCTACCTGACCGTGGGCCGGGATGTGCGCATTCTTCTCAACCCGACGATTACGTCGCCCCTCACGGCGAAGACGGTCTTCATCGAGGGCGAAAGAGTGGAAGGGACCGTCACGTCCACCGGCTCGAACACGATGGTCGTGAAGAACAGCAATGACCTCAGCAAGACCGTTATTGTGCCTGCAGGGGCCACGATTCTCGATTTACGAAGCGGATGCGATCTGGTGAACTTCTCGACGATCAAGGCGGGCGATAAGGTGGTTTTTTTCGGCCTGAGCGCCACCGGAGCGGACTACGAGGCGCCGGTGATCCTGATCGTGGAGTAGAAAACAGAACCGGGCCCGGAGCGGGAAATGAAACAGCAAAGGCAGGGCCTCTGTGCCCTGCCTTTTGATTTCCCGGTGAATCCGCTCATTCGGCGATTCCGGCCGAACGCTCGGGGACCCGGTTTTACTGGGCGCCGGCGATCTTCTGCACGGACTCGAGCAACTCCTGGGAGTGGGCGACGGATTTCTTCAGGGCCTCCAGGGCCTGGCCCCGCTCGAACATCTCCTTCTGCAGCTCGTTTCTCAGACGATGGATCTCCTCGCGCCGGGTATGGAGATCGGTTTCGAGCCCGGTGCGCAGCCGCTTGAGCTCTTCCTCTCTCTGCCCGAAGTCCGCCGTCGTGCTCCGGATTTCTTCCCTCAGGGTCGTGATCCCTGCCTCGAGCTCGGCGTTCAGGCGGCTGAACTCCCCTTCCTTCTGCCGGTGCTCCGCCGAAGATTTTTCCAGTTCGCTTCTCAGGGAGCCCACCTCCCCGACGCGCTCCGACAGGGCTCCCTCCAGCTCGTGGATCCGGCGCTCCTGGTTTACCTTGAGCCGCTTGTCCTCCGTGATGTCCCACAGCACACCGAGAAGGCCGAGGGTGCTTCCCGTGCCGTTGATGATGGGCTTGCGAATCGCCAGGACCGTGATTTCCCGTCCGGCGACGAGACGGTCTTCTTCGGCAATCTCCATCTTGCCGGTCTGGATCACCTCGAACTCGACAGCGGCCAGTTTTTCCACCACGTCCGCTGAAAACAGATCCCGGTCCGACTTTCCGCTCAACTCGCCCGGCTTCATGTCCCAGTCGTGGGCATAGGTCTCACTGCACAGGACGTAATTCAGGCCGGAGTCCTTGAAGAAAAAGCGTAACGGCAGCTTTTCGACAACGCACCTCAGACGGGCATCCGTCACCCTGAGCGCTTCTATTTCCTGTCGATTGTCCCGGTCGGCTTCCTCCAGGTCCTTCACCCGCTGCCACATGGCGACCATCTCGTGCATCAAATCCTGGACGGCCTTGAACTGCACGCTGCTTCCCGTTTCCGTCATGACGGACCTCCATCGGGTTTCGCTGCAAATAAAAACAGCGAAGGCTCTCACGCTCGTCGTGCGTTATATGAGATGCCTTCGCCGTTGTCAACACGGAAACACTTGTGCAACCAATTAGTTGCAACATCATGTGAATAAATCGGTTTTTAGAACTGCCCCTTCGCCCACGTCACCTGATCGTGGCCGGGAACCCCTGTCCCGGTGATATGGACAGGACTCAGCCTGACGCAGCGGACGCAAACCCACACACCCCCATCGGGCTCGATGGGCTGGAATCAATCGCTCGGCGTGGCAGCTGTCCAGTGCTGTCTACGGACCACCCGACGTGGGCGGGGGCCTGTGGTTGGCCGGCAGGTTCTCGGGCTCGTACCGCAGCGGGTCCTTATCCCCCGTCGTCGCGCAGGCGGTGACCAACGTAAGCAGGGTCAGGGATATGAGCAGCAGTGAAAGAATCTTTTTTGTCCACATGGCTTGTGCTCCTTTCTGAACTTCGATGTTCATATAGGGTCAGGCACCTGTGTGTCCGAATTCAACAGGACGCGAAACATTCCCCGGATGAGCGGCTTTTACCGCCGGACCTTCTTGAGCAGCCACGCCAGGTTTTCCCCCAGGGTCTTCATGGTCTGTATGCCCTCGGCGTCGTTGAGGACTTCTCCGGGGTCGCGGCCGATGGCGAAGGCCCAGTAGCTGGAGCCGGGATTAATGATCTGCTGGTAGAAAAAGAAGAGGTTGAGTGAATTGAAGGCGTGGATGGCGCCGCCTCGGCGCACGGCGATGACGCCCGCGCCCACCTTGCGCTTGAATAGGTAGTCGTTGGCCCGGGCCACATAACCGGTCCGCTCGATGAGGGCCCTTGTCCCGGCCGACACATCTGCAAAATAGGTGGGCGAGCCGAGGAGGATCCCGTCGGCCTCGATCATTTTTTCAATACATTCGTTCACGATGTCCTTCGTCACAGCGCAGCGCTTGTCCTTGTTTTTCATGCACTTGTAGCAGGCAATGCAGCCCTGGATCTTTTTTCCGGCAAGCTGGTAGAGCTCGGTCTCGATGCCTTCTTTTTTGATCTCCTCGAGGACCGTGTTGAGCAGGATGGCCGTGTTGCCGTCCTTGCGGGCGCTGCCGTTGAATGCGATCACTTTCATGCCGTTCATCCTCCTTCCATGTGAATCGGTGTATAAACGTATTGGTTATTTTGGCAGAAAGGGCGAAGAATATCCACAAAATAGGCATTCACGGCCCCGTCTCACTTTTTTTGCCCCGCGGGCATTTTAATGATTGAATTTCCCGTGGATTTTTTATATATAAACGAACAATTAAAGGGGGGAGAGCGAGGGAAACACTCTCCAAGGGATGTTTAAAATTCCTGTTCTTCATTTCCGCTGGTCGAGTTCATAGACCGATGCAGTTTTACAACTCATCATGAATCCTGTGAATCGAAGCTGTCATCGCGTTATCCGGCTCGACAACTCTGTCCAAACCACATCAAACAAGAGGAAGCAATTCATCCACAAGGAGGGTTACGTATGGTCAGAAATATGATCAAGTTGCTCGTTGTCGTACTGAGTCTGGCCCTGCTGGGCGGCTGCGCCACGGTTATCCAGCCCATCCCGGCACAGGACCTCAACGCGAAAGTGAAGTCCGGTGCACTGGTCCAGAAGGCAAACAATTTCGAGGTTATCATGGACACCTCGGCGTCCATGGAAGACCCCTACCAGTGGAATCACTTCGCATATACCGCCCCGATGAAGACCTCGAAGCTTGAGTACGAACAGCACCTCGTGCGGCTTTTCAACGACACGATCCCCAACCTGAAGCTCACCGCGGGCCTGCGCGATTTCGCCGGGCAGCGCTGGCTCACGAGACCCTATGACACGAAGCTCTGGTACGGGATGGCCCCCTACGTGAAGGAGGATCTCGGCAAGGCCATCTTCGAGGTCAATACGGCCGGCGTGGAGAGCCCGCTGGATCTGGCCCTCGATGCGGCCACGGCGGATCTGAAGCCCCTGGCGGGCCAGTCGGCCGTCATCATCTTCAGCGATGGTCTCGAAATGCCGAAGGCCGTTGCCTCGGCCCAGGCGATGAAGGCCACCCTGAAGGACAAGGTGTGCATTTACGCCGTCCTGATCGGCAATGACATTATGACGCAGGATAACCCGAAGGGCGAAGGCCTGGCGCTGCTTGACAAGGTCGTGAAGGCCGGTCAGTGCGGGTTCGCGGTGAAGGGCAAAGATGTTGAGAGCGCCGCCGGCATGGCCAGCTTCGTGGAGAAGATCTTCCTGGGCCCCGCAGCCGCAGCCGTTGCCGCTCCTCCCGCTGCTGCCATGGTTCCACCCGCTGCAGACCCCGACTCGATTTATTTCGATTATGACAAGTACAACGTGAAGCCCGACTACAAAAATGTAGTGAAGAAAAATGCCGACTACCTCAAGGCGAACAAGGGCTCTAACGTCACGATCGAGGGTAACTGCGACGAGCGCGGCACCAACGAGTACAACATGGCCCTGGGCCAGAGAAGAGCCGACTCGGCCGCCAAGGCGCTGAAGGCAGCGGGCATCGACGCCAAGCGGATCAAGACGGTGAGCTACGGCGAAGAGAAGCCGGTCTGCACTCAGTCCACCGAGGCCTGCTGGTCCATGAACCGCAACGCCAAGTTCGTTGTGACGAAGTAAACTGAGCCCGGAGGCCGGAGGCGAGGAGCCGAAGGCCGAGGCTGTCGAACAAAAAAGATCCCCGGTTTGTTATGAACCGGGGATCTTTTTCGTTCAGGCTTCAGGCTTCGGGATTCCGGACTC
This sequence comes from Syntrophaceae bacterium UBA2192, assembly GCA_002327315.1. Taxonomy (GTDB): domain Bacteria; phylum Desulfobacterota; class Syntrophia; order Syntrophales; family UBA2192; genus UBA2192. The sequence continues at coordinate 3,526 of DCVI01000161.1, read as the reverse complement.
CGGATGCCCAAAGCCCGCAGGCGGCTTTGCCGCCTGCTAGACGCCTGCTTTCCTAAAGACGCTGTCGATAATGGCCCGCGCCTCCTGCTGGATTCGACGAAGATGCGCCTGATCCCGGAAGCTTTCCGTGTATATCTTGTAGATATTTTCCGTTCCCGAGGGCCTGGCGGCGAACCAGCCGTCACGGGTGACCACTTTCAGCCCGCCGATGGGCATGCCGTTTCCGGGCGCCTCGGTGAAGGCTGCCACGATGGCCTCCCCGGCCAGCTCCGAAGCGCCCACCTGTTCGGGCGAGAGCTTCTCGAGGACGCTCTTCTGCTCGGCCGAGGCCGACACGTCCGTCCGCTCGTACAGGGGGCTTCCGAATCGTGCCGCGATCTCGACGTAATGCTCCCCGGGGTCGCGCCCCGTCTTCGCCGTGATCTCGGCTGCCAGCAGTCCCATGATGAGGCCGTCCTTGTCGGTTGTCCAAACGGTGCCGTCCATGCGCAAAAAGGAAGCCCCCGCGCTTTCCTCGCCGCCGAAGCCGCAGGAGCCGTCGAGAAGCCCGTCGACGAACCACTTGAACCCCACGGGCACCTCGGAGAGCTTCCTGCCCAGGTGCGCGGCCACGCGGTCGATGAGGCTGCTCGACACGAGGGTTTTGCCCACGGCGGCATCACGTCGCCAGCCGGGACGGTTCTGGAAGAGATACCAGATGGCGACAGCCAGATAGTGGTTGGGGTTCATGAGCCCGGCGCTTCGCGTCACGATGCCGTGGCGGTCGCTGTCGGGGTCGGTACCGAAGGCGATGTCGTAGCGGTCCCTGAGGCCGATGAGGCGGGCCATTGCGTAAGGCGACGAGCAGTCCATCCGGATCTTCCCGTCCTTGTCCACGGTCATGAACCCGAAGGCGGGGTCCACGTCGCGGTTGACCACGTCGAGGTTGATGCCGTATCGCGCGGACACGGGGTCCCAGAAGGGAAGCGATGCACCTCCCATGGGGTCGACGGCGATGCGAATGCCCGAGGCCCTTATGGCTTCCATGTCCAGGACCTGAGCGAGCTCTTCCACGTAGGGGCCGATGAAGTCGTGCTCGTGCGTTGTGGAGGCCCGAATGGCCTTTTCGAACAGTGCTCTCTTCACACCGGAAAGTCTTGCGCGCAGATAATCGTTGGCGCGGTTTTCGATCCAGCGGGTTGCCTCCACGTCGGCGGGGCCGCCCTCGGGCGGGTTGTACTTGAATCCGCCATCCTCGGGAGGGTTGTGGGACGGGGTGATGACGATGCCGTCGGCAAGGCCCGTTTTCTTTCCACGGTTGCAGGTCAGAATTGCGTGGGAGATGACCGGTGTGGGCGTGTATCCGCGGCCTGTCTGGACCATGGCGTGAACGCCGTTTGCGGCGAGGACTTCCAGGGCCGTGGCGAAGCTGGGCTCCGAGAGGGCATGGGTGTCCATCCCCACGAAAAGCGGCCCGTCGGTGCCCCGCAAGGCCCGGTAGTCGCAGATGGCCTGGGTGGTGGCCAGGATGTGGTCCTCGTTGAAGCTGTTCCTGAAGGACGAGCCCCTGTGGCCCGAGGTGCCGAAGGCGACCTTTTCCGCGTCGCGATTCGCGTCGGGGTGATTCGTGTAGTAGGCCGTAACCAGCCGGGGGATGTTGACGAGCAGGGACTTCGGGGCCGGTTTGCCGGCCAGCTCGTGAAGGGCCATCGGGAACCTCCGCCTTTCGAGATACCTGATCTTATATCATATCCGGCCCAAAAGGGACCAGGGACAAGGCCCGAGGCAAAAAAGCCGCAAGCCGCAAGCCGCAAGCCGCAAGGCTAAACCACTGCGTGGCCAGGATCGGGCATTCGGAGTCCGGATTCCGTGATCCCAAGCCTTTTTCTTCACTCAGGCAATCAGGCACTTCTTCCCACTCAGGCACTTTTGTCTGCTCCCTTCTTTCTATTCCACTGGTCACCGATCACCGGTCACTGCCGCGTAGCGGCAAACCTTCGCTTGACAGGAAAGGGGTAATAAAGCTATTTCACTATGAAATACTTCTTCCCACTATATGGAACAGCCAATGGCCCAACCGAAACGTGTCAACTCCCTGGTCCGGGGGCTCGCGATCCTCGAATCGTTTACCCCTGGTGAGCCTCATCTGAACCTTCAGGATCTGTCCGCCAGGACCGGCTTGCCCAAGACGACGGTGCACCGGTTTCTCAAAACGCTCTTGACGATGAATTACGTAACGCTGGATCCCCACACGAAAGCCTATGCCCTGGCGCCGCGGGTCATGGCGCTGGGTTTCTCCGTTCTGTCGGGAATGGATCTGCGTCAAACCGCGTTCCCCTACATGGAGTCCCTCTCCAAAGAGACGGATCAGAATGTAAACCTGGCCGTTCTCGATCGCACGGAGATGCTCTTCATCGAACGGATCACCGTCCGGAGGATCCTCAATACCAATCTGTATGTGGGAAGCCGCTTGAACTGCTACCAGACGGCCGTAGGGAGGGCCTTGATCGCTTTTCTGTCCCGCGACAAGTACGATCAACTCCTCACGGATCTCCTCAAGGACAAGGAAGCTGTGAAGAGCATCGGCAGGCGCGGCGAAAAGATCGACTCAATATTGGAGGAGGTCCGGACCAGGGGATATGCCTCCAGCGACAACGAATGGATCCCGGGGCTTCGGGCCATCGGCACGCCCATATTCAACGATCGGGGTGAAGTGGAAGCCTCGCTGAATATGTCCTTCATCAGCCAGGCGGTCAGTCTCATGGACATGCTCGAGAACCATCTGCCGCGCCTCCTGGAGACGGCAGGGAAGATATCCTCTGTCCTGGGTTTCGGCGGCAACATCCGAACCTGGAGATAAGTCGCCCGGTACGAACCGCCATCGTGCCCTCAGCCCGCACCCGACGCTTACCGGTCGCCGCGGCCCCGGCTGCTCTCCACGTTGTGCACGTGGACATGACTGCCTGCCTTGATGTCCCTTGTCGCAACCCCCATCGGCTCCCCGTATTTCACGACGAGGGTTCCTTTCCCGATATCCCGGGTGGCGAACTTGTGACCGAAGGGGATCCGCTTTTCAAAGAGTGCCGTCGTCGTGGCGGCCTTGATCGTCGGCGCGATGGGCGTGCCGCAGCAACTGGCCATCGCACGAGGCCTCATGTCCAACCCTTCGCTTCTGATGTTCGATGAGCCGTCCCTGGGCCTGAGCCCGAAACTCGTCGGGGAAGTCTTCAAGGTCGTCAAGACGATCAATGAGAAGGGCGTGACGGTCCTGCTCGTCGAGCAGAACGTCTACGAGGCGCTCGAAATCTCCCACCGGGCCTATTTCCTCCAGACGGGACGTATCGTGATGGAAGGCAAGGGCCAGGATCTCCCGGGGAGCGATCTCGTGAGGCTGGCCTTTATCGGCTTGTAACCCTTTCTTTCTTCGGGCGTCTCACCCCGGCTTTGCCCGGGGTTGCAGATGAAATGAATAATCTGATAAAATCCTCCATACTTTCCCCATGACGACCTTTACAGAAATTTCCCTCTCCCCTCAGAGACTGTGTCG
>DCVI01000033.1 GCA_002327315.1 Syntrophaceae bacterium UBA2192 | reverse complement strand
AATATTAATTGTTACATGGTACTAGAGCTTTGACATCTACAGCTTCCTTGCAAATGTGTATATGGAGACCGCATGTTTTCGCCGCCCTGAGGCCATGTGACCTCACATGCGACAATATCCCAGACCATTTATCCCTGTGGAATTCCAATGAAGCCGGATGCGTAACGAGTTCAACGCCATTTTTCAAACTCGCATCCTCCTTGGTGTAAATCCACATCGCAACAATATCTCTAGCCAACATAACCGGTGAGCTGGATACCCTCTCCGCTTCGAGCTCCAGCTCCACTCCGAGCCAGATGCCGTCATTTTTTCCAAGGAACACTGGAGTAGGCTTTGTATTGTGATCGAGGATTAGCTTTTTCATTTTTCCTAATTACTGTCCAATTTTCTGCAGATAGCCTCATCAGAGCCAGTAACCGCCCTTAAAATTCCCCCCCTGCAGAGTCGCGATTTTTTCGCCTCATCAGTTTTGAAGGAATTCGGCGATGATAAGGTTGCTGAATCGTCCGTTTGCTGTCTCATGGCTTCTTTTCTTCCTCGCTCCGCCAAACTAATGGATCGTTGTTCTCTTTCTGCCTTCTGGGCATCAATGAGATTCACAACACCTCGCGCCAGAATATCGGAGATTTTCTTGAGTCGAACCTCCGGCGCCATATCCTGCCAAGGATATTTTGGCCTGCAGCATGTCTCGTCTTCGAGTATGGAGGTTCTCTTGTCGATCAAGTCGTTTGTCTCTCTTACTATTCATATAGCTGTACACGCAGATCTTTTTAACAAAATCGTCATAACGCATTGAAAATAAACATAAATATAAACAATATTTCCCTTGACATCGAAATATATTTTACGTATGTGTATGAAACGCTATACAAAACTGGAGGAATATATGGTTGAAATGGCGGATGCCGATCGCCTTTGCGGGATTTATGTGCGTGTGTCAACTGCTCAACAGGCAGAAGAAGGTGAATCCCTACGGGAACAAACTGAAAATTGTGAGGATTATTGTCGAGGGAGGAAATGGAAGGTCGTAAAGGTATACAGGGAAGAGGGGTTTTCTGCTAAGGACGAAAACCGTCCAGCATATCGTAGGATGATTGAAGATATAAAAAAAGAGCTCATTAATACCGTCGTGGTAAAAAAAATAGATCGCATCTCCCGATCCATCCTCGATTTTGAACGCCTTTACATGTTCTTCGCGGAGAAGAAAATCACTTTCAAGGCTTTGCAAGGTAGCATCGAGACAGAAACGGCGATAGGCCGTGGAATGATGCGATCTGTGCTAGTTTTCGCGCAAATGGAACGAGAGCTGACAGCAGAGAGAACCCGCGATGGCATGGCCTCAAAGGGATCTCATGGCGGATATTTAGGTGGGTACCCCATACTCGGCTACGATATCGATTACGAAGCCAGCAAGTTCATCCCTAACGAAAACGAGCGACCTATAGTTCAGATGATTTTTGAAATCTATAGAAAAACCGGATCGCTCAGTGAGACGGCAAAACAGCTGAATGAAAAAGGTTATCGAACAAAGGAATGGACATCCAAGAAAAAGCGCCGCCATGCCGCCGGAAAATTCGGCAAGAGCGGTCTGAGCCGCATGCTAAAGAGTCCTTTGTACATCGGAATGAGGGCTTATAAAGGCGGGATTGTTAAAGGAGAGCAGGAGGCGATCATCGAAAAGGAACTCTTCGACGAAGTTCAGAAGATTCTTGCGATCAATAACGTGACGAAGAAAAGCCTGCGAAGCAGCAGTAAAGAGTTCCTTCTGTCAGGGCTTGTCCGTTGCGGTACTTGCCGATCCGGAATGGGACCAAGCTATTCAACTTCCAAGGGGCGGCCGTACTTTTACTACCGTTGTTGGCGAGATAACGACAGAAGCAAGGATCCTTGCACTGTGAAAAGGATAAAAGCCCGTGAGCTGGAAAAGCTAGTTGTCAACGAACTGAAGCAACTGGGAAGAAACCCTCACATCCTCAAAGAGGTGGCGGAGAATGCTGTTAAAGCCGATCGAGAAAAGGTCAAGGAGTTCACGGATAAGATAGCCGGCCTGGAGAAAACTATGCATCAGATAAGGCAGGAAGCGAAAAATCTCCTCAGCGTCCTTCGGGAAGAGGGCAGTGAAGCGAAAAACTGTTCTTTTGTAATCGACGAACTGAAGGGGCTGGAACAGCGTGAGAGCCAAATTAAGACGCAAATAGGTGAGCTCGAAATAGAAAAATCCGTAGCTGAAACTCGAATTATCGACGTTAATGTGGTTTATGAAAATGTTAAGGAATTTAACGCTGTTTTTGACAAACTGTCGTTGCAAGACAAATTTGATCTAATCCACCTGGTCGTCAAGCGAATCACGTATTATGATCAGCCCCTGAAAAAAGATAAGCAGGGGAAGTCAGGTAAAATAAAAATGGACCTATGGGAACTGCCCATAGGTCCGCCGGACCTAGATCCTAACTCAGCAAATTATAAGGGTTTTGCTGAGAGTCGCATATGGCTCCTCGGACATGACTCGAACATGTGACCCGCTGGTTAACAGCCAGCTGCTCTACCGACTGAGCTACCGAGGAATTTGTCGGTGTAAAAAATTTGAAAACGCATAGTAATGGAAAGACCGCCCCTTGTCAAGAGCGGTCTTTTGTTACGCAATCGCTATTGCTTCCCGCCTACTTGCAGCTCGTGCAGACCGTCAAAACGCTCATGGGGACGCCGGTCTTCTTGCTGATCCACTTGAGCTGGTCCTCGGGGGCGAAATAGCGGCCGCATTTGCCGCAGGCCACCATCTTGAAGGACTTGTCCCAGATCATCCGTCGGTCGCCGGAGGCTTCCATCTTCACAAACCCCGTGGGGCACACATAGGCGCAGGAGCCGCAGCCGATGCAGGCATCGGCGACGTACTCGATCTTGGGTTCGGCCACGTTGCGGCCCAGGCCCCGGTCTACGAACTTGAGGGCGTCGACGCCGACGATCTCGTGGCAGGTCCTCGTGCAGAGGCCGCAGAGGATGCAGTCACTGCCCTCGGCCTTCCCCTCGGCCACTTCCACGCCCAGGCTCTCCGCCATATCGCGAACGGCCTTCGTCGTGGGGTACTTGTAGTAGAGAAGCTCCGCGGCGAGCTTGCGGCTCTCTTTGACCTTGTCGGAGTTCGTCCGGACCTCGGCCTTGTCCTTGATAAGCGCGTCGCAGGAGCTCGTCACCTGCCACTTGCCGTTGGCCTTTACCTCCACAACACAGAGGCGGCAGGCCCCGAAGGGCATGAGATCCTTGTGGAAGCACAAGGTCGGGATCGGGATGTGATTGGCCTGGCAGGCCTGCAGGATCGTCGCCCCATCCTTCGCTTCCAACTTCTTGCCATCGATCATGACGTTCAGCATCGAAATTCCCTCTAAGAAAGTCTATTCAGTCGTTCCGCCTGTTCGGTCTCTTCGGTCCTTTCTTTCGACGAAACAGACCAAATAGACCAGATAGACGAGATGGACCAGGTTATCCCCAGACCACCAGCCGGTAGCAGCGCAGGCAGCGGTTTGCTTCCTTCATGGCCGCAGCGTCGCTGTAAGGGGCCTCGACCTCGGCGAAGCCCTTGACGCGCGCCTTCGGGTCGAGCAGGTTCACTTTCTCCTGGGCGCAGGCATCGACGAAACCTATTGCGCGCTGAGCCTTCACGTCGATCCCCTTGAAGCTCACCTCGGGCTCGAAGGTCCTGCCCTGGAGGTAGGCGTCAATGCTTCGGGCCACCTTGTTGCCCGCATCGAGGGCCTCGATGAGGGTCGCGGGGCCGGATACGCAGTCACCGCCTGCAAATACGTTTTCCAGGTTGGTCCTCAATGTTTCGGGGTTCACCTCGATGGTGCCCCAGCCCGTCACTGGGACAAGGTCCTTCACAAATCTGAGGTCCGGTTTCTGACCCGTGGCGGGAATGATCATGTCCGCCTTCACCTTGAACTCGGAGCCTTTCACCGGGATGGGACGGCGGCGCCCGCTGGAATCGGGCGCACCCAGCTTCATCCGGATGCACTCCGCGCCTTTCACCTTATTGCCGTCAACCAGCACGCTCACGGGGGCGACGAGGTAGCGGACCTTGACCCCTTCCTCGAGGGCCTCCTCGATCTCTTCGGGCCGGGCGGGCATCTCCTTGCGGGTACGCCGGTAGAGGATCTCCACCTCCTTGAAGCCCAGGCGCAGGCAGCTCCGGGCGCAGTCCATGGCCACGTTTCCGCCGCCGACGATGACGACCTTGCCTTTAGGCTCGACGGTCTTGCCGAGGGCCAGATCCCGGAGGAACACGGCGCCGTCGACGAACCCTTCGTAACCGGCATCCTCTCCCTTGCAGCCTATCTTGGTGCCCTCGTGGGCGCCCACGCTCAGGAAGATGGCCTTGAAGCCCTGGGTGGTGAGATCGTCCATGTCAAGCTTCGTGATTCTCTTATTGTACTGGATATCGGCGCCCAGTTCGCGGATGAGCTTGATCTCGTGTTCGAGGATGCCCTTGGGCAGCCGGTAGTCGGGGATCCCGACGGCGGCCATGCCGCCCCCCTTCGGGAAGGCTTCAAAGATCGTGACCTGGTATCCCATTCTCCTGAGGTGGTAGGCCGCGGCAAGACCTGCGGGCCCTGCACCGACGATGGCCACCTTTTCCGGCCTCTCGGCCGTGGGCTTTTTCAGGGCACTCGCCCCCTGGGCCAGGTCGTTATCCGCCGCCGAGCGTTTCAGGAGACGGATGGCCAGGGTCTTGTCGATACCGTTGCGCACGCAGGCCTCCTCGCAGGGGTGCGTGCAGGAGCGGCCGATCACTCCGGGAAGGATGCATCGCTTGCGGATGAGATTGAGTGATTCTCCGAACTTGTTGTTGCGGATCAGTTCGATGTATCCCGGGATGTCGAGCTTGGCCGGGCAGGCCTCGAGGCAGGGAGCCGTAACGGCCGCCTTATAGGGCCGCGTGGCGCCTTTCTTCCCCCCGATCAAGGTGAGGAAATCGTCCTTGTAGTACCGGATGGCATCGAATACGGGGGTCACGGCCGAGGCGCGACCGAAGTTGCACTTGGAGAGCTCCATGACACCCTTGACGATCCGCTCGATCTCCGCGATATCCTGCTTTTTGCCTTTCCCGGCGATGAGCCCCTCCAGGAGTGCCGTCAACTTATCGATGCCGATGCTGCAGACAGAGCACTCGCCGCACGACAGCTTCCTTGCCTCCTTCAGGTAGGCGAGGGCCAGCGACGGGACGTTGGCACCGGCATCCGCGATGACCATGCCGTTCCAGCCCATCAGGGCCGTGAAGGACTTGTCGCCCAGCATCTTCGGGACGCCGGCATCAACGGCTTTCGCCGCTTTACCGGTGCGGTTGTCTACGATTTTTCCGTTCCAGCTGCTGAAGGATACTGCACTCATTCCCTGTCACCCTATCTTTCCGTTTTCTGTTTTCGCCGCATGACGTGAAACATTACCAGGGCTGCATGCACTCGATTTTGTTCATAAGGATCTCCCACTCACGGTTGACCCGTTCCTGGATCGTTTCGATGTTCGAGGGGGTTAAATGGCGGAACCGCCCCTGGGGCTTCAGATAATCCCCGACGGGACGAAGCTTCTCCGGGACTTCCATGGTGAGCCGGTACTTTCCGTTTTCCACCTCGTAGAGGGGGAAGACGCCCGTCTCGACGACCAGGCGTCCCAGCTTGATCGTGATCTCCGAGGCGCAGCGCCAGCCCGTGGGGCACATGGAAAAGATGTGGATATAGGCGGGGCCCTTGACCGCCTTGGCCTTCTTCACCTTGTTGATGAGGTCGATGGGGTAGCTCGGGCAGGCCGTCGCCACGTAGGGGACCTTGTGGGCCACCATGATCTCGGGAACGTTCTTCTTTCCCGTGCGCTGGCCCGGGATGGCCTCGCCGGCCGGCGAGGTCGTCGTGGCCGCCATGAAGGGGGTGGCGCTCGAGCGCTGGATGCCCGTGTTCATGTAGGCCTCGTTATCGAGGCAGAAGAAGATCATGTCGTGGCCGCGCTCCATGGCGCCGGAGAGGGCCTGCAGGCCGATGTCGGCAGTGCCGCCGTCGCCGGCTATCGCAATGGTCTTCACGTCGCGGTCGGCGATTTTGCCTTTGCGCCGCAGGGCCTTGAGGCCTGCCTCGACACCGGATCCCACCGCAGCGGCGTTCTCGAAGGCGACATGGATGTAGGGGTGCAGCCAGGCCGTCTGGGGGTAGGCCGAGGAAATGATCTCCATGCAGCCCGTGGCGTTGGCGACGACGACGTCATCGCCGAGGCCCTTGAGAAGCAGCCTCAGCGCGAGCACTTCACCGCAGCCCTGGCAGGCCCGGTGGCCGGCGCTGAAATATTCCTTGCGGTCCACCAGCTTCGGCGCAAAGATCTCGAAATTTTGTACCGTATTCATTATTCCCTCACCCCGTAATATTCGTAGGTTTCGTCTTTCTTATTCTTGGCGCGCTCCACCATGGCGATGAAATCCCCGACGGTGACGTCTCGGCCGCCGAGACCCATGAGGAAGTCCACGATCCGGGGACGTCCCTTGTCATGGAACAGGAAGGACTTGATCTCCGTGGCCACGGGCCCGCCGGCCCCACCGAAGGAGATGGCGCGGTCCATGACGATGAGGGTCTTGCAGCCCTTGATGGCAGCCCTCAGTTCCTCGACCGGGAACGGTCTCCAGAGGCGAAGCTTCACGAGACCGACCTTCCTGCCCGCCTTTCTCATCTCGTCGACGGCAATCGAGGCCGTCTCGCCCATGGAGCCCATGGTGAGGATGAGGGTTTCGGCGTCCTTGGCCTTGTACGTCTCGACGACATTGTACTTGCGGCCGAACTGCCTGCCCCACTCGTTGAAGACCTTCACGATCGTTTTCTTGGAGTTCCAGAGGGCCGTGTCCTTGGCCTTCATCGTCTCCGTGAAGATGTCGGGCATGTTGAAGCAGCCCATCGTCATCGGATTGTCCGGGTGCAGGGTGGCATAGGGCTTGCGATCCGGGAGAAACTTGTTCACCTGCGCCTGGGTGGGAAATTCGAGGGGCTCGATCATGTGGGTGAGCTGGAAGCCGTCGATGTTGACGACGGTGGGCAGCATCACCTCGGGGTCCTCGGCGATCTTGAAGGCCATGATCGACAGATCGATGACCTCCTGGCCGTTTTCCGTGAACAGGCAGATCCAGCCGCTGTCGCGCTGGGGCATGATGTCGCCGTGGTCGTTCCAGATGTTGAGCGGCCCCGATACGGCCCGGTTGGCGTTGCCCATGACGACGGGCAGGCGCATGGCCGAAACGATAGGCAGGATCTCGTGCATCAGCATGAGCCCCTGGGAGCTCGTTGCCGTGTAGACGCGGGCCCCCGTGGCCGATGCGCCGGCGCAGGCGCTGATGGAGGAGTGTTCGCTCTCGACGGTGATGAACTCGGCGTCGATCCGGCCGTCGTGGATGATGTCCGCCATGTGCTCGGCGATGTGCGACTGCGGGGTGATCGGGTAGACGGCCGCCACGTCGATATTACAGAGCGCAACGGCCTCGGCCGCCGCGATGCCCACTTCCATTCCTATGCGCTTTCCCATCTTACTCCTCCTCCTCAACCATCGAGATGGCGCCGGGCCAGCACTCGTGGGCGCAGATCCCGCAGCCCTTGCAGTAACCCAGATCCGCCTGGAAGAAACCCTCGGTATCCTCCTGGATGCACGCCTCGGGACAGAAGATATAGCAGATCCCGCACTTGATGCATTTCTTCGTGTCCAGGATGGGACGCTGGGCTTTCCAGCTTCCCGTCTTGTAGTTGGCGGCATTGCCCGGTTCGAAAACCATGCAGCCGGGGGTCACTTCGTGCCATTTTTCGGGCCACTTTTTCTGCTCTGTCTTTTTCTTTGCCATATCAGGACCTCGCATGGATTACGCGGCTTTTGCCTGTTTCATTTCATTGAAGGCGCGCTTCATGGCCGTCATGTTTTTGCCCGCCACCCTGCCGAAGCGGTGTTCCAGGGGCGACTTCATGGCATCCATTTTCAGCACACCCGTGGCCTTGAGGACGGCACCCAGCATCGTCGTGTTCGAGATGGGAACGCCCAGCTCCTCCTTGGCGATGTGCGTGGCATCGACGGTGAAGAGCTTCCCTTTATAGTTGAGAACCTTCCGGATCTCGGAAGCGGTCTTGGACGTATTGACAATCAGGATCCCATCGGGTTTGAGCCCATCGGTGACGGGAACGAGGCTTACGAGGCTGGGGTCCAGGACGACGACCACGTCGGGGCGATAGATGCCCGAACGGATCTTGATGGGCTTATCGGATACGCGGTTGAAGGCCATAACGGGCGCGCCGCGCCTCTCCGGGCCAAAGGCCGGGAAGCCCTGGGCGTATTTTCCTTCCTCAATGGCTGCCAGCGCCAACATCTCGACGGACGTGACGGCCCCCTGGCCACCTCTTCCATGCCATCTGATCTCGATCATCGGTGATTCTCCCCCGGAAAGATTTGCGTACTGAATGTGTGGTGGATTGGCGGAAACCAATATTACAGAAAATTCCCCATATCCGAATCGCGATGGCCTGTCAATACCAAAGTGGTAACTTTTCAGATGTTTTCGCCTATTTTACGGTGCAGCGAGATGCCGAACCGGCACTCCGGCGCAGCGATAAACATCCGTTTTATGTCAGGTTTTCTCGCAGAGAGCGTCCCTCGATTTCGAGCCCCTGCGCCCCTGTGGTTTTTCAGGTGACCCGGGGTGTTCGACAGACCATCATCCATTCGCGCAACCGTCACCGTCCCTTTTCTTTCAGCCCGTCCACGACTCCCGGCAATTGCGCGCCGGCATGAATCTGCGGTGGATACGAGAGTCCGTTTCGTGCTAGGTTTTGTCGCCACCCGTCATGAAAGAAGGGACTATGAGCTTTCTGATCGGTTTGATTGCAGGGCTTTTCGGAGGCCTCGTGGGTCTGGGCGGGGGGGTGGTCATGATCCCCCTGATGACGCGGCTGCTCGGCATTCCCCAGGCAAGCGCCCACGGAACGAGTCTCGCGGTCGTCGTTTTCGCAGGGCTTTCAGGGGCTTGGGCCTATGCCCTCGAGGGGGCCGTCGATTTCACGGCGGCCCTGATCCTGGCCGTCACGGCCTCCCTCACGGCCAGGCTCGGCGCCCGACACTGCGCGAGCCTTCCCGAATGGAAGCTGAAACGCTACTTCGGCTGTGTCCTTCTGGCCGTAGCGGCCCTTCTGGCTGCAAAACCGTACCTGGGGGCAATGGCGGTCATGTCCCTGACGGGCGCACCCGCCATTGCCGCGCTTGCGGCCACCGGCCTTGCGACGGGTTTCATCGCGGGGCTGCTGGGAATTGGCGGCGGCGCCTTCCTGATCGCAGGGATGGTCCTCTTTGTCGGGATGGGCCAGCACGTGGCGCAGGGAAGCTCGCTGCTGAGCATGTTTCCGGCGGCAGCCGTCGGTTCCTGGACCCACTGGCGCCATGGGAACGTGGTCACCAGGATCCTGCCGGGCCTGGCCACCGGGATCATCATCGGTGCCTTCCTGGGGGGAATTGCGGCCAATCACATGCCGGAGCAGACCTTGAGGATCATCTTTGCCGTCATGCTGATTTGGCTGGGGGTGGACCTGATCCGAAAAAGCCGCCTGCCGGATAATGATACCGCTTCATGCCCGCGTTAGGAAACCGATGGGCAGGCTTATGATCAGGAATTCGATCTGCAGATAAAATAAACCCTGACCATAAAATGATCAGGGAGACTTAGCTTGATGAGAATCCTGGCGGCTGTTCAAAAATGGCCAGATGCAAGGCACCCTGAAAGGACAGAAGTTAGGAAGCGATGAAGAGCGGAAGATCGGAGTGGAGGGGAAATTTTTTCTTATCCGCTCTTCCTCACTTCTGCTCTTCCGATCTTCACGGACTGGAAATCTCAATATGAACTTAAAGCATATGCCGGGACGCGCCCCCGGTCAACAGCCGCCTACATGCCGCGGCGGAATTCCATTGCCTTGGCCAGCGTCATCTTGTCCGTATACCGCAGATCCCCCCCCACGGGCACCCCGAGGGCGATCCGGGTGACTTCGAGCCCTTTGTCTTTCAAAAGCCTCGTTATGAGAAGCGCCGTTGCCTCCCCCTGAACGCTGGGGTTGGTAGCCAGGATAACTTCCCGGACACCGCCTCGCTCCAGGCGCTCGGCAAGCTCGCGGACCCGTATTTGATCGGGGCCGATCCCGTCCAGGGGGGCCAGGGCCCCGTGAAGAACGTGATAGGTGCCGCGGAAGCTCCCGCTTTCCTCAATGGCAGTGAGCGAGTCGGGGTCCTCGACAACGCAGATCCGCTCCCGGTCCCGGGCCGGGTCGGCGCAGATGGCGCACAGCTCGTCCTCAGCCAGGTTAAAGCAAACCGAGCAGAACCGGATCTTCTCCTTCACATCGACGATGCTCTCGGCAAGCCTTTTTGCCTCTTCGGTCGACCATCGCAGGATAAACATGGCCAGGCGCGTGGCCGTCTTCTCGCCGATCCCCGGCAGGCGGCCCAGCTCCTGGATGAGTCGCTGAATGGGCGCTGCATATCCCGTCATTGCATGCGCCCTCTCACATCATGCCGGGAAGCTTCATCCCGCCGGTGACCTTCGCCATCTCCGCCGAGGCCATTTCCTGGGCCTTGCGGACCCCTTCGTTCACCGCCGCGACGATGAGGTCCTGCAGCATGTCGATGTCGTCGGGGTTGACGACGTCTTTTTCGATCCGGATGGACATCAGCTCGAATTTGCCGTTGACAACGGCCGTCACCATGCCGCCCCCCGATGTGGCCTCCACGGTCTTTGCGGCAAGCTCCTCCTGGACCTTGGCCATCTTTTCCTGAAGCTTCTGGGCCTGTTTCATCAAATTCTGGAAATTCAAAACGACTACCTCCCAAACTGGTCTATCTCGTCTATTTGGTCTATTTCGTCTGTCTGGGCCGTCCGGTCATATCGCTTCGCGATGATGTTGACTAGTTGATTTAGTAACTGGTTGATAAGGTATTTCTCACATCAACTTATCAACTCATCATCTTGTCAACCAATAACTGCCGCGCAGCGGCCTACTTCTCCTTGACGATCACTTCCTGCACCTCGGCCCCTTCGAAGACGTCCATGACCTTCTGCAGAAGCGGGTGGTTCAGGGCCTCGCGGCGGATCTGGTTCGCCCGGTTCTGGTTTGGGCCGTTTCGCGCCTGGCCGTTGGCCTCTCCGGGCCCGTTGTCGATCGTATCCACGGAAAGGGTGACCGACTGGTTGAAGAATTCACGGGCCATTTCCTCGAGTTTTTCCCGCTGAGGCTTCTCTTCGAAGAAATCGAGGAAGAGGTAGCCCTTCGGGAAGCCGATCGTCAGCACCCCGTTGCCGAACCCGAGAAGTTTCCCCGGTTCGATCTTCGCCCAGAGGGGCTGGTTTTTTCTTTTAACGAACTGCTTGAAATCGGCCCAGCGCTCCTCGGCACCCTGCGGGGCCGGTTCCCTGACGACGGGCTCGTTTGCCCCCTCGTCGAGCAGCGTCCGCTCGGGGGGCGGCGGGTAGGCCTTCTGCGGCACGGAGCGCTCGGCCGGGGCTTGCTGCCCGAGTCGCTTCTCGATCCCCTCCATCCGCAATAGGATTTCGTCGACGGGGATCAGGGGCTCCTGCCAGGCCATCTTGACGGCCGTAAACTCCAGGACGAGCCTGGGGTTGAGGCTCTTTCGCATCTCCTCCTCGCCGCCCATGAGCACGTCGAGCAGGCGCTGCAGCGTTTCCCGAGAGGCGGATGCGGCCTGACGCGTGAGCTCGGCCACCTCGTGATCCGACAGATCCAGAAGGTTCCCTTCTCCCGCAGTGATCTTGACGAGCAGCAGGTTGCGGAAGTGGGCAAGCATCCTCTCGTAGAAGACCTTGAGGTCGGCCCCGGCATAGAAGGCCTCGTCGATGATCCTGAGGCAGGCGCCTGCGTCGCGGCCCAGGATGGCAAGGGAGAGATCGAAGAGATATTTACGGTCGCCCATCCCCAGGAGGGCCTCCACATCGGCATCGCCGATGTCGGTGCCGGCAAAGGAGATGGCCTGATCGAGGATGCTCTGGGAGTCCCGGAGGCTGCCCTCGCCGCCCTGGGCGATCCAGGTCAGGGCCTGGTCGCTTGCCTGGATACCCTCCCCATCGGCGATCTTGCGCAGGGTCGCCGTGATCTCCTTCAGGGAGATGCGCTTGAACTCGTAGCGCTGGCAGCGCGACAGGATCGTGGCGGGGATCTTGTGGGTCTCCGTGGTGGCAAAGACGAAGATGACGTGGGGCGGGGGCTCCTCGAGGGTCTTCAGGAGCGCGTTGAAGGCCTCCTTGGTGAGCATGTGNNACTTCGTCGATGATGTAGATCTTGTAGCGCGACGAAGAGGGGGAGAACTTCACGTTCTCCCTCAGCTCGCGGATCTCGTCGATGCCGCGGTTGGACGCCCCGTCGATCTCGTGGACGTCCATGGAGATGCCTTCCGTGATCTCCCTGCAGTTCGCGCAGCCGTTGCAGGGGATCTCGGAGGGGCCCTTCTCGCAGTTGAGGGCCTTGGCCAGGATCCGGGCCACCGAGGTCTTTCCCACGCCGCGGGGACCGCTGAAGATGAAGGCGTGGGCCACCCGGCCCAGGCGGATCGCGTTGCGCAGGGTCGTGACCACGTGATCCTGTCCGACCACGTCCTCGAAGACCTGAGGTCTCCACTTTCTGGCTAGGACGAGATATTCTACCATGGCCCCGGTACAATAAATAAGGATAGCCAGGCTTGCCGTAGCACACGCCGGTTCCTGCTACCGCTGCTTCCTTCCGGACCTGACGGAGTTCACAAGTCGGCGTTGCACGGGGCCCGGCTATCTTTCCTTTGAAAGCCCCATTCCCTGATTTCCCGCTCCCATCCGGGGGAGAGGGCCAAGGCGAGGGGGCCTTAGTTGAACTTTAAAAGACTTCCCCGCGTCGAGCAAGTATCTTTTCCACGTCCCCCCGGATTCTCCGGAGGTCGCTTTCAATGACGTCAACGTGCTGTCGGGCAAAGACGCTCATGTCCTTCAGGCCCGAGCCCGTGAGCATGAGGACGACGGAGTCCTCTTCCCCGATTGTCCCTGCCGCCCTGAGCTTTTTCACGGCCGCAAGCGATGTGGCCGCCGCGGGCTCGACGAAAAACCCGGCCCCGGCCAGCCTTCGCTGGGCATCGAGAATCTCTTCTTCCGTCACATCCTCGGCAAGCCAGCCGTACCGCTTTGCCTTGAGAACGATCTCGTCGCCGCCCGGCGGATCCCCCGAGGTGATGGCCTCGGCGATCGTATCCCCGCCCGATACGGGGATGATCCGGTCTCGGCCCTCCCGGATGGCCGAGACGACGGGGTTTACATTCTTTGCCTGGACGACGATCATCCTGGGAAGCCGGTCGGTAAGCCCCGCCTCTTTCAGCTCCCGGTACCCCTTGAAGAGCCCCCGGAGGTGCCCGCAGGCCGACGTGGGCACGGCGATGAAGCCGGGCACCCTTCCCTCGAGCTGCTCGACCATCTCGAAGGCCGCAAGCTTGTAGCCCTCGACCCGGATCGGTCCGTTACCGGAAACGATCCGGAGGTTGAATTCCGCGGCAAGCCCCAAGACCTCCCTCTTCATCAGGGAGTAATCGGGGGCGGCGACCTTGACGACCGTGGCCCCGTGGATGGCCATGGCCCGGATCTTCTCCAGGGGCGCATAGTGCGGGACAAAGACAACGGCCCGGATCCTCGCGCGCGCCCCATAGGCGGCCATGGAATGGCCCATGTTACCCGTCGAGATGGTTGCCGTCACGGGCTCCCCCATCTTCCGGGCCATGGCGATCGTGGTGAGCGATCCCCGGTCCTTGAAGCTCCACGTGGGGTTCATGGTCTCGTTTTTCAAGTGCAGCCGGCCGATCCCGGCAAACTCCGAGAGGGCCTTCCCCGCGGGAAGTAGCGGCGTTTCGCCTTCGCCGAGCGTCAGATCCCCGTCGATTGCGACGGGAAGAAAGTCGGCGAAGCGTTCCCAGAGGTGCCGGCCCGGCTTCACGCGGGCGCCAGCCAGCCCTTCGATCCCAACCTCCAGGGACTCGCCGTTGTCGGCGAACTCCTCGATACGTTCGAAGGGGAAGACCTGTCCGGAGATGGTGGACTGGAGCCTTTTCACGACGGTAACCGTACCCCGGGAAAGAAAAACGGCTGGCAACACCCGATCGCCGCCGTTTCTTTATTTTCTGGCGGAGAGAGGGGGATTCGAACCCCCGGTGCACCTTTAAGGGGCGCACACACGATTTCCAGTCGTGCCCATTCGGCCGCTCTGGCATCTCTCCGCAATTTCCCGTATCAGCGAAGAGGGGCCCCCGGCGGGAGCCCTCTTTTCATTAGGGCGTCTCTTACCAGTTTCCCTGACCTTTGTCCATACCCATCTTAGGGGACTACAGGCGGCCGATAGAGTTGCATCCCGCTGAGACGCTTGCGAAAATCGGACCGTTCCCCATCGGTGACGATCACAAGAGCATCGGAGGAGCAGAAGATCGGATGATCGGAAACAAAGAAAGGCCCGGCAGACAAAGAAATGGCGGAGAGAGGGGGATTCGAACCCCCGTGAGAGCTTTTAGGCCCTCAAACCGATTTCGAGTCGGTCCCGTTATGACCACTTCGGTATCTCTCCGCTTACTGACCGTTTCATAATCGTTTTTCGCGGAAAAATCTACTCAAAATTTCGCTACATGCCTCCCGGAGGACCCCACCGGTAACGTCTACCCGGTGATTGAGGCGGGCATCCTGCAGCACCCCGTAAAGGGAAACGACGGCGCCGCCCTTGGGGTCGCTCGCCCCGAATACGAGCCGTGAAACACGGGCGTGGATGAGGGCGCCTGCGCACATGAGGCAGGGCTCGATCGTCACGTAGAGCGTCGTTCCCGCAAGGCGGTAGTTCCCCTCCGCGGCGGCGGCCCTGCGCAGGGCGAGGATCTCGGCGTGGGCCGAGGGGTCCTTGAGACCGACGGGCCCGTTGTGGGCCGAGGCAATGACCTCGCCGCCCCGGGCAATGACGGCACCCACGGGCACCTCGCCCGCCAGGAGGGCTTTTTCGGCCTCGGCGAGGGCAAGCCTCATGAATTCTTCATCGCGATCCATCGCTTGTCCTTTGCCGGCTTGGCAGCAAACTTGCTTTATTTCAAACTGTTGACTATATACGAGGTGCTGTCCAATCTTCCCGACTTCTGTCATTTCCCGGGGTGAGACCCGATGATTACCAAAAAAGTCCTGATCCGATTCATCCTGGCCTCCTGCGCCTTCCACGTGGCCTTCCTGTCCCTGGCGGGAATGCTGATCTCCGGCGCCTCCTCGCTTCCCTTTGAGACCTTCTCGGTCCAGCTGGCCGACCTGCCCAAGAAGGAGGCCGACGACAGCAGGAAGGCTGAAAGCAAAAAGGACGTCTCCCTCGACAAGCCCCTCAAGGAGAAGGCCAGCGGCCCCGAGGAAACGGTTGATCTCGCAGACTCCACCGGGAAGTACCGCACCTACCTGCGTGATCTGCGGCGCAGGATCGAGTCCCTCTGGGCCTATCCCCAGGATGCGTACTCGCGAAGCGAGACGGGAACGGCGGTCGTTCGCTTCTCGATCCAGAATGACGGGACCCTTGCGGCAACCGGCATCGTCTCGTCATCCGGTTTCGAGTCCCTGGACCGGGGAGCGCTTGCCGTCGTGCAGGCCGCGGCCCCCTACGCCCCTTTCCCGGAAACCTTCAGCCTGTCGACGCTGCACATCGTGGCGAAGTTCGAATACGACCTGGACTGACCGTCAGGCTGTTGACGGGAGGCGCATCCCGGCATATGCCTTGTGTTCATATTTCGACTTCAAGTCCGTGAAGATCGGAAGAGCAGAAGCGAGGAAGAGCGGAAAAAAATCGAATCGGCTCTTCACTCCGATCTTCCGCTCTTCATAACTTCCTCACTTCGCTATCTTGCAGAGGAGCCATCGTATGGATGACCCGCATGTTCAATACGCAAAAGAAGTCGTCGCCAAGGACCCCATGGCCGCCTTCCTGGGAATCCGGCTCGAGGAGGTCCGACGGGCCTATTCCCGTCTTTCCGTCGTGATCAAGCCCGAATACCTCAATGCCCACAACCGGGCCCACGGGATGATCCTCTCGGCCATGATCGATCAGGCGGCCGCCGTGGCCGCAAACTCGATGGAATACGACGTCCTGCTCGTGGAGCTGAAAATCAATTACCTCGCAGCCGCCACCCCGGGGGAGCGCATCACGGCCGAGGCAAAACCCGTTGACATCAAGAAGTCCCTCAGCCTCTGGACCGTAGACGTGCGCGGTGCCTCGGGCACGCTCGTCGCCACCGGGCAGGCCCTGGGCTATCACCGCCTGCGTGAAAAGAAAGAAGTGAAGAAGAGCGGAAGTTAGGAAGAGCAGAAAAATAAAGACCCTTTCCCTTATCCGCTCTTCCGCGCTTCTTATCCTCCTAGCTTCCTTCTTTTCCCTCCCTGTCCACGACGCAATAGAATCCCGTCCCGCGCATGGGGGGCATGAAGCAGCGGTTGTCGGACAGGCAGGTTGCCTTCCGCCGGTCTCCGCTTTTCCACCGGTTGACGAGGCCCGGCTCCCGGATGAAGGGGCGGCTCATGGATATAAAATCGGCGATGCCCTCCTTCACGAGTCCTTCGGCCACCTCGAAGGAACGGATACCGCCAACGAGCGCCAGGGGAATGTTCAGCTTCGCCTTGAAGGCCCGCGCGGCATCCCGGAAGTAGGCCTCCTGTTCGACGGAATCGATCTTCGAGCGCGACGGGCTGAGCTTGCCCGAAAGAAGGGTTCCACCGGAAAGCTCGATGGCGTCGGCGCCGGCCGAGGCGATCATGAGCGCCGCCTGCAGTGAATCTTCCCTCGTGAGGCCCCCTTCGAGGAAATCCTCGGAATTCATCTTCACCAGGACGGGGCAATCTCTGCCCGTGGCACTCCTCACCGAGGCGAGGATGTCCAGGACAATGCGGGTCCTGTTCTCGATGCCGCCCCCGTAGCGGTCGGCCCTTCTGTTAAACCAGGGGGAGAGGAACTGGTTGAGCAGGTAGCCGTGGGCGGCATGGATCTGGACCCCGTCGAAGCCGGCCTTTTTTGCCCGTAGGGCCGCCTCGCCGTAGGCCTTGATCGTGTCGTCGATGTCCGCCTCCGACATCTCGCGACGCCGCGTTTTCTCGGGGCCGCCTGCAAGCGACGGGGCCAGGGCCGGCTGCCCCGTGAGCTGCGTGCCGGCCAGATGGCCGCCATGGGCAAGCTGCAGAACGATCCTCCCGCCCTTGCGGTGGACGGCATCCGCCATTCGGGCAAGCCCGGCAACGAGATCGTCGCGGTGAATGCCGAGCTGGCCACGCACCGCGTAGCCCTCGGGCCTGACAAAGGCATGGCTCGAGACGATGAGCCCCACCCCTCCTTCGGCGAGCCCCTCCATGAGCCGGACGAGCTCATCGGTGCAGCCGCCGTCGGTCGCTGCGAGACCCTCCCAGGTGGCCGAGCGGATGAAACGGTTGGGCACGTTCAGGGAACCGATCCGAGCGGCCTGGAAAAGAATGGAATCGCTCATGCCTCCTCCTGTGTATTCTCCATCGCGGATATCCTGTTGACAAGGCCGCCGGCGCCCGATATGTGAAACAGGGGTCCTGCCGGAGCCTTTCATTTCCTATCCCATAGAAGGACGCCCGTCAAGGACAGCAGCATCGACACCCTATTTTCATCACAGGAGGGACGGTCATGGAGTTTCAGAACATCACCTTCGAAAAAGTCGATACCGTCGGCATCGTCACGCTGAATCGCCCGGGGAAGCAGAACGCCCTGTCCATCGCCCTGATCGGGGAGATGAACTGCTTTCTTGCCGGCATCGCGGCGAGCCGCGAGGTGAAGGTGCTCGTCGTCAGGGCCGCCGGCAAGAACTTCTGCGCAGGCCACGACCTCGCCGATCTGGCGGGAAAGGATATCACCGTCTGCAATACCATGTTCTCGACGTGCTCGGAGATGATGCTGCGGCTCCAGCGCCTGCCCCAGCCCGTGATCGCCCAGGTCCAGGGGATCGCCACTGCGGCGGGCTGCCAGCTCGTGGCGGCCTGCGACCTTGCCGTGGCCGAGGAGGGGGCCCGGTTCGGAACCCCGGGGGTCAACCTCGGTGTCTTCTGCTCTTCGCCTGCCGTTTCCATCGTCCGGGCCGTGGGCCGCAAGCGCGCCATGGAGATGCTCTTCACGGCACGGCTGATCGGCGCCCGCGAGGCCGAACAGTGGAATCTCATCAACCGCGTCGTCCCCGTCGACAGGCTCGAGGCGGAGACGATGGATCTGGCCCGGCACATCGCACGGGCGAGCCTCTCGTGCCTGGCGATCGGCAAACAGGCCTTCTACACCCAGGTGAACCTGCCCGACCCGGCGGCTTACGATCTCGCGTCGAACGTCATCGTGAACAACTTCTTCACGGAGGACGGCAAGGAAGGGGTTGCGGCGTTTCTGGAGAAGAGAAAGCCCGTATGGAAAGACAAGTGAGGAAGCCTCAAGGCGCAAGCGACAAGCCGCAAGGAAAGACAAACAGAAGCCACCGGGGTCGGTTGAGCCCGGGGGCTTCTTGCATGGCATCTTGAAGGTGTAGGGCGGCGGAGATTCCTTATGCCGTTCTCTTGGTCGAATCGATGTACTCGACGATCTTTTCGCCGAGTTTCTTCACCGTGTACTCGAAGCGGTCCTCGTCGGTCTCCAACAGCGTGAGACGGAAGCCCAGAAGCGGCGTGAAGAATGACGTCAGCGGCACGACACAGATGCCCGTCGAGCCCAGCAGGTAGTATACAAAGCGTTTGTCGAGCTCGATGTTGTCGGAGGTGAGCTTTTCGATGAACTGCCTGATCTCCGAGTTTTCGATGGGGAGTGTCTGCTTGTTGTTCAGCACGGCCTCGTTGAAGACCACGGTCATGTAGAAGGCTCCGTCCGTGCGGTTCACGACAATGTAGGGCACGTTTTTCAGGATGTTGTAGGCCATGTTCGAGAGCTTCTCATAGCGGCGGATCCGGGTGTTCAGGTATTTTTCGTACTCCGGGTGGGTCATGACCTTCGGGATCGCCATCTGGGGAAGGGTGGTCGAGCACACCTCGGACATCTTCTGCTGCAGGATGGCGTTGGTGTATCGCTGGAAGGTCTCGTCCTTGTCGGCGTTGTAGAACTCGATCCATCCGCAGCGGGCCCCCGGCCAGGGAAACTCCTTGGAGATGCCCTTCATGCTCATGGCCGGGACGTCCTCGACGATGTCGGAGAGCGGGCAGGCGATCTTGCCGTTGTAGACCATGTTGACATAGGTCTCGTCGAAGATGAGGAAGAGGTCGTTCTCTTTGGCGATGCGGACGATCCGCTTGAGCGTTTCCTCGTGGTAGACAAAACCCGTGGGGTTGTCGGGGTTGATGACGAGGATCCCCACGATGGCCTTGTGGTTCTTCA
Organism: Syntrophaceae bacterium UBA2192; assembly: GCA_002327315.1. Lineage (GTDB taxonomy): Bacteria > Desulfobacterota > Syntrophia > Syntrophales > UBA2192 > UBA2192. Next base: position 4,296 of record DCVI01000033.1, on the reverse strand, counting down.
CCTTCATCTCCAGCTCGTTCATGTCCGGGTGCCACTTGTGATAGGGGTTCATCCGGTACGTGTTGGGCGGAAACGAGGCGTGGAGCACCTCGGCAAGGAAATGCGTCGAATAGGTCGGCTCCGGGAGGATCACCCGGGCGTCCACGCGGATCGCGCTGTAGCATCGTGCGATGGCATCGCCAAGCCCGTTGAAAAACAGGATGTCTTCAGGACTGATCTGGGTCTTGCCGCGCCTGTTCACAAGCTCGGCCAGGAACTCCCGCGTCTCGTCCATGCCCTGCGTGGGGGAGTAGGCATAGGACTTGTCGTCCCGGAGGATCTCGGCAAGGACATCCTTCATCCACTCCGGGATTTTCTCGCCCTTCTGGACGGGGTCCCCGATGTTCTCCCAGGTCACTTCCATGCCGCAGGCCTTGAGACGGTTCGCCACCCCGACGATGTTGCGGATTTCGTAGGTGAGCCCGTTTCCTCTCTTGGCGATGTCGAATCTCATAAGAACCCTCTCCCGGCGCCCCGAGGCGCCACCCTGATGAAACGGCAGGTAACGGTTTTGTATCTCCGGGTCCGCATCCGGAACCCGATGTCGAAGCAGTCGATTCAACAGGGAAAATGTAAACTATTTTGGTCGTTTAATACAATTGAAAGAAAATTTCTACTGAAATTTTCATCTCCCTGTCCCCGGGGGCCGGGCAGGCTTGAGTCCCCAGGGTGCCAGCGACCGGGGGCGCCTCAGAAAATTACTCCCCTGCTCTGCCTCACCCCACCGAGGCAGAGCGGTGTCGTGAGCCCGTCGAACCATCCTCGCCGGGAAGCCCCGCACTGCGTGCGGAGTGCTTCACATCCGTGTTGAAATCTCCCCGTGTTTGGTGTAGTCTCAGCGAGCGGAATCGCAAGAAAGCACGGTCCATTCTCATCAGGCGATTGCCCGGGGGAACCGAGCAGTCGATCGGGTCAGCAAAAAACACTGGCAAGCGGAAACTATGGCAACAGAGCGCGTTCCGGCAAGCCCGAAGCTCAACCTGTCCCCCCAGGCGGCCCCTGCGGGCCTCTGCGAGGGCGTTGGTACCGGGGGGCGGTCGATCACCGGCCGGCCCCGAAATCCCTTCCCCCCTCTCTATTCCCTCAAGCCGCACCGGCAATCCGACAGGAGTTCCCCATGAAAAAGACGCCACTTTACGAGCGGCACCTGGCCCTGGGTGCCACGATGACCGAGTTCGGCGGATGGGCGATGCCCGTCCAGTATTCGGGCGTCATCGATGAGCACCGAAACACCCGCACCCTCGCGGGACTCTTCGACGTCTGCCACATGGGGGAGATCGAAATCAAGGGCCCTCAGGCCCTGGATCTTCTCCAGCGGGTGATGAGCCGCAATCTCGCAAAGCAGCAGATCGGCGAGATGAAGCTGTCGGCGATCACCAATGAAAAAGGCGGAATCATCGACGACGTGACCGTCTACATGAGGGGCAAAGAGCATTACATGGTTGTAACCAACGCCGCTACCCGGGAAGGCGACCTCGACTGGATCCTGAAAGCAAAGAAGGATAAGGGGTTCGAAAAGGCCTATGTGGCCGATCACTCCGAGGTGACAGGGAAGATCGATATCCAGGGGCCCGTCGCCGAGAAGATTCTCTCGGAGATCGTCGAAGGGGATCTGGGTGCGCTTCGGTTCTATCACGCCATGGACACGCGCGTGGCCGGGATGCCCGCCCTCGTATCGCGAAGCGGCTACACGGGCGAGGACGGCTTCGAGGTGTACACGGAGGCAGCCCGGATCGGCGAGATATGGGATCTGCTGCTTCACGTCGGAGACCCCCACGGTCTGAAGCCTGCGGGACTCGGGTCCCGCGATACGCTGCGGCTGGAGGCGGGGATGATGCTCTTCGGCCACGAGATGTGCCAGACGGTGACTCCCTACGAAGTCATCTACGGCTGGATCACCGACCTGGACAAGGAATTCATCGGGCGCGATGCGCTGAAAAGACAGAAGGAGGACGGGATCCGAAAAAAGCTGGTCGGCTTTGAACTGACCGAACGCGGCATTGCGCGGCATGGATATCCCGTTTATGCCGGCGGGGAGAAAATCGGCGAGGTCACCTCGGGGACCTTCTCGCCGACGCTCGGGAAGGCCATCGGCCTGGCCTTTGTTCCCGTGCAGTACAAGGAGCCGGGGACCGTGCTGGAGGTCGAAATACGCAGCCAGAGGGCAAAGGCGAAAGTGGTGCCGCTGCCATTCTATAAAAGAAAGAAGTAGCAGGCGGGGCGCAGGACCGCAGAAGACGACCCCAAGGTTGTTCGATTCGGGCAGAAACGGGCCGCGCAGGCAATCACGATGAAAGGAGCGGAAGATGGCCAAACCCAGTCCCAATGACCGAAAGTATACGAAGGAGCATGAGTGGGCCAGAGCCGACGGCGGGAACACGATCACCATGGGCGTCACGGATCACGCCCAGGAACTTCTCACCGACGTGGTCTACGTGGAGCTTCCCGCCGTGGGCAGGAAGGTCAAGCAGATGCAGCCGATTGCCGTCGTGGAGTCGGTCAAGTCCGTGTCGGACATTTTCGCCCCGGTGAGCGGCGAGGTCATCGAGGTCAATAAGTCACTCGAGGCAGCGCCGGAGATGATCAACAAGGACGCTTTCGGCGAGGGCTGGATTGCAAAGATCAAAATGGATACCCCTTCCGAACTCGACGGCCTCATGACGGCAGAGGGGTATGAGGAGCACATCAAGACGAATCCGCACTGACAGGCAGGGGCATCAGGCATCCGGATTCCGACCAAAAAAATATTCCCAAGCCGGATTCCCGAAGCCCGAGGCCTGAAGCCCGGACACATCGACGAAGGATCCCTGTGCCGGCAGATTCACCCGGGGAGTCCTGAAAGGATCGGATCATGGATTTCGTCCCGCACACGCCGGAAGAACAGATGGAGATGATGAAGGCCATCGGCATCGAGAGCCTGGAGGCGCTCTTTGCCGATATCCCGGAAAAATACAGGCTCCGCAAGCTCCTCAATCTGCCGCCGCCGCTTTCCGAGCAGGAGACCTGGGGGCACATGTCCGCTCTCGCCGCACGGAACCGCCTGCCGAAGGCGACGCTGCTGGGCGCCGGCGCCTACCATCACTATATTCCCGCCGTGGTCGGCCACATCATCGGCCGCTCGGAGTTCTACACGGCCTACACCCCGTACCAGGCCGAGATCAGCCAGGGGATCCTGCAGGCCATCTACGAGTACCAGACCATGATCACCCGGCTCACGGGGACGCAGGTGGCCAATGCCTCCATGTACGACGGCGCGACGGCCATGGCCGAGGCTGCCGTGCTCTCCGCCAAAACTTTGGGAAGATCCCGCCTGCTCCTGGCACGCTCCATTCACCCCGAGTACCGCCGTGTCGTGAAGACTTACGCCTGGGCAAACGGCTATGACTGCGCCGAGATCCCCTACGGAACCTCGGGGCAGGTCGACGGCGAGGCGCTCCGGGGCCTTCTCGACAAGGCAACGGCTGCCGTTTGCGTCCAGAGTCCCAATTTCTTCGGCGTCATCGAGGATGTGAAGCCCCTTGCCGAGCTGGCTCACGGGCAGCAGTCGCTTCTCGTGGCGGGCTTCACGGACCCGACCTCGCTCGGGATCCTGAAATCGGCAGGCGACGCGGGGGCCGACTTCGTCGTCGGCGAGGGGCAGGGGTTCGGCAACCCCATGAACTACGGCGGACCTTATCTCGGCATCCTGGCAAGCACGGACGCCTTCCTGCGGAAGATCCCCGGAAGGCTCGTCGGGGCCACGGTGGACCGGGAGGGAACCCGAGGCTACGTGCTCACGCTCCAGACGCGGGAGCAGCATATCCGCCGCGAGAAGGCCACTTCCAACATCTGTTCCAATGAAGCCCTCTGCATGCTCGCCGCGGCCGTCTACCTGGCCAGCCTGGGAAAGAACCTCAAAAAGCTGGCGGCACTCAACGCCTGGAAGGCAAATTACCTCAAGGAGATGCTGGCAGCCCTGCCGGGCTGGAGCCCCCTCTTCCCGGGGCCCGTGTACAACGAGTTCGCGCTGGCATGCCCCGACGTCAAGTTGGCAAACGCGCGGCTCGAGGCCTCCGGATACACGGGAGGATACGACCTTTCGAAGGATTACCCGGAACTCGGAGGGGGTATCCTGCTGTGCGCGACGGAGATGCTCCGCAGGGAAGACATGGACAGCGTTGCCGAGCTCTTGAAATGACGGGCAAGCAATGCCTGTTACTTGTAACGTTACAAGCAATTGCGAGGTGCCCATGGAACTGATTTTTGAGATGAGCCGGG
>DCVI01000173.1:10970-57684 GCA_002327315.1 Syntrophaceae bacterium UBA2192 | reverse complement strand
GTCATTTACCACGTCATCGGTGACCTCATCCGGCAGGGCGTGTGCGCCTATCTGCTGGACCACCGTTCGACGGACAACACGGTCGAAGAGGCTGCAAAATGGCTCGGGAAAGGGCTCCTTCACATCGAGAAATTTCCCGACGACTCGCATTACGCAGATGAAAACAAGTCCCAATATATCTGGCGGGACATTCTGAAGAGAAAATCCGAGATCGCCTCACAGCTCGACGCGGACTGGTTCATCCATGCAGACGCGGATGAGTTCCGTGAATCCCCCTGGCCGGGGCTCACGCTGAAAGAAGCCATACAAGTGGTTGACCGCCTGGGGTGCAACGCGATCGATTTTGAGCTTCTGAACTTCAGGCCCGTCGACAACTCCTTCGTGCCCGGCAGAGACGTCCGCGAATATCTGAAGCATTACGAGGGAGCCGAAGATTACAACTCCCGCCAAGTGAAGGCCTGGAAAAACCTTCATGTGCCGATCGATCTGGTCACCAGCGGCGGGCATGATATCGCTTTTGACGGCCGGACCGTCTTCCCCATCCGATTCATCCTCCGCCATTACCCGATCCGAAGCCAGCAGCACGGTCTCTTGAAAGTATTCCATCAAAGAAAAAACCGGTTCTGCGCCGTCGAAAGGGCCATGGCCTGGCATGTCCAATATGACCTCGTCCGGGATGAAAGCCACAATTTCATTCGCCACGAAGAAGAGCTGCGACTTTATGATTCCTCCAGCGTAAGGCTCAAGCTCCTCGGAAGCGACCCTTACTGCATGCTTTCCATGTTTCAGATGGCCGCGAGCGCAAATCCTTCTGCGAGAGCACAAAAACCATGTGCGGAAAGACCTGAGAACATACCGCCTTCGGTACAAAGACACACGGAGCCCCTCGAACAGAGCGCGCAGGAATCAGAACGGGGAGGCGAAAAAAGTCGGGCCGTCGAGGCCCACGATGGAATTCTCAGACTGTTGATCTCCGCCGGGAAACACACGGAGGCGATTTTCGCTCTCGAAAGACTGTTGGGTTCCTTCCCGGACTACGCCCCGGCATACAACGATCTTGCCGTCCTCTGCTACGAAACGGGCTGCGGGGAAAAGGCCCTGACTCACTATGAAAAGGCCGTCTCCCTGGATCCCGGAAATGCCACCTTCCGGAAAAACCTGGCCGATTTCCACTACGTGGCCTTGAAGCGCCCCGAGGAAGCCGTACGCCATTACGAAAAGGCCCTGTTGCTCGATCCCCGGGACATGGAGATCCCGCTCATCCTGGGGAACATTCGGGTGGAATCCGGTGACTTCCGTAAGGCACAGGAATGCTATCTGCGGGTTCTGGAAATGGATCCCTCAAACGAGCTTGCCGGCAAGACATTCGATGCCCTGGATGCCAGGGGACAGGAGTGCGTGGAGGGTGACCCCGAGAGTCTCCTGCGGGAAGCCCGCATGCTTGCCCGGCGGGGGCTTGCGGACAGAGCCATCGGAAAGCTCGAGAAATTGCTGCAGGTTAGTCCCGAACATGCCCTGGCTTACAATGACCTCGGATTTCTCCACTATCGCAAAGGCGACACGGCAACAGCGTGCTGCCACTATGAAAAGGCTGTTGCCTTAAATCCCGACGATCCCACGTTATTAAAAAACCTCGCGGACCTCTACTTCGTCGATGCGGGACGCATGGAAGACGCGCTGAGAATCTATCACCGTATCCTTCAGGGAGATCCTGACGATCTGGATGCCCTCAAGGCAATCGGTTCAATTTGCGTTCAGAGGAGTCTTCTGGAAGACGCTTCCGTCTTCTTTGAAAGGATCCTGAATATCAATCCCCAGGATGAAGAGGCGAGGAAAACCTTGGAAAGCATCCGCCGAGTTCAATCTCCCATCGAAGAGACATCGCTTTCCTGTGCAGAAGGACGAAAGGAATCGGTTGGGGACCTTCACCGTGAGGGAGGGGCTCCGGGTGCCATGGCGACTCACAACGTCAAAGACATGGACCGGAAGAAAAGGGCTTCCATCATCATCCCCGTCTTCAACAAGGTCGATTACACGAAGAAATGCGTCGATACGCTGCGGAAAAACACGCCGCGGGATCTTTATGAGCTCATCGTTATCGATAATGCGTCGAGCGACGGGACGGCGGAATACCTGAAGGGTCTCGGCGATGCGGTCAACATCGTCGCCAACACGGAGAACACGGGATTCGTCATCGCCTGCAACCAGGGAGCGGAACTTGCCCGGGGCGAGTACCTCATCTTTCTGAATAATGATACAGAGCCGATCCCGGGCTGGCTGGAAAGCCTGATCGAGGTGGCCGACGGCAACCCGCGGGTGGGTGCTGTGGGCGCCAAGCTGATCCTGCCTGACGGAAGACTTCAGGAAGCGGGAGGGATCGTCTTCTCGGACGGGAACGGCTGGAATTTCGGATATGGCGACGATCCGGGAAAAGACATTTATAATATTGCCTGCGAGGTCGATTACTGTTCGGGCGCTTGTCTACTCGTCCGCAAGAGCCTTTTTGACGAACTGGGGGGACTCGATGAACGTTATATCCCTGCCTATTACGAAGAAACGGACCTGTGTTTCGGTCTGCGGAAAATAGGGTACAAGGTCGTCTACAATCCCCGGGCCGTTGTGATTCATCACGAGTCGATCACGGCGGGTCGCGACACGAAGTCGGGCATCAAGAAGTATATCGAGATCAACCGCAGGAAATTTGTCGATAAATGGAAAGAGGAACTGATCCGGCATGAAGCACACCCGACCCGGACGGGCGAACAGCCCGTGACGGCTTCCAGGACCCGGTTGTTTCAGATGCCCTCGGACGTCTCAAGCCGTTCCATCGCCCCGGACGCTGCGGAAAGAAAAGTGCTGTTCTTTTTCCCGCAAAACCCCCATCCGCCAAGAACGGGGGCCCACCAGCGCTTTCTGTCCATGTTGAGATCCTTCAAGGAGTTGGGCTTCAGGGTGACGGTCGCGAGTACCGATCTGTTCGCCCATTTTCCCTGGAACCAGGGGAGCGCCGAGCAACTGGAAAAAGAATACGGCATCAAGGTCGCTCTCTATCGAGGAAACGGAGCAGACCGGCAATACATCGACACGGTTTCCCGGCAGAACCACGGGCTGATCAACTGGAAGCAGTACACCCCGCCGGGTCTTGTCGACTATTTCCGTCACCTGCATTCAACCCTCGCGCCCGACATCGTCATGATGAATTATGCCTACTGGGGGGCGCTTGCCTCTGGAGATGATTTCTCGGGGACTCGGACCCTCATCGACACGCATGACCTTCTTACTCTGGGCATCAAGATGAAGCAGGCCCTGGGCAACCACCTGGCGAATCCCCCTTTTGACGCCGGGAAGGTTCCGCCGGAGCTGGTCCGAGAGGATTTCTTCCGGAAATTCGCCCTCGATGCCGACGACGATGAGTACGACATCTATAACCGTTATGACTACACCATCGCGATCTCACCGGACGAGGCGTCGAAGATCCGGCATAAAGCCCGTTCCACGAGAGTCATCTACATCCCCATGACTTTTTCCGTGTCCCCGAATCACAACACGTACGATGCGCCACCGGTGTTCGCTGCCGGGGACAATCTCTTCAACATCCAGGGCTATCTCTACCTTGCGTCTCGTGTCCTGCCGGCCATCCTCGAAAAGGAAGGGCGGCTGACCTGCGACGTCCTGGGCGACGCCTGCAAGCATTTCGTGGAAGCCCCGGGCACGAGGCTTCTCGGCTTCGTGAAGGACATCAAGGCGCACTACGCCGCGAGCAAGTTCGCGATCTGCCCCTTGATCGGCGGGACAGGGATGCAGGTCAAGATTCCTGAAGCCATGGCGCAGGGCCTGCCCGTGATCACCTTGAAGAACGTGTCAAAGAGCTCTCCCGTCATTCATGGCGTCAACGGGTTCATCGCAGAAAGTGCCCACGACTTCGGCGAATACATGATCGAGCTTTTTCACAACAGGGAACTGTGCCGAAAGATGGGCAGACAGGCCGCCGAGACGATTGCCGAGCAATTCTCCGAACGAAATACGCTAGAGACGCTTTCCGAGATTACGTCTCACCGCGCCCCATCCTCGTTCAGGCACGAGATGGACATTCCCCGGGTGGCGGAACTGACCTCCGATCACGAATCGGCCCCCGTGGTCATCGGAAAGCCGAAAACGACGATTGCCATCGGGCTGACGGAGCATTTCGGTGACATTGTCGCCTGCGAGCCGGTATCCCGTTTTCTCCGGGAGAATCATCCGGAGGCCCACATCGTCTGGGTTGTCAACGAACGCTACAGGGAACTGGTAGACGCGAATCCCAACATCGATGAGACTCTGGCTGTTCGGTGTCTCACCGAATGGATCACTCTGGCCGACAGCGGCGTTTTCGACAAGATCATCGATCTGCATGTCAACGGCAAGAGCTGCCCCGTTTGCAACGTCGCGTTGCAGAAGAGCAGCGGGAACACTGGCATCACCGAGGAGACCTACTACTCTCATGGAAGCCTTCTCCAGGCCTTCTGCAAAGGCGCCGGATTGCAGGAACTCAACGATGCCCCGAGGGTCTATATCCCGGACTCCATAAAAGAAAAAGTGGACTCCCTCGATCTGCCTCCGCGTTTCATTACGCTACACTGCCTCTCCAATGACCCGCGGAGGGACTGGCGGGACGACAAGTGGGATCAGCTCGCCCGGTCGATCCGGGAGCGGTTCGACCTGCCCGTTGTCGAGATCGGGATCCGTTCCGTTCTCAGCCGGCATGGACAGGCAGGGACCCTGAACCAGTGCGGACGGCTTTCGCTGCTCGAAACAGCGGAGGTGATCAAGCGTTCGGAATTATTCATCGGAATCGACAGCGGCCCGGCCCATCTGGCCAATGCCGTCGGCACCCCCGGCATTATCTTGCTCGGACACTTTGTCAACTTCAGGGTATACCTGCCTTACACCGGTCACTACGCGGGGGGGGAGACGGTGCAGATCCTCCGAAACACGAAAGGTCCCGCCTCCGACATCTCCGTGGAGAAGGTGCTCAATGCGGTCGGAAACAGGATTCGGCAGAAAACCATCCCTTCGCGGCACGATTGGTCTGCCCGGGAAACGGCCGGCCGGAAAGGTCTGGGAACGACGGAGGGGCTATCCGGCAACGGGGCAAAGCTCATCGCCTTCTACAGCCCGCACTTCCACTCGATCATCGAGAATGACATCTGGTGGGGCAAGTCATTTACAGACTGGCGGCCGGTCACACAGACCAAGCCCTGCTTCCCCGGCCACTATCAACCCCATCTGCCATCGGATTTCGGGTTCTACGATCTTCAAGACCGCCGGATCAGGGAAGAGCAGGCCCGGATCGCCAGGATGCATGGAATCCACGGATTCTGCTTCTGGTATTACTGGTTCAATGGAAAAATGATGCTGGAAGGGCCGCTCCAGGACACCCTTGCCTGCGGTCAGCCCGATATCCCTTTCTGTCTCGCCTGGCGCAACGGAGACTTGACCAGGAGACAGTACGGTCTGGAGCCGGAAATCCTGCAAGCACAAACGTACGGGGGAGAAGAAGACTTCGAGAATCAATTTCAATGGCTCCTGAAGGCCTTCAGGGATCGCCGCTACATCACGATAGAAGGCAAACCGCTTCTTCTGATTTCCAACCCTTCGGAAATCCCCGATATCGGCTCATTGACAGCTTGCTGGAAAAAGCTGGCGGAACGGAATGGCTTCAAAGGTCTGTTCCTGATGGCTGTCCACGACACCGCAGGCGTAACGGACGATCACTGGAGGCGTCTCGGTTTCGATGGCGGTCTTCTCTACCAGCCCGGCTTCGAGTTTCCTCGACGCTACCTGGAGGATCAGAACCGGCAATGGCTGAACCGCATCCTGAACGGAAAAGAAAGATGGGGGACCGCGAAGCAGTTGGTCATTCCCTACTATGTCGCCTGGCCCTATATGGCGGAAGCAAACAGCAGCACGGCACAGGACCCATCCCTTTTCAGTTGCGTCGCACCGTCCTGGGACGATTCTCCCAAAAGGCCTGCGGCCGGTGCGACCATCCTCCACCACGCATCCCCGGGATCCTACGAAAGCTGGCTCCGGATGGAATTACAGCGCGTTGGAAACAGGACTCCGGATCGTCGCATCGTCTTTATCAATGCGTGGAACAGCTGGGCGGACGGCTGTCACCTCGAGCCGGATCTGAAATTCGGCAGACAATTCCTCCAAGCGACGCGAAGGGCCTTACGGTACGGTCCCGAGGAGTTTCCAAATCCGGACTGGCATCTCTTCAAGGGAGTGGCAGCGGATCCATCATGCCTTGAGGAGCACTTTTATCATCTGGCGCGATCCCTTCAGTCCTCTGCCCGAGAGAGGGCAATCCTGCAGCACGAGATCAAGCAACTGACGGCGCAAGGTCATACAGGAGAGGCAACCCTCAAGACCGAATGGCTGAATGTCGCAAAAGAAAAGAGTGCGCAGATCCATCTCGCCATGGCCGATTGCCTCCAGCGGAGGGGAACCCCGGATCGGGCATTTCCTCATCTTAGAATCGCCGCTGCCTTGCAAGCTGAATGTCATCCCGGCACGAGCGGAGATTTCAAAGAAAAGCATGCGTCACCCTGTGATGTTGTTCCTTCTCCCTGCGTGCAGGGGAAGGTGTCTGTCATCCTTCCCCTGTCCGATACGCTCGAATACGGGAAGAACTGCCTCAGAGCCCTTCTTTCGTACACCGGCAAGAATACCTGCGAAATCGTCGTCATCAATCGGACCGGGCAAGAAGAAACAACCCTTCACCTTGAACGGTTGAACCGCCATATCAAAGTGATAGCCGGCAAAAAGGATGAATCCGTCTCAGAGTCGCTGAATCGGGGCGCCGAAGCCGCCAATGGCCGGTACCTGGTCTTTTTGAGTGAGGAAGCAGAAGTCCTGCCTGACTGGATCAGCCCTCTTGTAGCGCTCGTTTCGGACGATGCCAGGGTGGGCGCCGTGGGTCCCAACCTCATTCTTCCCGATGGTCAGGTATACTCCGCCGGGCAGATCGTCCTGCACGATAAACGCTCGAAAGATCCTCTGACTTTCAGAGGCATCGTCAGCGCCCAGACCCTGGACGGTTCCGAAGATGGGAAACCCCGAATCGTACAGGTCCTCGACTCATCCTGCCTTCTGATCCGCAGAACGGCGTTCGAGGATGTGGGCGGTTTCGACAGGAAATTCCACATCTGGGGTTATCATTTCGATCTTCTCTTCAAGCTTCAGAAAAGAGGTTGGCTCGTTGTCTGCCAACCGGCAAGCACCGTCTTCCGCTTCGGGAACCGTTATGCCCCTGAGCAGGTGCAACTTGCCCAGGCTGATCTGCATCACATGCACGCGAAATGGCAGGCCAAGATCCGTCCGGATTTTGTTGCAGAACAGGATGGAACCGTGAAAAAAGGAGAGGCGGGCATCATCCGTGAATATGTGTCCCCTCAAGATAGACTGCCTTCCGGCATGCCCCTGAAAACCGGGGATATGGGGGATCATGTCTCCATCGTCATCCTCACGTTCAACGAACTCGACTACTCGAAAAAGTGCGTCGAGAGCATCCGGAGGCACACGCCGGAGCCCCACGAGATCATCTTCGTCGACAACGGGTCCAAGGACGGAACCCTCCAATGGCTCAGAGAGCTCGTCAAGGAGAACACCGGCTACCGGCTCATCGAAAATGGCAAGAACCTCGGCTTCGCCAAGGGATGCAACCAGGGCATCGAGGCCGCCACGGGCAACTATATCCTCCTGCTCAACAACGATACCGTCGTGACCGATCGGTGGCTCTCGGGCATGCTGGAATGCCTGAAAAGCACGCCCGAGGCTGGAATCGTCGGACCCATGACAAACAACATCAGCGGGGTCCAGAAGGTGGGGAGGGTCGGCTACGATGCCATCGAGGGCCTCGAAAGCTATACCCGATCCTTCAGGGAGAAAAACCGTCATCGTCGCACAGAAGCCAGGCGGGTGGTCGGCTTCTGCATGCTCTTCAGGCGCAGTCTTGTGGATCAGATCGGCCCGCTCGACGAGAGCTTCGGCACGGGGAACTTCGAGGACGACGACTTCTGCGCGAGAGCGGCCCTTGCAGGCTATCGGAATGTGATCGCAGGCGATGTCTTCATCCACCACTTCGGGAGCCGCAGCTTCATCGGAAATCGCATCGACTACGGCTCTTCCCTCACGGGAAATCGAAAAATTTATAATGACAAGTGGCGTGACATCGAGCAGAAGCCCCATGAGGGGCGGAAGATCCGGGCTCTCGTGGCCCGGGAGCTGGCCTGGAAGAGCTCTCAGCAGGGTAACGTGAAGGGAGCGGTAGACCTGTACCTCTCCGCGATCCGGCAAGATCCCCAGGACAAGCGCAACTATACCGAGCTTGCGCATATGCTGATTCAGTCAGGACGACACGGGGATGCCCTCGATGCCCTCCGGCAATGCCCCATCGCATCCGGGGACGCGGACAGGCTGGTGCTGGAAGGACAGTGCAGGGAAGGCCTGAACGAGCTGGAGGAGGCCGGGAATCTTGCCGATCTGGCCCTTTCCATGAACGAGGTCCATGCCCCCGCGCTGAATCTCAAGGGCATCCTTGCCTTCAGGCAAAACGCCGCAGAAGAGGCGAGAGAATACTTCGAGAAGGCGGCCGCGGCCGATCCATCCTGGGGAGAACCCCTGACGAATCTGGGCGTCCTGCTCTGGACGGCCGGTGAGCGGGACGAATCCATCGACCTCCTGGAAAAAGGTTTCATCCTCTCGCCCCACGTGGTCGATCTGACGGAGCGCTATCACGCCGCGGCGGTGTCGCTCGGAGCCCATCCCCGGGCGGAGAAGTTCTTCCGCGAAGCCCGGAACCTCTACCCGTCGAGCCGCACGATCGTCTTCCTCCTGATCGATCTGCTCATCTCGCAGGAAGACCACGGGACGGCAATGGAGGAGATCGAGGCCGCCATGGCCGCTTTCGAGACGGACGACGGTTTCATCGCCGCCGCCCTGGAAGTGAGAAACAAAATCGGTCCCCTGGAAATCAAGGATAAAGCAAAAAGGGATACCCTTTCCCTCTGCATGATCGTCAAAAACGAGCAGCCCAACCTCGTCCGCTGCCTCTCGAGCGTCAAGGCCGCCGTCGACGAGATCGTCGTCGTCGACACGGGCTCGACGGACCGCACAAAGGACGTCGCGGCCGTCTTCGGCGCAAAGGTCTTCGATTTTGCCTGGGACGAAGACTTTTCCCATGCGAGAAATTTCTCCCTTTCGAAGGCCGGAGGCAACTGGATCCTGGTCATCGACGCCGACGAGACCGTTTCGTCCCGGGATCACGAAAAGCTCAGGTCCCTCATCCGAAAGAGTCCGAAAGGCATCGGCGGTTACGATCTCACGACACGGAACTACGTCATCGAGCCCAACACCGCAGGGTGGACGGCCAATGACGGCTCCTATCGCGACGAGGAGGCCGGAACGGGCTGGTATCCCAACCGCAAGGTACGGCTCTTCCGGCGCGACCCCCGGATCCGTTTCTCCGGAGCCGTGCACGAACTGGTCGAGCCGTCGATGCTCGGGGCGGGCATGAAAATCGTCGCGTGCGACGTCCCCGTCCACCACACGGGCAAGCTCGACCGGATGCGCGTCACCGAGAAGGGCGAGCGCTACTTTCTGCTGGGAATGAAAAAGATCGAGGAAACGGGCGGAACTCCCCGGGCGATCCTGGAGCTTGCGATCCAGGCGGGCGAACTGGGCCGCTACGACGACGCGATCCGGTTGTGGAGGAGATATCTCGACGGCAAGCCGGCACAGGATGTGAGCCGGGCCTACGTGAACCTGATCAATGCCTGCCTGAACGCGGATCGCTTCGACGAGGCGCTCGATGAGGCCCGGAAGGCCGCAGTTCACGCGAACGGCACGAGGGAGCTCCTGCTGAACTGCGCCGCCGCGGAATTCTTCGCCGGGGATGTCCGAAAGGCAATCAAGATGACGGAAAAGATTTTAAAAAACGAGCCGGCCTACCCCCCTGCCCTGAGCCTTCTTGCCATTTGCTACGCCCTGGCCGGCCATGCGGGAACGAGCACCGAGCACCTCCAGCGGCTTCACGAGACGGGACTCGAGCCTCGCTCGCAGATCCTTCCCGTCATCGAGAAGCTGCGCAAGGTGGGGAAAAAAGACCAGGCCAATAAGCTGCTGATCCTCATGGATTGGCAACCCCGGACCGACAACGGACCGTCCCTGCCATCCCCGGACCGGAGCCGGCAGGGGAGCGGTTGTTCGGTGCAGCGATGAATTTGAGGTGATGAAACGGAAAGGGCGGCCTGACTGAAGTGTCGGCCGCCCTTGTTTCGGATCTCCATCGTACAGATTTTTTCTCAGTCCTCCTCGACCCCGGACGACCCTCTCAGTCCGGCGGCCAGGTTGAGATTGATATTGATGATGGCGTTGAGCTTTCCGGAGTGGGGATAGGCCATGACCTCGAAGATGCGCCGGTCGACGAACCGGCTGAGCGTCAGGATCTTCTGCCGCAGCTCCAGGGGCATCGGGTGGTCCCTCCGGGTGATCTCCCCCTGGAAGATGCTCCAGACGAGCTGGTTGTACCGGAGGGCCTCGTCGAGCATGCCGTTGTTTCCGCCGCTCGTCCAGTTCTCCTGGCAGTTGCGGAGCATCAGCGCCCCCTTCGTGAGGACCGACGCCTCGACTTCACGATCCGACATCACCATCTTATGGGTGTTCTGGTATGCCTGCACCTGAGTCTGCATGATGGATTAACCTCTCCTCTTCATTGATGAGTTTCCGGGTCAGCTTGAGAGCGTCGTAGTAACGGCCGCCGACGATGTGCTCGTTGATGGCGTCGATGAGGCCGAGCACGCTGGGTGCCGCCTCGACGATGTCGCGGACCAGGGCCCAGTAGTCGTCCTGATGCTCTGCGAGATTGCCGCCTTCCACGTACATGAGCTGAATGAGAAAGTAGATGCGCTTGCAGGGGGTATCGGCCTCCTCCAGGCTCAAGATATTCTTCCCCCGGAGGATCGGAACGTTGTTCTCGAGGATCAATTCCGATCTCGCCTCGCCGTTCTGCAGGACGGCGCCCCCCAGGATGAACCGCTCGCGCGGTTTCAGTTCGATTCTCAGTGCCATGAGATCACTTCAGCAGCGCGACCAGCTCCGAGCGCAGGGAGGTGATGCTTCCCAGCGACTCCAGGGCCAGGGATTGTTTGAGTTGGATGCTTGTCACCTGAGCGGCCGTCTCGTTGACGTCGGCTGCCTCGAGGTTCTCTGCGTAGGACGTGTAGAAAGCGGCTGCCGTTTCATTGGACGACTTCGCCCGGCCGATGGCTGCCGCGTCGCTGCCGAGTGCGTCCCTGCGCTGCCTCAGGATGGCCTTGGCGTTTTCTAGATTGGCCGCGATATCGTCGAGCTTCTGTTGGCTCAGAGGGCCTCCGATCTCTCCGTTCTCGGTGATGTCCGCCTCGCTGATCTCGGGGATGTCGAGTCCCGTGGGACCCGTGTGGACCTCCCGGCGCCCGATCGTCTTGACGTCCCCCTGCTCATTGACGATGACGGGCCACGAATCCGGCACCTCCGGGTTCGATGCGGGGTCGGACAGGATCGCCTGTCCCAGGTCGTCCTTCGCCGGGATGGTCAGCTGGTCGATCAGTTGCCGGATCCCGTTGAAGCTCCGGAGCATCCGGATCCGCTCTTCCGAATTGTCCCCCTCGGGGTACGGCGGAAAGAGCTTTACGGCTTCGATCATCTGATCGATGTGCTCTTCGATGGCCGCCATGGCCTGGTCGGCGCCGCGGATGCCGATCGCGACGGACTCGAGGCCGGAGTTGACGGCCTGGAGATGCCCGTCGATCGAGCGTCCCTTCTGGACAGCCGCCCACCGGGCCGGGTCGTCCGCGGGGGCGTTGATTTTCTTGCCCGTGCTGATCCGCTTCGTCGCCGTGTCCATCGAGGCCTTTGCCTGCTCGACGGCGATCAGCGCCCGATCCATTGCTGTTCTGATTCCTTCCATAACGTGCCCTCCTGCCAGGCAGGCATGGGGAGGGGCTCAGCGCCCCTCCTCATGCACGGCCTATGCGAGAGTCTGGTCTTGCATGGGGGCCGAATTCGACGGGATATAGGCACTCCCGTTCAGGTCCCCGTTACTAAAACAACCTCAGGACAGACTGCGCCGCCTGGGCGGAGAGGCTGAGTGCCGTCGTGCCCAGGGACTGTCGGACCTGGAGCATGAGCATGTTGGCACCCTCCTCGTTGGTGTCGGCTGCCGTGAGCTTTGTGGCGCCCTCCGAGAGAACGTTGATCATCCCCTGCGTGAAGGAATCTCGAGTCGTGATGATGTTGAGGTTCGAGGACAGGGTCTTGGCCTGCGTTCTCAGGTTGGTCAGCGCCGTGTCGAGCTTGCCGATCGAGACGGTGACGTTGGAGACTTCAGCCCAACTGCCCACCGTAGCGGAGACGCCCAGGCCCGATGTCGTGGCGTCGGAGCCGGTGATCGTCAGCTTGTTTAAGCCGTCCTCGTTGAACTTGACTTCAAGGGTCCGCTCCGCCGCCGTGGCGGACAGGAGGTTGGTTCCCTTGTAGCCGGAATCGCCGGCCAGAGTGTCGATCTGGCTCCTGATCGCATCGAACTGCGTCGCCAGGGTGGCGCGCTCCGTGGTCGCTGCCGAAAGGGCCGACTGGGCGATACCTTTGGCGCTCGCGATCAGGTCCGTGATGCCTGCGATGCCTGCGTTGGCGGCCTTGACCGTCTGGATGGCCTCCCCCATGCCGTCTTTGCGCACGCTCAGGTCGGATGCGCGGTCCATGTGGGATTTGGCGACAAAGTAGTTGGTCGCGTTGTCCAGGGGGCTGTTCACCCTCTTGCCGGTGGCCAGTCTTTCCTGGGTCCTGTTGAGAAGATCGACGGTGCCCTGGAGGCTGACGAGGTTGTTCCGCATTCCTGCGGTCAAAGAGATGTCACTGATTGCCATGATTCAAGTCTCCTTTTCTGGATTGTTGACCGGCATTCTTGCCGGCGGGTCTGAAAGAGCGTCGGAATCTTATCGGGCTCAAGCCCCCCTCTTTACTCCACCTCCTTTCCGGATTTTTCTGCCCTTTCACTGCTACATATCGACCCGTTTCCCAGAAAACTTGAGACCTTTTTAACCCAGGTAGTCCAGGATCGACAGCTTTCCGATCTGGACCGACATGGCGTAGGAAGCCTGCAGGGCCGTCTCCTGCATCTTGAATTCGACGATGACCTGCTCGAGATCGACGTCCTCCGTCTCGGAGAGCAGGCCGCCGATCTTGTTGTCGAGAACCTGGTAGTTTTCCTTGGAGATGTTGAGGCTGCTCATCCGGGCCCCGCTCTCGGCCACGTACTGCCGGATGCTGTCCTGGGCGGCGGTGAGGCGGTCGACCTGGGCATTGACACCCTCCCGGTCCCCATTCTCCAGTGCCGTTTTCAGGGACTCCAGCGTCGCGAACAGATCCACGGCACCCCTGCCCCGGTCCGTGAAGGCCTCCTCCCCCGTGACATTGTATGTCATGCGACTCCCGCGGCCCGTGGCGATGGAGAGATCCTCGCCGTTTCCGCCGTAGACCCCCGGGGCAGTGGCGTTCACGAAGAAAAGATCGTTGTCGGCAAGCAGATCCGTCGGTCCCGATGCCGTCAGCGAGAGCACGATTTCGTGTCCCACCGTGTCGTCCACGGTGATCGTGTTCCCCCAGGAGGCCGTCTGGATGGCGCCCCAGGTCTTTCCCCCGTCGGAGGAAACCCGGTAGTCGGCATCCCCGACGGCGCCGCCGCCGCCGACGAATTTCACCGCGTACGTCCGGTTCCGGTCGCCGCCGTAGGTCCCGCTCGAAGCGTCGAGCGACACGGTCCCCGCAAAGCCGTTGTTCGCGGCGGCCCGGGGCGTGTCGGTGCGGGCGTCCGTGCTCCGGCCGCCGGTGTAGGCGTTCACGTAAAAAAGGTCTCCCGCCGTGAGCTCCGTGGTGCCGTCGTCGCCGAACCGGACCGTCAGGCCGTCGCCGAGGCTCACGGTACCCGATGCGGGAACGGTGGCCGCGGCACTCCACGTGGTCCCGCCGTCGTCGGAGAGCTCGTAGGTGGCCGTGCCGGGAGCGCCGCTGCCCGCGATTCGCACGGTGCAGGACTTGTCCGCCGTCCCCGTGTAGGTCCCGCCCGTGTAGACGGAACCGTCAAAGCCGTTTGCCGAATTCGCCACGGGCTGGATGATCCGCTCAAAGGGGGCCCCGTCGGTTGCGGACCCCGAGAAGAGATAGCGGTCGCCGAACTTCGAATTTGCCAGCGAGAGGATCTCCTCGAGCAGCGACCCCACGTTCTGGGCGAGGACCTGCGCGGTTTCCGAGGACTGGTTGTTGATCCCCGCATTGCGGGCCTCGGCGATGAGATCGCCGATGTTTCCCAGCTTGGTTTCCGTGATCTCCAGCCACGCATTGGCGTTTTCGATGTTGCGGCCGTACTGGGCGATGGAGTCTCGCGCGCTCCGGTAGTCCAGGACGCGCGTCGCCCCCACGGGATCGTCCGAGGGCCGGTTGATCTTCTTCTGGGACGACATCTGCTCCATCAGCGAGCTGTAATTGTTCTGCGCCCGGTTCAGGTTGTCGACGATCGTCGTGAACCGCATGTTGTTGGTGATGCGCATCGGCATGAAAGACACCTCTTCAGCCCGCCGTCGAGGGGTGGCCCGGCGGAGGGCGCGTGGTCGTTACACCAGATCCAGGAGGGACTGGAGCATCTCGTCGGCCGCGCCGGCCAGCTTGGCCGCCGCCGCATAGCCCATCTGGAACTTGATGAGGTTCATCATCTCCTCGTCGGTGGATACGCCGGAGCGCTGCTCCTGGGTGTTGGTCATCTGGGTCATGACGCTCGCCTCGTGGGTCGCCGTCCGTCCCGCTTCGGCGACGTCCTGGCCGATCCGCCCCACCAGCGCGGCGTAGAAATCCCCCAGGGTGGACAGGCCGCCGCTCATGAGGCCCTGGTCCTTGACGGCGCTGATCGCCCGGGCGTTGTCGCCGTCGGCATTCACGGTCGCCGCGGCGGCGATTCGATTCGGATCGTCCAGGATGGCGGCAGCCACCTGCATGTCCCGGGCCCCCGTGGAGCCGAGGGGCTCGAAGAAGTTCCCGCCCACGTTCCGGTAGTTGTCGTAGCCCAGGGCGTGCTGGGCGTTCACGGTGTCGATCAGCGTTCGGGCAAGATCGTCGAGCTCGGTCAGGTAGCCCGACACGGTCGTGTCCCTCATGCCGAGCATCCCCGAGAGCTTCCCGCCGCCGATGGCATCGTTGATGGGGACGGTCGGATTGTCGGCGTACACGACGTCGTAGAAACCTCCGTTGTTCCGGACCGCGAGCTGCCAGGACGAGTTCCCCTGGACAAGGGCCCGGCCGTCGTTCGTGAAGACGTTGACGGCGCCGCCCGTTTCCTCCACATACTGAATATCGATGAGTCCGGCCGTTTTCTTGAGCAGCTCCGAGCGCTGGTCCAGAAGGTTGTTGACGTTCACGCCGCCGCTATACCCCTGGACGATCTTGTCGTTCAGGGAGGCGAGGTCGGAGAGAGTTCCGTTGAGCTGGCCAACCGATGCCTCGATCTGTACGTTCAGGTCGGTCTGGATACTGCAGAGCTCGCCCGCGTACTCGCGAAACATCGTGGCCAGGCTGTCTGCGGCGTTCGCCAGGGCCGTCCGCTCCACCTGGCCCGTGGGGTATGCCGACAGGTCCTCCCAGGCCGTCCAGAACTGGTTCAGCAGATCGTTGAGGCCGCCCCCGTCGGTCTCGTTGAAGATAGCCTCGATGCGGTCGAAGGTTTCCTTGCGGATCGAGGCATCGCCCACCTGCGAGGACTGATCGACCATCTGGAACTCGATAAAGCGGTCGTAGAGCCGCTCGATGGTCGTGATCTCCACACCGGACTGCGTCGCGTTGCCGGCGACCTCGCCGGGGCTCTTCGCCGCGAGAACGGCCCGCTGCCGGACGTAGCCGGGCGTCGAGGCGTTGGCGATGTTCGAGCCCGTCACCTCCATGGAGATCTGGCTGGCGAGAAAGGCGTCCTTTGCCGTATTCAGGATCTGGTAGATGCCGGACATGGTTTCACCCTCTCTCCGAACAGATCCGGCCGCTCAGGCCGCCGTTGTTCAACTCCCCCGAACCCATGTACGTCGAACCGCTGCCGATGAGATTCTCCATGAAATGGCGGGTGGTGCGCACCCCCGACAGGGACGCATCCAGCAGGGCACGGTTCCGGCGGTTTTCCTCGTTGATGCGGGCCAGCAGGGAGCGAAGTGCCGTCTGGCATTCCCGGAGCGCCTGGCGGAGATCCGCCTTCGCATGGGGCAGGAGAGTCTGCAGATGGAGGTTGCGCTCATCGAGTCCGAGAACGGCGGCGATCCTCCCGAGGACCCTCATCCGGAGCTCTTCCAGGATCCGGATCTTGAGGATGCAGGTTTCCTTTCGGGTATTGCTCGCGTTGAGGCTCTCCAGGGAGGGTTTCATCAGGACCCCTTTTTCGCCCTCAATGGCATCTGCAAGTTCCCTGTAGGCTTCGAGTTCCTTTCTCATCACGCCCAGCAGAGAGTCCAGGTGGCCATTCAGATCGGTATTCACGTCCACTTCGTTCATCCCCTGTGTGTTGCAGCTCAGCATGATACACCTCTTCCGCGAGTGACGGTCCCGGGGGCAAACCCGGCGACGGGATTAGCGGGTGGGAAGCGATAAATCGCTTCCCACCCGTTTCAGTTCCGACACGGGCCTACGGGGACAGGACTGGACAAAGTTCTAGGGAGACGAAACGGCGGGAACACCGCCTGAATGGTCAGGAGAGGAGATCGATCAGTGACTCTCCCACCATCTTATCGGCAACCTTGTCCGCATCCACCCGATAGGTGCCCTTCTCGATCCGGTCCTTCAGCGCCTGGACCTTCTCCTCCCGGACATCGGGAAGCTTCGAGATGGCGTTCTTCAGGTTCTGCACGTCCTTTGCCGTGGTGGAAAGATTCACTTTTTCCTCGGGTACGAGATTGCTGGCGGAAGCGGCCTTCTCCGGTGCGCGGTCCTCGACCTTCTCGGTCTTCTGGTACTGCTGGATCATCTGGAGAGTGGCGTCGTCAACCTTGGAAATCTTCATGTCGTACTCCTTGTTGGAATCTTAACACACCTATCGGCAAAACCCTAGTCGGCCTTTAGTATTTTTTTCATGGCAGGGTCAATTTCGACCCCGCTGCCCTCGTCCGGCTTCACGGCCCCCTCGGGACGCTTCAGCTGGTTGTAAAGGACCTTCTGCAGCCCGATACCGCCCCGGCGGGCCAGGTCCTCGGAGAGCTTGTGGTCCATGATCATCGTATAGGTGTCCTTCCCCGGCATCTTGGTTGCAGTCTGGCTCTCGGGGATCGTCTTTCTCATGGTCTGAAAGATGTAACTGATGAACAATGCTTCGAAATCGGCGCAGGATTTCCTCAGCTTCCGATCCTTCTCCTCATCCTCCGTCGAGGCGGCATCGGCCCTGGCCGACATCTTGGCCAGGCTCTGCGTCGCCAGGGGCGGGATATGCCGGATTTCTTCCATTTCCGTTCTCCTACATCACTCTCAGGTCGGCTTGCAGGGACCCCGCAGCCTTGATGGTCTGTAATATTTGAATGAGGTCCCGGGGGGTGACGCCCATGGCGTTGAGGCCCCGGACCACGTCCTGGATGGTGACCCCCCTGGGCATGACCGTGAGGGCTTTCTTTTCCTCGGAAACGTTGATCTGTGTGCTCGGGGTCACGACGGTCTGGCCGCCTGATCCCATTGTGACACCCCGTCCCGCGTCGACGACCCCGCCAGTGCCGCGGGGTGCATAAGGCAGGGGCTGGGACACATTGAAATCTTCCCTGATCTGGAAGCTGAGGTTCCCGTGGGCTACGGCGATTGTTGAAATCCTTACGTTTTCTCCCATGACAACGGTCCCCGTCTTCTCGTTGAGGACGACGACGGCCGCGGTGTCGATGGAGACATCGAGGTTCTCGATGGCCGACAGCAGGCTCACGATGCTTCCCTTGTAGGAATTTTTGATGGTGATCAGGGCGGAGCTCGAATCGACGAGCTTCACGTCCACATCCCCAATGCGGGAAGTCACCGTCGAGGCCAGCCGGGTGAGCGTCGTGAAATCGGGCTGATAGAGATTCACCGTGAGCTGGCGGGTCTTCTCGAAGTCGTACTGGAGCTCTTTCTCGATGAGGGCCCCGTTGGCGATATAGCCGACGGTCGTGTGGTTCTTCCCGGTGACGGAGCCCGAGGCCGAGTTCGCACCGGCCACGAAGCCGCCGACGACCACGGCTCCCTGGGCCACGGCGTAGATCTCGTTGTCGGCACCCCTGAGCGGCGTCATGAGGAGAGTGCCCCCCAGAAGGCTCTTGGCATCCCCGACCGAGGAGACCATGACGTCGAGCTTGGCGCCTGTCTTCGCAAATGGCGGCAGCACGGCCGTGATCATTACGGCGGCGATGTTGTTGGACTTGAGGTCCTTGTCGCGCATCGCGAGGCCCTGCCTGGAGAGCATGTTGGACAAGGTCTCCCGGGTGTAGCCGTTCTTGATGCTGTCGCCGGTGCTCATGAGGCCCACCACGAGGCCGTAGCCAACGAGTTGGTTGTCCCGGATCCCGCCGATCGAGGAAATGTCCTTGATACGCGCCGCCCCGGCCGAAACGGGCAGGCACAGGCAGGCGATGAGTACGATCGCGACCCCCGTCAAAATCCCTCGATGCATGTGATTCAGCTTCATCTTCATCCCCACTGTCAAATTCTCTATCCTTGCAATTCTCTTGCCTTTTCCTCGACCCTGTCCACTACACCCTACACCCTGTTCTAGGCGCTTCGCGCCTAGAACGGCCATACCCAGTCCACGACCCGGGTCATCCAGCCCGGCCGCATCTTGTCGTCCACCACCCCCTTGCCGGCATAGACGATCCGGGCATCGGCGATGTACTGGGAGTTGATCAGGTTGTCCGACGTAATGTCGTCGGGACGGATCAGGCCGGTGATCACCATGAACTGGTCCTCGGAATTGACCGTCAGCATGCGCCGGCCCTCGATGATGAGGTTGCCGTTGGGAAGCGCTCTCACGACGCGGGCGCTGATCCTCCCCTTGAGGATGCCGTCGCGGTTGGTCTTCCCCTCGCCCTTCAGGTTGCTGTCCAGTCCGCCGCCCAGTTTGTAACCGGACATGATTGTTCTGTCCGGGCTGGTCTGGAAAAACCCGGTGATGTTGGCCGCTGTCAGCGACGTGCGCTTTGTTTCCGTGTTCGCGTTGTTTTCCCCTTCTGATTTCTCGTCGACGACGATCGTCACAATGTCGCCGATGATGCGGGCCTTGCGGTCGGTAAAGATCAGGTTGTTCGACGTCGCGCCCGGCCAGATGGAACCGGGGGACAGCGTGGCCTTCACCTCCGGAGGCGAAGGGGGAACGACAATGGGCTCGCGCTTCATGGCGGCGTCGTAGCTCGTGGCCAGACAGCCCGTGAGCAGGAGAAGCATGGTCAGCGTCAGAGAGACTTTGAAGGTTTTCATGATCGAACCCATCCTTTGTTTCAGAAATCGACACGGACCAGGGACGCCGCCATCACCCTGGCGAAGATGATCTTCTTCGACGAGAGGTTCTGGACGCGTACGAGATCCCCCTGGCCTCCATCCTCCTGGCACAGGCCTACGGTCGAAATGGCCATGGGACCGCTCTCCAGGACGACGCGAACCACCTCGCCCTTCTTTACGACAGGCACCGAGCGCAGCATCTGCCTCGTGATCTCCGTGCCGGCATTGAGCCGCATGGCGGCCTTCTTGCCCACGGCCTCGCCGGCGTCCGTCAGGACCCCCGTGGTGGCCGTGTCCATCCACTTGCTCGTCACCATCACGTCGCCCGGCCCGATGATGTGGTCGCGGGCAATGCCGTGGGTGCCGGCGACGACGTCGGTGAGCACCTCGATCCTCACGCGGACCGTCTCTTCGCGGATAAAGGTGTCGCCCTTGCAAAAGCGGACCGCAAAGGAGGTACGCCCGATGTAATGCTCACCGGCGCGGCTGCGGACCTGAAGGTTTGCATTCCCCGAGGGGGTGGCCGCCTGGGGCATGGCGCCGAGAAATTCGACGCGGATCCGGTCCTTCGGCCAGGTTGCATGGTCCTCGATGTGCTTTTTCACGGCATCCTTGATCGCCGTCTCGCCCGTTGTTGAGGCCCCGTAGACGGGGGCCGGACCGGCCGCAAGCACGCTGAGGATCACGAATACCGCGAGTGCCCATGGGACGATGTGCCGTTTCATCGCTTCTTACCTCTTGAGGTTGTTCACAAGCTGCAGCATGTTATCGGCCGTCTGGATGGCCTTGGAGTTGATTTCGTATGCCCTCTGGCCGATGATCATCTGCACCATCTCATCGACGACGTTGACGTTGGACATCTCCAGGAAGGTCTGGGAGATGGTCCCGAAGCCCTCCGTGTCGGGGTTGCCCGTCACGGGCTCGCCGGAGCCGTCCGTCTTGGCATAGAGGTTCCGGCCCAGGTTGGTGAGGCCCGCCGGGTTGGCAAACTTGGCCAGCTCGAGGCGGCCCGTGGAGAGGGTCGCCCCGGCCTTGTCCTTGGCCGTCCAGGTGCCGCCGGTATCCACGGTAAAGTTGACCGTTCCCGCTGGCACGGTGACCTCGGGGGTGAGCTTGAGGCCCTCGGAGTTCACGAGGTAGAGGTCCTTGCTGATCTTCCAGCTTCCCGCCCGGGTGTAGAGGGTCTTTCCGTTGCCGTCATCGACCTGGAAGAAGCCGTCGCCCTCGATGGCCCAGTCGAAGCGGTTTCCCGTCTGCTGGTAATCGCCCTGGGTGAAGGACTTCTGGATCGACGTGAGCTTGGAGCCCAGGCCCACTTCCATGCCCAGGGGCAGGGCGGTCCCGGAAGTGGTCTCCACGCCCGCCTGCCGGCTGACCTGGTACATGAGGTCCTGGAACTCGGCCCTGGAACTCTTGAATCCGGGGGTCTGAACGTTCGCAAGGTTGTTGGCGACGACATCCTGGTTGATCTGCTGGGCAATCATGCCCGTTGCCGCCGTGTATAAAGATCGGATCATTTTCTCCTCCCGTACCCTTTAGCCTTTTACCTTTTGCCTTTAGCCTAAAATATTTTGCCGATGCGGTTCGTCGACATCCGGTCCTGCTCGCTGATCGTCTGCATGACCTTGAGATAGGCCTCAAAGGAGCGCTGGATGTCAATCATCTCGACCATCTCCTTCACGGCCTGGATATTGGATGTCTCGAGGTGGCCCGAGCGGACCTCCGGGGTGTCCACCGCGGTCTGCTCGGCCTTGCCGGAGGCCTCGAAAAGGCCTGTCCCCCGCTTCACGAGCGCGTCCTTCTTCTTGAAGTCGACGATCTTGAGCTTGCCCACCTCGCTGCCGTCGACGCTGACGGCCCCCGCGTTCGAGATCTCGACTTTTCTCCCGGTAATGGTGATCCGGCCCCCCTCGCCCATCACGGCATCGCCGGACTGGGTCACCATCTCGCCGTTCTGATTGAGGGTGAAGCTGCCGTTTCGGGTGTAGCGCTCGCCGTCCTTGGTCTCGACGACGAAAAACCCCTCGCCCTGGATGGCCACGTCGAGCGGGTTGCCGCTCTTCTGCAGCGTGCCCGGGGAGTGGTCGATGAGTACGACGGGATCGTGACTGTAACTGTCCTCGGCCATGGTGTCCGTGGCGGGCTTTCGCACATAGATGAGCCGCTCGGCTTTGAATCCCGGCGTGTTGGCGTTTGCCAGGTTGTGGGTCACGTAGTCGTGCTGTGAAAGCTTCTTGACGGCGGCACTGACTGCCGTGTTTACTCCGTACATCATATTGCCGGTTCCTTCTCCTTACGCGGGTGTTGCTCTGCAGTGGAGCAACGGCTGTGCCATACGGGACAGGCTTCAGGCATCAGGCTTCAGGCATCAGGCAAAAGAAAGGGAACGGGGGTTAAGTACATGACTTTACGCACATTCTTAAGATGGGTGGTTTTACGGGACGGCTGGATCAGGAGACTGACTAAAGCGAAGTTGTGAGCGGGATCGGGCAATTTTGGGCTTGGAGGGAAAATATTGCCTGCGGCATGTTTTCCCGTCTTTTTCTGAACCTTTATCCTTTGTCCTTTATCCTTGACCCTGGTTGTCGCGGTACTTCTCGTTCGCGGAATAGACAAAGGCGAGGATCTCCGCCACGGCCTTGTACAGTTCAGGCGGGATGTGCCGGTCGATGTCGAGCTGGCTCAGGATCTGGATCAGGGCCTTGTCGCTGCGGACCGGGATGTCGTGCTGCCGGGCAAGCTCGATGATCCTCTCGGCCACATGACCTTTCCCTTTTGCCGTGAGCCTCGGGGCATCGTCCCTGGCGGCGTCGTATCGGATCGCCGCCGCAATCCGGGGCTGTTCACTGTCCTTTTTCTTCTTCACCGGCATAATGAAAGCCTCGTCTGTATCTTCCGACTCCAGTTTCGGATTCGGGCTTCGGGCTTCCGGAATCCGGATTCCAGAAGCCTGAGGCCCCTTTTCGCCATCAGGCGAAAAGATTTAGCGTCTGCCCATCCCCATACAATTCTTCCCGGATGCACTCTTGAATCGCCTCCCGGACGTTGCTGTCCGCAGAGACAACAAGTTTCGCAACATGGTAGCCCGCCGCGATGAGATGTTTTTCCAGTTCCGGCAGCAGCCCGGAAACAAAGGATGCTACGGGCTCTTTTTCGCAACAAATCCGGATGGTTGCCTCTTTTGCGCGAAAGTGCGCCTGCGCCATCACGTCGCCCAGGGCATCCATCTCGAGGGCAAAGACTACCCGGAAAGCCTCTTTTTTCTTCCCCTCGCCGGGGCACCATTCTTCATCGCGGATAAAAATATCCGCTTTCCCCGTGAGGCCGGGAAGGATGAGGGGGACCTGCAGGAGAAGCTTCCCCTCGGTTTCCTGGAAGTGAACGTTGAGAACCTGTTGACTCTCAATGGCCCGCACGGTCCTTTCCAGGACCGGGGTAAGCTCACGGATCGCGTTGGCGTCGGCTGGTTGGATTTCCGCTGATTGGAGCTTCGCCCGGAATTCCTCGAGAACCTTCATCAGGCACGCCTTGAGGCCGGACTGTGAGGGGACCGGGTTCGAACCGGGGCTCTCCAGGGCCTTTCTCAGATCGCCCTCGAGCGAGAGCCCCAGGGACCGGACGGCATCGCGCAGCGAAAAGCCCCTTTCGATCTGCTCCAGGCCAAGCATGGCCGATGCCAGCGCATCGAGCAGGGCCGCCAGGTTATCGCGGCCGGCGAGGCGGGAGAAATCGGCACCCCGCACGCCGCCGGCGATCTCGGCAAGCTCGGCGAGGCTCTGTGTGAGCGCGCCGGGGTTGCTCCGGCAAACCCGCAGATGCTCTGCGGTGATGCGCTCCTCGGGCGGGGGCGCAACGGACAGAAGGACCCTGGGGCTCAGACTGTCTACTCGGAGCGTCATCGCCTGACCCGGCCGCAGGGTCGGCTCCGCCTCCGCCGTGAGGTGGCTCGAGCCGATGCGGATGATGAACCGGCGGTCATCGAGCCTCTCCATCACACGGGCTTCCACCGTCTGCCCGATGGACAGGCCGGTTGAAGGCAGCTGCGCAAGCTTGATTTGCACGACAGGGTCAACGAGCGGCTTGAATACAGGCGGGAAATTGACGTCGGAGGGCATCAGCGGCCGTCACTTCGGCGGCGGGAAAGGTCGAGGATGAGGCTGACCTCCCCTTCCGTAAGCCCGAGGCTGTCGGCGATCTCGGCCGGCGTGAACCCCTGATCGGCGAGACGGATCACCTCGCCGTTCCTCTTGCCGGGGAGGGCCTCCAGGACGGCGCTTGTCTTGTCAAGCCTGTCGATGTGCGAGGATGCCTGCTTCATGAGGCGCATCAGGCGATCTTCCTTTTCGTCGATCGACAGGGATACGTCCCGGAGGGCCTTTCGGCTTTCCTCCATAGCCTGCATCAGGTTCGAGGTGGCGTTCTGGGATTCCTGGATGAGCCGCCCCAGTTCAGACATGGCCCTCGGGTCGATCGTCGACTTTCGTCCTTTCAGCTCCCGATTGACCCGGCTGAGGATGAAGATGACGGCAAGACACAGCACGACGTCGGCCGCGACCTGGATGGCAAAAAAGATCTGGGGATTGATATCGGTCATGAACATGCACCGCTGCAGATTTGAGGAAGCGCTGAGACGACGGTTGTAAGTCTGATTGCTTCCAGGCTGTTCAAAAATGACCGGATGCAAGGCGCCTTGAAAAGATAGAAGTTAGGAAGCTATGAAGTCATGAAGCTCGGACTGGATAGAGGATTGTTCTTTCTCTTATCCGCTCTTCCTCACTTCTGCTCTTCCGATCTTCGCAGTCTTGATGCCTGAAGACAAACTCAAGGCCTCCTGCGGGATGCGCCCCCGGTCAACAGCCTCGTCAGACGCGGATGTTGATCCTGCCCCCCATCCCCTCCTCCGGAGGTTCGTCCTCCTCGGGAGTCAGCAACTGCCTTTGCTCCGCCTTCTGAGGATCCCGGACCATCTTGCGCTTCCGCTCCCGTTCCTCCTCGCGCTGGATCCGGGCCTTATCGGTCTCATCCGATTCCTTGACCTTCTCCTTGAGGATTTTCTTCTCCTCGATTGAGTGCATGGCAATGTAGCGCTGCTGGAGGTCGGACTGCTGCTGCTGCGTCTGCTGGATTCGCTCCACCGACGTCGTCTGCAACAGGACTTGCTGTACATCGACCGCCCTCAACATGACCGGATCGCCTCCTCCGGGACGGTTTACCCTTGGGCAGCAGCAATCGGGGCCTTCAGAAGGGTTCTTCCGGAGTCCCTGCTCATGCAATCGACGGATCAGGCCGTAATCTTTAATTACGCCGTGCTTTTTATGTTAATGAGCCGGTGAAACTTGTTTCCTGCTCTTCGTTTCCCGTATCGGGTTGATTTCTGCCTTTAGCCTTTAGCCTGTAGCCTGTAGCCTGTAGCCTTTTTTATCTCCGCACCGCCTTCTTACGCATTCCCACCGACTTACAGGGAATTTCGACGGAGAAAATATTGATCCCCGCCTCGTGGCCGATCTCAAAGGTCACGTCGTACTTGCGGACGAGAGATATCGCCAGCAGAAGCCTCGAGGCCCTCTCGTCCTTCAATCCCTGTCCCGGACGTCCTTTCAGGATCGCTTCTTTCAGTTCAATCGGCAGCGGGCTGCCCGTGTCCTGAAACTTGAGGATGACGTGGCCGTTGCGGCGTGTCGTGGAGACGAAGAACTCCTTTACGGGACTCTCCCTCATGGCCTCCATCGCGTAGCGCACCCACGTGGAGATGAACATGGAGTAGTCGGCGGGGGAGCCGCTCACGTCGTGCAGGTCCCCGTCGAGATCCATGATCTTCTTCACATTGTGCTTGAAATCGAGGTAGAAATCGAAAAACCGGATCTCGTTCTCCACGAGTTCCGAGATGTTGACCTGCTGTATGTTGCGGTCGCCGATGGCGTAGAACTTCCCCGAGACGTGTTTAAAGAGGTCGAAGAGCCGGTCCGACTCGTGGGTGATGAGATCGATGTCCTTGAGCAGCTTCGCGTGGTCCTCCGAAAGGATGCGTTCCGCCTCCGGGAATGCCTCGCGGGTCTTGCGGATCGCCTCCTCGAGACGCCGCTGCAGGAGCCTGGTGCGACCGATGATCCCGTTGAGGGGATTGGCGAAGTTGTGCAGGATCCCCGGGATGAGTTCCTCGATGAACGTGCCTTCGAATTCCCGCTCCAGGAACCGGAAAACGTCCGCTTCCCTCGTTTCCTTCACTTCCTTGGGCTTGATCATATCCTCTTTCTCCGCTTTCTTCCGGTCCTCTCCGAAGCTTTCTAAAGACCCGTGATTTTCTCCAACCCTCTTACCTTCTACCCTTCTTACCCTCTTCTTCTATCGCCGGTTGTCGATGATCATATTTTGATTCTGAAGCATTTTCCATGCCTTCTCAACCTTTTCCTGCTCCGAGCCGCCTTGCGTGGGGGCCGAGGGGGCACCGGTGGAATAGACTACCGACGTGTTTCCCTCGGCATCCTTGACCTCCCTGACGCCCATCCGGTCGGAAGGGTTTCGCTCCGCCGCGGCCTTTTCCTGCTCGATCATGGTCCGTATGGTCTCATCGCTCACGCCCGCCTTCTTGAGCTTGATGACCTCCTCGGTCGTGAGGGCATAGACCCATGTACAACTGAACGCGATCAGCATGAGAACAAAACCTGTGATTTTGAGTCGTTTCATTTATTATTCCTTCATGTCCGGATGCCTGAATCCCGAATCCGGATGCCCTTTTTCTTATATCAGCACATACCGGGTGATGTAAATGTCCTTCAGCGCACCTTCACCCAGGAGATCCCGGAGTTCGCTGCGCATCTCCTTCTTGAACCTCTCGCCGGAATCGGAGACCCGGATCAGTTCAGTGCCTTTCTTCTTGGCCGACATGTAAATGATCTTCCGGATCTCCACCTTCCGATCATCCGTCAGGGTCACCTCCGACTGGAACTCGATGGTGACGTCGCACAGCAGGAACCGGTATCGGCCCTGGGCGTCTTTGAGGTCGATGCTGAAATCGGCGAAGACGGCCTCGCGGACCACCGGGACCGTGGAGGCGGCCAGACTCTTCTGCTCGGCGGCCAGACGTGCCGCTTCCTGCTTCTGGGTAAGAACGTAGACGGCGGAGGCGCTCACAAGGAGGGCAACAGCGGCCCCGGCGGGCACCAGCACCTTCCATCTCAGAAGGGATTTCCAGTTGAAGGCAACGTCGGGGCGCTTGAACCGGGCCAGGGTGTTCTGCAGAATATTGCGGAACCGGAAACGCAGCGATGCCCGAACCTCGGGCGCCTGTCCAGGCTCCGGGCCGGACGCGGGGGGCGCGTCCTGCGGGGGGGCCACTGAGGCGTCCTGTTCCAGAAGATCGAGATCAACGCGTCTTGCCATGGCTATGCCTGCTTAACTCAGGTCCTTCACCCTGCCCCGCAGCCGCAGCACGGCCTGGGAGTGGAGCTGGCAGACCCGCGATTCGGTGAGGCTGAGAACGCAGCCGATCTCCTTCATGGTGAGCTCTTCATAGTAGTAGAGCGACAGCACCAGCTTTTCCTTGTCGGGAAGCGCCTCGATTGCGTCCTTGAGGATCTTCTTCACCTCGCCCCGGGCCAGGATCGACAGGGGAGAGCCCTGGTCCATCTTCTCCAGCACGTCATAGGTGGCGTACTTCTCACAGTAGTCGGGCGGCAGATCCTCGCTCGAGAGAAGCGACACCCCCGAGGCCTCGTCGAGGAGCTGATAGTAGTCCTCGAGGGGCAGATCGAGAAACTCGGCCACTTCCATCTCGTCCGGTGGCCGTCCCAGCTGCTTCTGAAGGGCCCGCATCGCCTTCTCGATCCTGGCGTCTTTGTTACGCGCCGATCGCGGCTGCCAGTCCCTCGCCCGCAACTCGTCGAGGACCGCCCCGCGGATTCGGAAGCGTGCGTAGGTCTCGAACTGCACGTTGCGCGACTTGTCGAATTTCTCCAGGGCGGAGATCAGGCCGATGACTCCCACGTTGACGAGGTCATTCCGCTCGGCCACATGCCCCGGTACCTTGCAGGCGATCCTGTCGACAATGCTCTTGACGAGCGGAGCGTATTTCAGAATCAGCTTGTCCCGTTCTTTCCTGTTCACGTCGTCCCTTATCCGCGTCCTTTATCGACGATCGATTTCCAGAAGAACTTCAGGCTGCCCGACTCGCAGAACTCGGGCTGGATCCTGCAGAGCTTGCGGGCGATCGACTGCAGGCACTTGTTTGCCCTGGAATCGGGGTAGATCTCCGCCAGGGCCTTCTGCTGCCTCACCGCCTCGGTCACCCGGGTGTCATCGAGGACGTAACCCAGATATTCGATGGTGAGGTTGAGGAAATGGGAGGTGGCATTGCTCACTTTTTCGAACACCTCCCGGGCCTCGCTTGAATTCCTGACCCTGTTGGCAAGAAGCATGAAGCGCTTTTCCCCGTAGCTGCTGTAAAGGATCTTGATGAGCGCATAGGCGTCCGTGATGGACGTGGGCTCCGGGGAGACGACGACGACGATCTCCCGGGCGGCTACGTTGAAGTAGATGACATTGCCGGCGATGCCCGCCGCCGTGTCGATGAGCAGGAAGTCAAACTCCCCGCCAAGCCCCCCCAGCTCATCGATCAGGGCCAGCTTCTCCCCCTTCGAAAGCTCCGCCATTTCCTGGATTCCCGAGCTGGCCGGGAGGATCTGCATGCCGCCGGGCCCTTCGAGGATCACGTCGGCCAGCGCCTTCTCCCCGCTCAGGACATGGGAGAGGTTGTACTTCGGGGCGAGCCCCAGGATCACGTCGATGTTGGCCAGGCCCATGTCGGCATCGAGGATGAGGGTCTTTTTATTCATCTGCGAGAGATGCCAGGCCAGGTTGGTGGCGATGTTGGTCTTGCCCACGCCGCCTTTGCCGCTCGTGATGGCAATCACACGGATGGGCCTCTGGGCCATCCGGGCCGCCGAAGCGCTTTCCTGGAGGGGCGTTTTCGATCCGCTTTGTTCTTCCGAGGCTTTTTTCATTCGCCTGAGCATTGAAGCCTGATCCAAGGGAAAATAACCTCCGGTTGATAACTTGTACTCTGCCGCTGTCGGCCTTTCGGCCTCCATCGAGAAGGTAAGAAGGTGAGAGGGTCAGAAAGTTGGATGAGTCGGCGCCATAGCGTTCATCATCCTTTTTTTCGAGGCCTTCAACCCTT
Source organism: Syntrophaceae bacterium UBA2192 (assembly GCA_002327315.1). Taxonomy (GTDB): domain Bacteria; phylum Desulfobacterota; class Syntrophia; order Syntrophales; family UBA2192; genus UBA2192. The sequence continues at coordinate 28,961 of DCVI01000173.1, read as the reverse complement.
CATTCCCTGTCGTTTCCTGTTTCTTACCCTCTTACCATCTTACCTTCCGTCTTTTCAGTGCAGGGTCCGGGTCATGATGATCTTCGCCAGCCGGCCCGCGTCGATTTTCTCGATGTCCTGGGGAACGTTCTGGCCATTGGTCACATAGGAAACGGGTTTGCGCTCCTGATCGATCACGTTGTAGATCATGCCGAAATGGCGGCTCTCGTCGAGCTTGGTGAAGATGATCGACTGGTAGCCGACGGGTTTGAATCGCGCCAGGTTCTCGGCAAGGTTGTCCTGGCTCGATGTCAGGGGCAGCAACAGATTGGTCTCCACGGGGTTCTCGAGGTGGAAGAGGTCCCGAAGCTTTTCGATGTAACCGGGCTCCACGTTGCTCTTGCCGGGCGTGTCCACCAGAACGAGATCCCGATCCGACAGTTTCGCCAGGGCCCGCCTGAAGGCTGTCTTGTCGGAGACCACCTCGATGGGGATCTCCATGATGCGGGCGTAGGTCTTGAGCTGCTCCACCGCTGCAATGCGGTAGGTATCCGTCGTGATGAGCCCCACCTTCAGTTTTTCCTCGAGGGCCGAACGGGCGGCGATTTTCGCCAGCGTCGTCGTCTTTCCCGCGCCCGTGGGGCCCACGAAGGCGCAGATCCGTTTGCGCTCCGCGGTCCGGTAAGACAGGCCAATGGACCGGGCCAGCAGCTTTTCGGCGACCCGGCACAGACCTTCCTCGTCCTGCAGATCCCCGGTCGGGAGATTGCGGTTCAGCGTGCTGACCAGCAGGAAGGCCCTCGAGCGCGACACGCCGATGGAAACCATCTGACGATAGATCTTCAAGAGCGCCCCGGAGAGTTTCTCCTTGCGCTGGAAGCCCATGGTGTCGAAGAAGGTGTCCAGCATCTCCTTCATCTCCAGGAACTCCCCGTAGGGGAACGGGCGCTTGGCCGTCTCGGCGAGCAGCGTCTTGATCTCCTCCACATCGCGGCGAAGCGTGGAAGCCAGGGTCTCTTCCGTCGCCGGCGCTGCCTGGGCAGCCTCGGCAGGCAGGGAGAGCGGCTTGACGCGCTGTCCTTCCGGTCGCTCATCCACGGCGGCGGTCACCTCGAAAAGCGGTACCCGCCCGCTTCTGAGTTTTCGCGTTGAGAGCACCACGGCATCGGAACCAAGCTCGCTCTTGATCTTCAACAGGGCTTCCTGGGTGCTGGCGGCTTCGAAACGCTTGATCTGCACGGCTCTACTCCACGATTCCCAATGATTTGATGTTCACATCGTGCGTGATCTCGTTGTGGGAGAGCACGATGATGTTCGGGAAAAACTTCTCCAAGACCTTCCGGAAATGAATCCGGGCACCCGGGGAGCACAGCACGATGGGCTGCAGGCCCCGCGAGGTGAAGGTGCCGATGTACTTCTGGACGCTGCGGACGATCTTCTGCACCCAGTTCGGGTCCACCGTGAGGTAGGATTCGAAATCCGTGTGCTGGACGGAGTGGCTGATCTTTTCCTCGATCTCCGGCGAAAGCATCACCACGGTGATGTTGCCATCGCTATCCCGGTACTGCTTCGTGATGGTCCGGGCCAGGGCCTGGCGCACGTAGCCCGTCAGGATGTCGATGTTCTTCGTGAGCGGCGCGTAATCGGCCAGCGTCTCCAGCACCGTCAGCAGGTCGCGGATGGAGATCCGCTCGCGAAGCAGCCGCTGCAGCACGCGGTGGATCGTCCCGGCGGAGACCACCTTCGGGACCAGTTCCTCGACCACCCTGGGGTAGGTCTTCCCGAGATTGTCGATGAGCGACTGGACCTCCTGCCGTCCCAGCAGCTCGTCGGAATGGCTCTTGATGAGCTCCGTCAGATGCGTCGTCGCCACCGTGGCGGGGTCCACGACGACCACCCCGCGGGCCTGGACGCTTTCCTTTTCCCTCTCCGAGATCCACACGGCCGGCAATCCGAAGGCGGGCTCTTTCGTTTCGATGCCCTTGACCTTGGGAGTCTTGTCCGATGTGAGCGCCAGCCAGTGCCCGGGCATCAGCTCACCGCGGGAGATCTCCACACCCTTCAGGATGACGGAATACTGGTTCGGCTTGAGCTGGAGGTTGTCCCGGATGTGGATGGCCGGGATGACAAATCCCATCTCCAGGGCCAGCTGCCTGCGCAGCGACTTGATGCGCTGAAGCAATTCGCCCCCCTGGGCCATGTCGACAAGGCCGATGAGGCCGTAGCCCACCTCGACCTCCAGCAGATCGAGCGGCAGCAGCGAGTCCACCGTCTCGATGGGCGCGGGCGGCTGTACCTCCTCTTCCAGGGCTTCCTCGGCGGGCACAGCCGCCTTCATGAGCCTGAAGGCCAGGAAACCGGCCCCTGCGGCGATAACGAAAAAAGAAAACTTGGGCATCCCGGGGATCAGCGCAAAGATGAAGAGGATGGCGGCGGCCGTGCCGATGATCTTCGGCTGCGCGAAGAGCTGATCCGAGATGTCCTGCCCGAAATTGGACGATGAGGTGGAGCGCGTCACGAGCATGCCGGCGGCCGTGGAGATGATCAGGGCCGGCACCTGCGTCACGAGCCCGTCGCCGATGGTGAGCAGCGTGTAGTTGCGGGCCGCATCCGTGATGTCCATGCCCTGCTGCAGCACGCCGACGATGAGGCCGCCGACGACATTGATGAAGATGATGACGATCCCGGCAACGGCATCGCCGCGCACGAATTTGCTGGCACCGTCCATGGCGCCGTAGAAATCGGCTTCCCGTTCTATCTCGCTGCGTCGGCGCCGGGCATCGGCCTCGGAGATGAGCCCGGTATTGAGGTCCGCGTCGATGCTCATCTGCTTGCCCGGCATGGCGTCGAGGGTGAATCGGGCCGCCACCTCGGCGATGCGGGTGGCGCCTTTGGTGATGACGACGAAGTTGATCAGGGTGAGCACCGCGAAGACGATGAGCCCCACCACGTAGTTTCCCCCCACGACAAAGGTCCCGAATGCCTTGATGACCTGGCCGGCAGCACCGGTGCCCTCGTTTCCGTGGAGCAGGATGAGCCGTGACGAGGCCACGTTGAGCGAAAGACGGAAAAGGGTCACCGTCAGAAGGACGGAGGGAAAGACGGAGAATTCGAGCGGCTTCATGACGAACATGGACATGAGCAGGATCACGATGGAAAGCGTGATGCTCAGCGACAGCAGCAGGTCGATGATCAGCGCCGGCAGCGGGATCACCATGACCATGAGGACGCCGATGACCCCGATGCCCATGAGCATTGCCGGGTTCGCTGCCCAGTGAGGCGGGGCCTGTGCTCTCTGTACCGCTTCAGCCATTGTTTATTCTTCCATCGTTTTCAGGATGCTGCCTGCATGAATTCCCATGCCGGGCTCCGCTGAATCCTTACGAGGAGCGGAAGCGCGGCAAAGAAGAATTATCTCTTTCTTTTCAGCTCTTCCGAGGCTCCGATCTTCCGATCTTCGTTCTCATGCTGCCTGTGTTTTCCGAGCCGGCGGCAGCGCCCCCGGGCGGTCCGCCTAGACGGCCCGTTCCTTCAGGCCGTAGACATAAGCCAGTATTTCGGCTACGGCGCGATAGAGGTCCTCCGGGATCGCCTGATCCACATCGACCGTTTTATACAATAGTTGTGCCACGGGTTTGTTCTCGATGACGGGCACCCGGTGGGCCGCTGCGATCTCCCTGATCCTCTCCGCCACGAAGCCGGCCCCCTTGGCCACGACGGTGGGCGCGTACATTTTCTCGGGGTCGTAGCGGATGGCCACGGCCAGGTGCGTCGGGTTGGTGATGACCACATCGGCCTTGGGAATATTGGCCATCATTCGCTTGCGTGCCGCCTCGCGCTGGATACGGCGAATCCTCGACTTGACTTGGGGATTACCCTCGGTCTGCTTGTACTCGTCCTTGACCTCCTGGCGCGACATGCGGATCCCCTTCTCGAACTCCCAGCGCTGGTAGAGATAATCCAGGATCGCCAGCACGATGAGGATCCAGCAGGTCGTGATCAGGATCTTGAAGGAGATCCTCCCCGTGTACAGGAGAATCCCCCAGAGGGAGTCCTCCATGAGCGGGATCATGTTCTGGAGTTCGTCCTTCAGGGTGAACCAGACAACGACGGCGACGATGGCCATTTTCAGCAGGCTCTTGGTCAACTCCACGAACGAGCGCAGGGAGGCAAGGCGCTGGAACCCCTTGATGGGGTCGAGCTTCTCGAATTTCGGGGTCAGCGTCTCCGTGGAGAACATGAAGCCGATCTGGAGATAATTGGCCAGCAGACCGGCGATGACCACCGTGAGCAGCAGCGGCGCCATGACCAGGAAGAGCTTCCAGCCCCATCCCCACATCAACGCGTTGATGGTGTTGAGACTGACGGCCGTCGTGCCGCTCTCCCGCAATGTCCCGCGAGTGAGGTCCATCAGGCGCTCGACCATCCCGCTGGAGCCGAAATAGAAAAACACCGTGCAGGCAAGCAGGATCGCCGCCGAGGCCACTTCCGGGCTCTTGGCGACCTGACCCTTGTTCCGGGCTTCATCGCGCCGCTTGGGCGTTGCCTGTTCAGTTCGTTCCTGGTCCTTGTCGATGTCAGCCATATGAAGACAGGGTGTAGCGTGTAGGGTGTAGGGACCAGGGCGTCATCGTTTTACCGATTCAGCAGTCCCATTGAACTTTACCTTATGCCGTTTTTCGTGTCCTCCGCCCCGAGCCTGAAGCCTGGAGCCTCGTTGCTGAAACTCCCGTTTCAGCAACGATTGCAACATGGTTCCGGCCTTCTGACGCTGACGTCAAAAAACGGGCCAAAAGACCGGATATATCGGGCAAATAGCGTTGATGGACAGGATTGCAGACTTCGTGCCGGAAAGGCATGAAAAAGGCAGGAATCTGTACTCCGGATTCAGGATTCCGGAGGCCCGATGCCTGAAGCCGGAAGCCCGCGCCTGCGGCGCCTACATGGCCCTGAGCAAGAGGCCCATCTCGGCGGGGAGATTCGAGAAGAGACTTTCCGCAATATGGAGAAACAGGGGGATGGTGAGTCCGACCCCGATGAGCCCGATGGCGATCTGGAGGGGAAAGCCGACGATGAAAACGTTCATCTGGGGGACGGTACGCGCAATGAGCCCCAGGCCGAGATTGGCAAACAGCAGTGCCACAACGACCGGCGCCGAGATCTTCACGGCAATGACAAACATGTTCCGGGACAGATCGACGAGGCTCTGCGCCAGTGCCCCCGTCATGTGAAACCCGAGGACCGGCAGCACGGTATAGCTCTCCGAGACGGCCTGAATCATCATGTGGTGTCCGTTGACGCCCAGGAAGAGAAGCGCCGCAAAGAGATACTGGAGCTCGGTGATGACGGAGACCTGGTCGCTTGTGAGGGGGTCGATGATGTTGGCGATGGAGAAACCCATCTGGAAGCCGATGAGGTCACCCGCCATCCGGATGCCCGTAAAAGCAAGGCGACAGGAAAAACCCAGGATGATCCCGATGAGGACCTCGCCCCCCATTCTCAGGCCGAGCGTGAAAAGATCCTCGGCGCCCGCAGCAGGGTGCCCGACGAAGGGAAGAACGAGAAAGGCGATCAGAATGGCCAGCCCCCCCTTGACCCGGGCAGGGGTCGTCCGCTCCCCGAGGATGGGGATCATCACCACGATGGTGCTGACCCGGAGCAAAACGAGAAAGAACAGCTCGATCTGCCCGGCAGAGAAGTTGGGAATGTTCATGTCCGCACTCGATCTACAGTGGCCCGGGTTCTATGGAGGGCGGGACATCTTCTCTTCACCCTACACCCTACACCCTACACCCTACACCCTGCACCCTTACCGTATGTAATTCGGTATGTTCGAAAAAAGGTTGTGCGTGAAGTTCACGAGCATGTCCATCATCCAGGGAGCGGCGAAGAGAAGGGCCAGCATAACGGCGATGATCTTCGGAACGAAGGCGAGCGTCATTTCCTGCACCTGCGTCACCGCCTGGAAGATGCTGATCGCGAGGCCCACGACGAGGCCCACGAGCAGCACCGGGGCCGACACGAGAAGGGTCACCTTCATCGTCTCCGCCGCGATGCCCATGATCAGATCGGTTGACATGACTGCCCTTTTCCTTTCCGGAGCTTCAGTGGAAGCTCTGGACGAGCGACCCGATGATGAGATACCAGCCGTCGACCAGCACGAACAGCAGGAGCTTGAAGGGCAGGCTGATCATGACCGGGGGCAGCATCATCATCCCCATCGACAGCAGGATACTGGCCACGACCATGTCGATGACCAGGAAGGGGATGTAGATGAGAAACCCGATCTGGAAGGCCGTCTTCAGCTCGCTGATCACGAAGGCCGGGATGAGCGCCACAAGGGCGACATCGGCCTGCTTTTCCGGCTTCTTCCCCCCGGAGATCTTGATGAACAGTTCCATGTCCTTCTCGCGGGTCTGCTTCAGCATGAAATCCCGGATCGGTTCTGACGCCTTGTCGAAGGCCTGCTCGGTCGAGATCTGCTCGTTCATGTAAGGCTGGATGGCGTCGCTGTTCACCTTTTGCCAGACGGGCGCCATGATGAAGAACGTCAGAAAAAGCGCCAGCCCGACGATGATCTGGTTTGCCGGCATCTGCTGGGTCCCCAGGGCGTGCCTCAGGATCGACAGCACGACGACGATCCGCGTGAAGGAGGTCACCATCATAAGGATCGCCGGGGCGAGCGAAAGAACCGTGAGCAGCAGCAGGAGCTGCATCACCACGGCCACCTTGCCCGGCTCGCCGGAGCCGTCGCCGAAATTCAGGCTCACCGAGGGGATGGGCATGTTCTGCGCTCCCGCCGGCACAGCCAGGGCAAGCCCGGCGACAGCGGACAACACGAACGCAAGCACGATACGGGTAAAAGTCCGGCTCATGATTCCTTGTTCAGCCGAGAGCTTGCCAGGCTCAGGGTTTTCAGTTTGCGTTTGTACAGGGTGATCTGGTCGAGGAAGGGCTGCGAGTCCCTCTCCCCGGCGCGCGTTGACCTCAGGCGCTCGAGGGACTCCTCGTCGGTGATGGTGGTGAGCATGGAGATCTGGCTGCCCGTTACGCCGACGACGATCACGCTGCCCAGAACATCGAGGAGCATGATGCTCGACTTCGGGCCCAGGTAGCGGGTGGACAGGACCCGGATCTTCTGCTCGTCGTCCACACCTGCGCCCGTCTTTTTCATGAACTTCCGGACGGCCCAGAGACCGGCAAACATCATCCCGAGCACGACGGCCAGGGCCGAGATCATTTTCACAAGCGATGCGAGAAAATCGAAGGTACCCATGGGACTTCGTTCCCCCTTTAAAATCCCTCGCACCAAGGTGCCGGGAATTTAGAAACTCAAGGAACCGATTTATCTGTCATTATGCTCGCTGACCCCGCAGCAACGTTCGACAGGCTCACGTCAGGCGCTGCGGGGATGCGCGTGCAATCGTTTTCAGCGAAGCTTGAGGATGCGCTCGGCCGGGGAAATGATGTCCGTCAGGCGGACGCCGAACTTCTCGTTGATGACAACGACCTCCCCGCGCGCGATCAGGCGCTGATTCACATAGACGTCCATGGGCTCTCCGGCGATCTTCTGCAATTCGACGACGGATCCCTGGCCGAGCTGCAGCAGCTCGTTGATCAGCATCCGGCACCGGCCCAGCTCCACGGTGAGCGTCAGCGGGATGTCGAGGATGAAGTCGAGATCGAAGCCCACCTTTCCGCTGCCCGTCTTTTGCAGTTCGTTGAAATCGGGATCGCTGACTTCCGCCCGCGGCGACGCCTGCCTGGACTTCTCCATTTCATCCTTGACGTCGTCCCAGCCGATTTCGCCCTCCTGCGAGGGCGGTGCGGCGCTGCCGGTCTCCTTGTTGATCTCCTGCATCAAGCTGTCCACTTCATTCTGTTCCATAGTACCGAGCCTCTTTTCCCTGAATCGTTCCCGCAATCTGGATCGCGCTGCTGCCTTTGTATACACCCGGGAAGGCCGTGAGTTTCTGGACGCCCTCCACGAAGATGTCGAGAGGGTCGACGCGGTAGCGATCGAGCATGATGACGTCTCCCTCCTTGAGGTCGACGATCTCCTTGCCGCTCACCTCGGAGCGCCCCAGCTCCACGATGAGTTCCACCTTCGAGGACATGAGCCCGTCCTTGAACCGGTTGGCCCACTCGCGATCCACCTCCAGGGCGTCACTCTGGAAGCCCGCCTGCAGCTTCTCGCGCACGGGTTCCAGCATCGAGTAAGGGATGCAGACGGAAACGATGCCCGAGGAAAATTCCATTTCGATCTCGAAGTGAACGACGACGACGACGTCGGTGAGCGGAACGATGTGGGCGAACTGGGGATTGATCTCGGAGCGCTGATGGCTGATCTTGACATCGAGGATGGCCTTCCAGGCCTTCTCGAAATCGGCAAGCGCGCTGAGCACGGCGCGCTTGATGAGGCGGTTTTCGATGGCCGTAAACTCGCGGCCCTCGATCTTGAAGCTCGACTGTCCCGAGCCGCCGAAGAGGATGTCCACCAGCGCAAAGATCACCTTCGACTCGACGACGAAGATGGCGCTGCCCCGAAGCGGCTCCATCCGGAAGATGTGAAGGCTCGTCGGGACGGGAAGGGTTTTCAGAAATTCGCCGAACTTCATCATCTCGACGGACAGCGCGGTCACCCCGACAACCCGGCGCAGAAGCGACGAAAGGCTCAGTCGGAACAGGCGGGCGAATTTCTCCGTCGTCATCTCGAAGGTGGGCATCCTCCCCCGGATGATCCGGTCCTGGCTTGTCAGGTCATAGGGATGGACATCGCCGGGTTCGAGCCGCTCGACCCCCCGATCAGTGTCGATCTCCCCGCCCGAAAGGCCTTTCAAGAGGACGTCTATCTCTTCCTGGGAAAGTATGTTGGACATAATCGAATTGGTCTATCCCGTCCTATGAAAAATTTTTCTTTAATCTTCCTCTCCCCTCCGAGGGAGAGGACTAGAGGTGAGGGGGTCCTTCGACAAGCTCAGGATGACATCTCCGTTCGCCATGGTGAGCCTGTCGAACCATCACCCTCACCCTGACCCTCTCCCCTCAAGGGAGAGGGAAATCAAGGAAAGGGTCGCTGACAGGTCTGTTCCGTCTATTCTGTCCAGATCCCCCTATTTCCCTCTTTTGCAAAGGGTGATGACCGGGGGCTTTCTTGCCTTTAGCCTTTAGCCATTTACTGGATGACAAAGTCCGTGAAATACACCTGGACGACTTTGCCTTTCGTCATGTGATTATTGAGCCGCATCGCGATCTCTTCCTTGAGGCGCTGCTTGCCCTCGAAATTGTTCAGGTCCTTGATGCCCTTCACGGTGAGCACGCTCAGGACCATATCGCGGACTTTGGGCTTCATCACGTCGAGTTCGGCCACGGCGAGAGGGTCCGAGAGTTCGAAATTCATGACGACCTTGAGGTAACGGTCCGCATCGGCGTCGGCCAGGTTGATGATGAACACATCGGGGGCCCACACGGCGCCGATCGGGGGTTTTGCTACGGCCTGCGCTTCCTTGTTTGCCGACTTGTTCAGGAAAAAATAGGCCCCGGCGCCGCCGCCGCCCAGCACAAGCACGATGACGACACCGATGATGATCCACTTGAGCATCGAACCCTTTTTCTTTTCCTTGCCGCCTTCGGCAGACTGTTCTTCCGGTTTGTTTTTTTCCACGTCCTTGGCCATGGCTCCCCGGTTTACTCCTTCGCTTTTGCTATTTTAGGGCCTCACCTTGAAGGCGAGCCGCATGCCGTGCCCGAGTCGTTCCGTCTCGAGCCCCCCGTCACCGCACCCGTTCGGCCCCGTGCCGGTCCCTTCGGACAGGTTTCCGGGGCAGACCGCGGTGAATCCGTGGGTGCATACAGCATATGAGCAAATTCCATACCAATCGAAACAGAAGGATTTTCAAGAGATTCCGGCCGGCGGAGCCCGCCGGCAGAAGGGTGCGAAGGGGTGGGACGGCAACGGGTGGCCAACCCGGGCGCATCAGGCATCCGGAGAGCGCGCGAAGCGCCCTGAACGGGTCAACAATTTGACGGTACGGACAGGGGAATCGGGCTGCCCCTTTCATGCGGCTTACCGCAATCCGGGGGCAACCCGGCCTGTATTTTACCGCTTGATATTCATCAACTCAGCCATCATGGCGTCCGTTGTCGTAATAACCTTGGCACTGGCCTGGTAGGCCCGCTGGGCCGTGATCAGACCGATGAACTCCGTGCCGAGATCCGTGTTGGACATCTCCAGGGCGTTCGAGGTCACCTCGCCGAGGCCGCCCGCGCCGGGCGTGTTCACGATGGCCTGGCCCGAGGTGAGGGTCGAGCTGAAGAGGTTCGAACCCATCTTCTTGAGGCCCCAGGGGTTGGGGAAGTCGGCCAGGCACAGTTGACCGAGCGAGGCCGTCTGTCCGTTCGTGAAGAAGCCCGAGATGTTGCCGTCCTTCTCGACGGCGAGGCTCCGGAGCACGCCGGAGGGGTATCCGTCATTGGTGAGGGCCTTCACCGTCGAGCTGGAGGCATAGCCGGAGATCGTCTCGGCATTGGCCGATGTCAGGTCCCACGCCAGGGCCCCCGATGCCCCGATCGTGGCACCGTTGGCAAGGCCGCTGAAGGAAACGGCGATATCGGCGGGGTCCACCTCCGTGGACGTAAACGGGATGGTCAGCGTGTTGCCATTGGCCCAGGTGCCGTCGAGTGCCACGGTGAGGTCTGCGCCGCCGTAGCCGTCAAGATCGATGGCCAACGTGTCATCGCTGCCGAGCGTGCCGTAACTCGTGACGGTCGCGTTGTCATAATCGGAAGAAGCGGTAACGACGGACCAGCTGTCGACAGCGTCCCGCCGCAGGACGAGACTGCCCGTTTGGTAAATCTGCCCGTCGTGGCCGTCGACAAGGGTGGCCGTGGCCGTGCCTGTTCCCGTGGGGGCCGCAGTGCCCATGGCCGTGCTGTAGACCTTGTCGAGATTTCCCGTGCCGTCGAAGGAGAACCCCGTGTAATTCTGGGTATCCGCGGCATTACCGTCCAGGGTGATATTCATGCCCCACTCGCCCTCCCCTTCCGTCTTCATGTAGGTCGCGGCGAGCGTGTGAGCCGCCCCGAGGGAATCGTAGACGGTCTGGGAAGAATAGAACGTGCCGCCCGCATCGGTCCGGGCATCGAGGTTGAGACCGACGGAGAAGGACGTGGAGGAGGCGGGGGCCGACTGGGCGTTTCTCGTGTTGATATCCCCGAGCGCCGGAGAGGAAGGCGCGTAGCCCTGCACGCGGCAGTCGTTGACGTCGACGAGGTAGCCCTCGCCGTCGATGTGGAAGGCGCCGGCCCGGGTGTAGTACTGCGATCCCTCGCTGTCCTCGACGATGAAGAAGCCGCCGCCGTCGATGGCCAGGTCGAGGGAACTCGAGGTGGACTCGAGGGAACCCTGGCTGAACTGGGTGGCCACGTCGGCCACGGTGACGCCCTGACCGATCTGCATGGCGCCGGAGGCCCCGCCCGAGAGGCTCTGGCTCAAGACGTTGGCGAAGTAAGTCTTGCCGGCCTTGAAGCCCATCGTGTTGGCGTTGGCGATGTTGTTACCGATGACATCCATCTGCTTGGAGCTTGCATTCAACCCCGAAATGGCGATCCATAGTGCGCTTCCCATCTCACAATCCTCCTGGTTTGCCCGGTCTGACTCCCGGTGTTAATTCGTGCTCGTTTTTTTCACGGAGACGACGTCGCTGAAGGCGATCTCCCGGTTGCCCACGCTGAGGTAGGTCACGCCGTCGCGGTAGTTTACGCCCGTCACCTCACCCTGGATCATGGCGTCGACGCCGACGGACTTGCCGGCGCTGTCAGCGGCGCTCACCTCGAAGGTGCAGCGGCCCACGGTGGAGCTCGGGGGGTTCCACGTCAGGGTGTTCAAGCCCTGCTTCTGGTTCTTGAAGACCAGGGCATCGACCAGCTCGCCGTCGGCGTTGTAGATCCGGACGAGGCCCGTGGCGGCATCGCCCTTGAGCTGGTAGCTCAGGTCGACGGGCGTTCCCTCGGCCTGGACCGTGTCGCCCTTTGCCAGGACTTCCCTGCCGATGAGGTTTACGGCCTGCGTGTTGCCCAGCGACTGCTGCTGCCTGGTGAAGGAGGTCAGCTGGGTATTGATGTTCTGGAGCTGCTCCAGGCTGGAGAACTGGGCCAGCTGCGCCGTGAAGGCCGTGCCGTCCATGGGGTTCATCGGGTCCTGGTGCTTGAGCTGGGCGATGAGCATCTTCAGGAACTCGTCCTTGCCGATGACATTTCTGGTGCTGGCCGTCGTGGCGGTCGTCGTCGCCGCGCCTGCCGCCGATTGGATTGTGCTCGTGTCACTCATGGTGGATCTCCTCCCGGTTTGTCCTGCCGTCACGCAAAGACGCTGATTCCACTATCCCCTGTTCGGAGAGGCCGCGCCGGTGGGACCTGGGCGGCATGCGCCGATTCCTGCTCGCTTTTTCGTTCTTCTCTCCCGGCGGAATCCTCGCGGCCGAACCCCGCCTGCTGCCAGAAGTTCGAGCCGGCGTCATCGGGCCGGTTCTGGACGAGGACCTCCAGGCGGTCGATCTGGAACCCCTTGTCCTGCAGGGCGTTGCGGAGATCGTCCATGCCGGCCTGGAGCATCTGCTTGACCTCCTGGTTGTCGGCCAGCATGACCATCCTCACCCGGTTGTCCTGCACGACGACATCGAGATCCAGCGTGCCGAGCCGGGGAGGCTGCAGGGTCATGGTCACCCTGCCGGAGCCGTCTCGAAGAATCTGGGCTGCCCCGTCGAGGACCTGGCTCATCACGGCCTGGGGCCTCGCAGCCGCAGCGGTGTCTATGCCCCTGCCCGGAAGAAGGGAAATCGTTCCGGCGCCGGCGGACACGTCGCGTATCTCTGGATTTGTACCGCCCGTTGCCCCCTGTTTTTTCGTCGATCCCGTTGCCGCCGGCTTGTCCTGCTGGCCCTCGGCCAGGCCGGCAATTTCCTGCTTCATCGCGTCGGCCGACGAAACGGCCGGGGCCGCTTTCTCCGTGCCGTCGGGAGTGTCGCGTATCACGAAGGGCTGTTGTGTCCTGGCCGATTTGCCGGCCTTGAACTTCTTCGGCCCCTCGGCCTCCTCGCCGCCGGAGAGATTCTTGAGGATCTCCCCTTCCTTTGCCGTCATCGACTTGACGGCGCCGATCCCTTCACGGCGAGTCACAGGCTCGCCGTTGACGAAACCCATCATCTGGGCCGCCTTTTTCTGCGCGGCCAGGTTGCCGTTCTTCTGGATCATCTCCTTCAACAGGTTCTCCTCGGCAGGGGTGAGGGCTCCCTTTTTCGTCAGTTCGGCCGACTGCCCGGCTTCCTGGTTATCCCCGTTGGGTCCTCTTCCCGCGGCTGCCTTCATGGCCGCACCCGCCAGTTCCTTTGCGTGATCCAGGGTCTCCCTGGCCTGTACCTCGATGGCAGACTGCCTGAGTCGCTTCCTGCCGGCAGCGAGTTGCCCGTTTGCCTGCAGGAGCGCTTCCTCGCCTTCCTTCTGACCGGGCGCTTTCAGGAGGGGATCCGTCTTTTCCCGCCCCTCTGCGCCGGTCTTGATGTCATGCCTCTTGGACCGCAGAATTTCGGCAAAAGATACGGTAAGGGCCGCTGCCGCAGCGTCGGCTTCTTTCGTTTCGCCCTGGTCGTCGCGCTTTTTTGCGGGGGCCGCGTCCCGGCTCTTCAACGCTTCCGGCGGGGAAACGGGGTCCAATTGAATCTGCACGCCTGGAGAGTTCATGTTCACTCCTCAAAGGGTTGTGACGAAGACGTTGAGCAACGCCTGTGCCACGGAAGACGGGTATCGGGTATCGGGTATCGGGTATCGGGAAGGGAAGAACAGTCTACGCTTTGATATCATTGCGTTTCTTCGTTGAGTGGTCACACGCTTCTGTCGCCTTCCCCCAGTGCGGCCGCAAGGACGCAAGAAAGAAATCCATGGCCCTTCGGGCAATTATTTCCCGTGCGATCGGGGAGGACCGGGCAAATTTTCACTTTTCCCGCGCCTCTCGAGAGAAGGATGCCCCGGTCTCGCAAGTCCCGCCGACCATAACACGAGCCCGTGGCCCTCAAGAAAAGCTTCGCTTCTGCCGAAATACTCATCAGGCAAACCTTACAGGCGGGATGAGACAGGTATGACTTCAATCAGCGGGGCCGGTGCTGACGCGCTTTTTTCCTCCATGCAGAGCAATTCCGGGTCGCTCGAATACTACGCGGGGAAATCCATCGAGAGGGGACTCGACCTGTACAAGAAAAAAGAGTACAGCGCCGCCGTCTCGGCATTCAGGATGTCCATCTCGCTGGACCCCACTGCGCAAAACGCCGTCAATGCGGCACAGTACATGTCGAACTCCTATCTCGCGATGGGGGACTCGCAGAGCGCCATCGAGAGTCTCAAGACGTTCATCGGGCAGAACAGTACCCTGGACACCGCCCACGCCAACCTCGCCCAGTTTCTTTTCTCGCAGGATCGCTACGAAGAGGCCGTGACGGAGTACGAAAAATCCGTTGAGTTGAACCCGTCCGAGGGCAACCGCTACGCCCTCGGTCAGGCCTATCTGCAGACGGGCGAAACCGGCAAGGCGGAAGAGCAGTTCATGCAGGTTCTCCGGATGTCTCCCGACGATCCCGCACCGCACCTGGGCCTCGGCCAGACCTATGCCCGGCAGGGGCGATACGACATCGCGATCAAGGAGTTCGAGGCTGCATTGGACAAGAAATGGGATTTCTACGATGCCTATGCCGAGATGGGTTATGCTTATGCGGACATGGGGGAAATCGACACCGCCCAGGGTATTTCCGAATTCCTCGAACAAAAAGCGCCCGAACTGGCCGATCTCCTGAGCCGATACATCTACAAGGCCGACCCCCCGAAGATCGTCATGACCTATGCGAACAGTACGTTCCCGCACTATCTGCCCGCCGGCACGGCGGTGTCGGACCTCGACAGCGAGCTTTCCACCGCAGGCGCCTCCAAACTGTTTTTTGTGAAGTTCCAGTTCGACAAGGAGATGGACAGGGAATCCGTGGAAGAAACGACCCAATGGACGATCGGCAGGGCCGGTGGATTCGGAGCGAGCAAGTACAACTACGGCCGCGCGATCCCATCCACGGAGACAACGGTCCAGCGCCTCCCGGATTACGTCTCCTACGATTCCAAAAACCTGACTGCCACGGTCTTCTTCAAGATCTACCAGAACTCGACGGGCGACGGCACCATCGACCCCGGCCACATCGAGTTCAGCTTCCGGGGAATGGACCGTTTCGATCAGAAAATGGATCCCGAAAAGGATCAGTGGACCGGATTCTCCGGCGTCTTTTAGGCTGCCCCGGCCATAAGAGCCACTACGCTCGCCGCGGGTTCGAGGTGGGGAAATCGGATGTCGGCGCGAAGGTAACAGGTACCAGGTGTCAGGTGTCAGGTGACGGGAAAGACGTATAATAGGGTAGTTCTGTTACCTGTTACCTGTTACCTGTTACCGGTTACCTGTTACCTAAAAAAGGGAGATCGATCGTCCGATGGACTGACCGTCCCCCATGCAAATGTTTTTCTTCTTTATCCGGAAGCCCGATGCCGGATTCCCGAAGCCCTTTTGAAGCCTAGTTTGCAGGCTCCGCTTTGTTCGGAGCGGAGGTGATCTCCTTGGCGATCTCCGCGGCCCGCTGCGCGCCGATGTGGCCCCAGATCGCTCCCGCCTTCTTGCTCTTCATGTTCATGATGATCCCGGCGGCAAGTTTCTTGTCCATTTTCTCCAGCATGGGGCCTGCCTGGGCGGGCGCCGTTGCCTCAAAGACGGTGGCAAGATCCCTCAGCCGCTTGTCCTCGGCTGATTTCACGGTATCGAGCATGCCCGAGAGTTTGTCCTCGAGACCCTTGAGCGTGTCGATCTTGGTGACGATCTCGCCTTTGAGGACCTGAAGCTTCTTCTCCTCCTCCTTGATCCCGCTCTCGCGGCTCTCGAGCTGCTTCTCCTTTTCGGCAAGCGAGGCGACCAGCTTGCGCTCCTTCGCCAGGGCATCATCGCCTGCTTCGCGCGCAGGCGCCGCCTCGGGTGCCTTCTGGGACACGTTCGCGATCGCGTGGCTGGGATCGAAGACGGAGGCATCGGGCATCGTCTTCTGCAGGACTCCGCCCGCCGCCGCGATCTTGATGACGATCAGCAGGACAACCAGGATTTCACAGATTACGATCAGTCTTCTCATCGCCGGACCTCTTCAGAAAGCGGATAATTCCCTGTTCGTTCAGTTCCACGGACTCCCTGTGGTTCCACTCTTTCCAGTATTGCTCGAGCTTCTTCTGTTTGAGGATCTCCATGATCTTGCGCCTCTTCATGGCCTCCAGGAGTTCCTCCCGCTTTGCCTCGAGGACTTTTTCGCGGTCCGAGACCAGGACCACCTGGGCCACCTCGCGCTCGCGGAGGCTCTTGATATAGCCGAAGGTGAGGCCGATCTCGGCGGCATTCAGGTTTCCTGCCTGCCGGCGCATCAATTCCGCCAGCACGCCCGCCTTCTCGCCGCGGATCGACCGGAGGCGCTCCTTCTCCCGTTCGAGCCCCCGCACCTGTTCGGAAAATTCCTGCATGACCTGCTCTTCCGCAAGCTTCCGGACATTCAGGATCTGTTCAAAGCGAAACCGGAACATGTTCTTTAACCCTCACACCGGGAACAGGAGCCGGAAATGTATTCTTCTTCCACTCCGCTCTTCTGCTCTTCCGATCTTCCTCACTTCATGATCGAACTGCTCGCGCTGCCCGGCATACTCGAAATATCCCTTCGACGTCTCACTGGAAGAGCGCCAAAAGCTGCCTGCGGCTCTCCTCGAACCCCACCTTCTCGTTCATGTCCTGCCTCAGATAGGCGTTGACCCTGTCGATCATCTTGAGGGCGTGATCGATTTCGGGGTTGCTTCCCGCCACATAGGCGCCGATGTTGATGAGGTCCTCGGCTTTCCGGTAGGTGGCGATGATGTTCAGCAGATCGTTTGCGCGCTTGCGCTGCTCGCCGTTGACGATGTCGATCATGACGCGGCTCACGCTCTCGAGAACATCCACGGCCGGATAGTGGTTCTTTGCGGCGATCGCGCGCGACAGCGCGATGTGCCCGTCCAGAATGGAGCGCGCCGCATCGGCGATCGGCTCGTTGAAGTCGTCGCCCTCGACGAGCACGGTATAGAGCCCCGTGATGCTGCCCTTGCCCTCAACGGGCCCCGTTCGCTCCAGCAGCTTCGGCAGGAGGCTGAAGACGGAGGGGGTATAGCCTTTTGTGGCCGGCGGCTCGCCCACGGACAGACCGACCTCGCGCTGGGCCATGGCAAAGCGGGTGAGCGAATCCACCATGAGCAGGACGTCGCTGCCCTGATCCCGGAAATACTCGGCCACGGAGGTCGCCGCGTAGGCGGCCCGCATCCGGATCAGCGGGTGCCTGTCCGAGGTAGCCACGATGACGACGGAGCGCCTGAGGCCCTCGGGACCCAGGTTTTTCTCCACGAACTCGCGGACCTCGCGCCCGCGCTCGCCGATGAGCCCGATGACGTTCACATCGGCCTTCGTGTAGCGGGCGATCATGCCCATGAGGATGCTCTTCCCCACGCCGGACCCGGAGAAGATGCCCATCTTCTGCCCCTTGCCGCAGGACAGCAGTCCGTTGAGAACGCGGATGCCGAGATCCATGGGCTCCTCGATCCGGCCTCTCTGCAGGGGGTTGATCGGCTCGGCATAGAGCGGGTATTCATCCTCGAGATCGATGGGTCCCTTGCCGTCGATCGGGTTGCCGAGGCCGTCGATGACGCGTCCCAGGAGCTTTTTCCCCACGGCGATCGAGGCTTTTCTCCCGAGGGAGACGATCTTGCAGCCCGGCCCCACACCCTGGAGATTGTCCAGCGGCATCAGGAGGACCTTCCCCTTGCGGAACCCCACCACCTCGGCCCGGAGCTTTTCGCAGGCCCCGCCATTGGCGAAGATGTTGCACATCTCGCCCACGGAGCTCGCCGGTCCGTGACCCTCGACCATCAGGCCGA
>DCVI01000173.1:0-10902 GCA_002327315.1 Syntrophaceae bacterium UBA2192 | reverse complement strand
GGTCACCGGTCACTGACGCCTCCGGGCGTCAGCTTTTCTGCGTTCCTTCCTTGAACGCCTTCAGGATCTCCTCGAGCTGCTGCTCGATGGTGGCGTCGATCTCGCCGAAAGCGGTCTCGATGACAGCGCCGCCGAGACCGATGGCCTCGTCGGCCTCGAGCGAAATCGACCGGATCCCTTCGAAACCGGCGATGAGGGCCGGGGTCAGTTTCGACATCCGTTCGTGGTCGACCGGGTTCAGGCGGATCTTGATCCGGTCGCGGTCCAGCACGTTTTTGACGGCCTCGCGCAGCACGCTGAGAATCACATCGCGGTCCGTCGCCACTTCCTGGCGGATCACCTTCCGGGCCACGGCAATGACAAGCTTGAGCACCCTCGCCTCGCCGCGCTCCAGGATGCTGCGGCGGATGTTCTCCACCTCGAGGAGCAGCTTCTTGAGGGCCTCCGCCAGGGCGGCCAGTTCCTTCTCCTTCTTCTCGATTCCCTTGCGAAACCCTTCGGCATGGCCCCGCTCATAGGCATGCTTCACGGCGACCTCGATCTTCTTTTCCGACTCGAAGAGGATCTCCTCGATCCGGGAGCGCCGCGGGGCAGGACCCCGGGAAAGATTCTCGCAGCCGAAGTCGGCCGGCGTGAAACGCGGTTTTTCCGATACGGGGCCGTCGACGACCTTGACGTTCTTGGACTTGATGACCCGATTAGACGAATGCATCGCCCTCCTCGCGTGACAGTTGTATCCTGCCTTCCGCCTCGAGTCGCTTGCACACATCCAGAATGGCCCGCTGGGCCTTCTCCACATCGGAGAGCCGGATGGGCGGCATCATTTCGATGTCTTCCTTCAGCATGTCGGCGCCGCGCTTGGACATGTTCTTGAACACCTTCTCGCGGCCCTCCGCGACGACGACCTTGAGGGCCTTGGCAAGGTCCTCGCTCGAGACCTCCCGCAGGAGTTCCTGGATGCTGCGGTCGTCGAGCTTCAGAATGTCATCGAAGGTGAACATGAGGCCGCGGATCTCCGCGGCCAGCTCCGGATCCGAGCCGTCGAGCGAGGAAATGATCGCGCTTTCGCTCGTGCGGTTCATGCGGTTGAGAATTTCCGCCATGAGACCCACGCCGCCGATCTCCTTCTCGCTGGCCGCGCCGGCGATGAGTTCGCTTTCGAGGGTCTGGGCCACGTCCTCGATCAGATCCGTGGGCACGCTCTTGAGGCTCGCCATTCTCCGGACGATCTCGATCTGCATCTCCGGGCCGAGGGATTCCATGATCTCGGCGGCCTGTTCGGGCCGCAGGTGGGCCAGGATGAGCGCGATGGTCTGGGGGTGCTCCATCTTCGTGAAGTCTCGCAGCAGCCGCGGGTCGATGTCCCGCAGCTTCTCGAAGATGGGATTCTCGCCGAATTTGTCCTTCTCGCCTTCGAGGGCCGTCAGGATGCTTCCCGCCTGCTCGGGTCCCAGGGCCTTCAGGACGATGTTCTTCGCCACGTCCTCCTTGACGGAAAGGATCCCGCCCTTGTCCTTGGCGAGATCGCAAAACTCCCTGGCCACCTCCTGGACATCGCTGGCCGAGATGCTCGTGATCCGGCTCATGTACTTGCTGATGCGGCGAACCTCCACGGACCGGAGGTTTTTCATGACCTCCGCCGCCTGTTCCTCATCGAGCGAGAGCAGCAGGATGGCTGCTTTTTCTTCACTGTTCATGGTTCCTCACGGAACAGGCATCAGGCATCGGGCTGCAGGCTTCAGGAAAGAAAATCAATATCCCGATCCGTCCTGTTGCCTGGCGCCTGTCGCCTGTCGCCTATTATTTGATCCAATTCCTCAGGAGCTCGGCAAAGCGCTTGGAGTCCGTCGATGCCATGTGCCGCACGATGTCGGCCTCCGTCAGTTCGCGGGAGGGCTGAGGAGCGCCGAGAGAGAGCGTCACCCCGTCGCCGCCTTTAAGCGCGCCCGCGCCGGCGGGTACTTCCCGGACCGACACCTCCACCTCCCGCCCCCGCTCCGCGAGCATGCGCACGAGCGGCTTGGCGACGAAGAGTGCCACCAGGGCGATCACGACCAGCATGACGAGATACCGGAGAAGCGGCATGAAGGGCATGAGCTTGTCCAGCCAGGACTTTTCCGCCGGCTCCGTTCCCAGTTCGACTTTCTTGAAGGGCACGTTGGACACGACGACCTGGTCACCCCGCTTGGCATCGAAGCCGGCGGACTTCTTGACAAGGTCTTCCAGGGCCGTGAGCTCCTTCTCGGGCCGCGGCTGGTATTCCTCAACCCCCTTTTCGCTCTTCACGTAGTTGCCGTCGACCAGCACGGCGATGGAGAGCTTCTTCACGTCGCCCACGGGCATGACGGTCTTGTTGACCGTGCGGCTGATCTCGTAGTTGATCGTCTCGTCGGACTTCTCGCGGTTTGACCCCGCGAGCCGCGGCGGCGCCGCCTGCCTGGCCGTCGTCGCGACGGAGCTTTCGCCCGCCCCGCCCGAGGTGGCGCCCGATTTTTCCTGCGAACGCTGGACGCTGCGGATGGCGGGCTCCTCGGAGTCGTACTTCTCCTCCGTTTTCTCCGTGACCCGGAAGTCCAGGTCGGTGGAGATCCGCACGACGGCCTTCCCCTCGCCGACGACCTTCTCCAGCATGGAGGTGATGCGGCTCGTGAGATCCTTCTCGACGTTCTTCTTGTACTCGATCTGCGAGTTGGACAGCTGGGCCATCTCGCCCCCCTCGGTGACCTTCGAGAGGACCTTCCCGCTCGAGTCGACGATCATCACGTCACGGGGGCTCATCCCCTCGATGGAGCTCGACACGAGGTGCGCGATGCCGTGGATCTGAGGATCGCTGAGATTTCGCCCGCTCTTGAGCCGGACGACGACGCTGGCCGTGGGCTTTTTCTGGTCCTCCGAGAAGAGGGATTTCTTCGGGATCGCGAGGTGGACGCGGGTCTGCTGGATCTCGTCGAGGCTGTTGATCGTCCGGGTGAGCTCCCCCTGGAGGGCGCGCTGGTAGTTGAGCTGCTGGACGAACTCGGTCACGCCCAGGTTCTTCGCGTCGAAGATCTCGAACCCGACGCCGCCGCCCTTGGGCAGACCCGAGGCGGCCAGTTCCAGCCGCAATTCCGACACCTTCTCGGAAGGCACCGAAATCATGTCGCCCGTGGGCGAAAGCTGGTAGGGGATCTTCTTCTCCTGGAGCCGCGCCGTGATCTGACCGGCATCCTCGGTGGAGAGGTTCGTGTAGAGAACCTTGTAATCGGGCTGGTTGATGAAGACGACGGCAAGGGCGATGCTCAGAAGCGTGATGCCCGCCGCCGCGAGGATGGTGAGTTTACGGGACGCAGGAAGGGACTCGAACCCCTTCCACATCTGCGAGAAAAGCTGACCCATGGATTTTCTATCCCTCTATCCTTCAGGAGAATTTCAGTATCCGTCATCGGAGCGCCGTGTGCATCGTCGAGAGAGGAGCCGGAGTCGCCGCAGATGACAGAGGGCAGAGATCCGAAATCAGACCTGCATCCTCATGACTTCCTGGTAGGCTTCCAGGATCTTGTTTCGGACCTGCATCATGGCCCTGAACGAGATGTCGGCCTTCTCGAGGGCGATCATGGCCTCGTGAATGTTGCCGGACTGGCCGAGCTGAACGCTCGTGATGGCCTTGTCGGCGTTATTCTGAAGCTGACTGATCTCGGTGACGGCCTGTTTCAGCACATCCCCGAAGGCCCCCTGGGGCTTGCCGGGGTCCTTTCCCACGGGCTTGATGGCCTGGGTTGCGGACTGCAAGACATCGCTTCGCGTCGATACCCTGTTCATGTTCTATGCTCCTTCACCATCCGGTACGGCCTGACGCCGTCCGTTCACCGTTACTTGCCGATGTCGAGTGCTTTGAGGACCATGTTCTTCGATGCATCCATGGCGGTCACACAGGCCTCGTAGGCCCGGTTGACCGTGATCATGTCGGCCATCTCCGTCACCACGTTCACATTGGGGTAGGTGACGAAGCCCTGCTCGTCGGCATTGGGGTGCGTCGGGTCGTGGACCTTCTTCAGGCCTTCGGGATCCTCGATGACCTCCTGCACCTTCACCTGGGAAAGGGCATCCTTCAGGGCGGAGCCGAACTTGTTGTTCACGGGCTCCGCCGCCAGGACGGCGACCTTTCTCTTGTAGGGCCCCCCCTCGGGGGTCTGGATCGTGCCCGCGTTGGCGAGGTTGCTGACGATGACGTCCATCTTCTGCCTCTGGGCCGAAAGCCCCGACGCGCAGATATCGAACGAGGTGATGAAATTCATTACTTGCCCTCCCGGATCGCACTCTGCAGTGCCCTGAACTTGCGCGCCAGCATCTCGACGGCGGCATTGTGCATCAGGTGATTCTCGGCAATCGAAACCATCTCGCGGTCCATGTCCACCTTGTCGCCCGTTTTCGTGACGGACAGGTTTCCTCCCGGGGTTGCCGCAGGCAAATGTTTCCCGTTCGTCCGGGCCATGCGGATGCCCTTGCCCTGCATCGAGGCGATCAGGTTCTCAAAATCGACATCCTTCGGCTCGTATCCCGGGGTGTCGATGTTGGACACATTGGACGCCAGGACCTGGTGCCTCTGCGAGCGGGCGCCGACGAGATCCGAAAGCATGCCGATCGTTTTGGTGAAAAGGCTGTTCATGCAAACTTTACCCCGTGCAAAGAATCCACGGGGATATGTTGCAAGGCATGTGCCAACGAAAAGTGCAGGAGGAAACAGATAGATAGGCCATTTTGGGACAGCAGGTAAAGACGGATTCGGGCGTCGGGATTCGGGCGTCCGGAAAAGCAGGAACAGGAGTTTTATTCCTTGATTCGTTCCCGATGCCGGATTCCGGAATCCTGAAGCCCCGTCCTCCTGTTTGCTGTAGGCTGTAGGCTGTCGGCTGTTGACTATCTCTCCAACTCCAGCGTGCCCTGCTCGAGTTTGTACTCATTGAGCTTGTTGCGCATGGTCCGCACGCTGATCCCCAGGATCTCGGAGGCCTTCGTTTTGTTGCCTTTGACCTGTTTCAGGGTGCTGAAGATGAGATTCCTCTCCATGTCCCTGAGCGTGGCGGGCGCGTCGGCCGGAAGGGACGGAGACGCTCCACCGTGGCTTACCGGATCGACGGCGGCGGCCTCGTCGCCGTCGAGGGCAAGGTGCCCCGGCAGCATCGCATTTCCCTGGCAGACGAGGACTGCGCGCTCGATCACGTTTTCCAGCTCGCGCACGTTGCCGGGCCAGGGGTAGGCGGCAAGGGCAGCCAGGGTTTCGACGGGCAAGGCCGGCTTTCGCTTTCCGTTTTCCGCCGCGTATTTCGCGAGGAAGTGCTCCGCCAGGACGGAGATATCCCCTTTTCGCTCCCTGAGCGGCGGAACGCGAACGGGGATCACGTTCAATCGGTAATAGAGGTCCTCGCGGAATTTCTTTTCCTGGATGCACTTTTTCAGATCGGCATTGGTCGTCGCGACAATGCGCGCATCGACGGGGATGGGGTCTTTGCCGCCCAGGCGGTCGATCTCCGACTCCTGGATCACCCGGAGAAGCTTCGCCTGGAGAGGGATGTCCATCTCGCTTACTTCGTCGAGCAGCAGCGTCCCCCGGTCGGCCAGCTCGAACTTGCCGATCCGCCGCTGGGCGGCGCCGGTGAAGGCTCCCTTCTCGAAGCCGAACATCTCGCTCTCGAGCAGCGTGTGGGGGATGGCCGCGCAATTGACGGCCACGAAGGGTTGGCCTCTCCGCGGGCTGTGCTGATGGATGAAACGGGCCAGCAGTTCCTTTCCCGTGCCGCTCTCGCCCTGGATGAGGACGCTCGATCGGCTCTTGGCGATGTTTTTCAGGAATTCGAGAAGCTCGGCCATCCGGGGATCGGCCGTCACGATGGGCCGCTGTGCAGGCCGGGACATCCCGGGCGGCTCGTGGGCCGTTTCCCTGCATTCGGGTTCCGCACCCCGCTCGAGGACGCTTTTCACCACCAACTCGAGGTCGTCCAGCGAGAAGGGCTTCATGATGAAGTCCGTGGCGCCCTTCCTCATGGCCTCGACGGCCGTGTTCACCGTGCCGTAGGCCGTGATGACGATGACGGGGGTCTCGGGGGCCTGATCTTTCACGCCTTTCAGCAGCTCGAGCCCGCCCATCTTGGGCATCCGGATGTCGGTGATGACCATCTCATAGGCGCCTCTCCGGAACTTGCCCAGTGCGTCGACTCCGTCGATGGCCGTTTCCACGGTATAACCGCAGCTCACGAGGCAGTCCATCAGGGACGTCCGCATGTAGGGGTCGTCATCGACGACGAGAATGGGTCTGCGTTTCGAGCCTGCTTCCGTCATGCCTGTTCTTACCTTCTTTCCGTCTTACCGTCTTTCCTTCTTACCCTCTGACCCTCTTACCCTCTCACCTTCTTCCCCTCACACCCTCTCACCTTCTTCATTCAGATTCCACAAGCGGCAGCAGCACGGTAAACACGCTCCCGCCCTTCTCGCCCATCGCCACATCGACCGTTCCGCGGTGCAGATCGATGATGTTGTGCACGATGGCGAGCCCCAGGCCGCTGCCCCTTTCCCTCGTGCTGAAGAAGGGGTCGAAGATCCGCCTGCGATCCTCCTCGGCTATCCCGGAACCCGTGTCGGCAAAGCGAAGCTCGAGGCTCCGTTCCATGCCCGGCCTCAGCACTGGATCGTTGTGCAGGCGGGTCTCGATGGTGAGCTCACCGCCGCCCTGCATGGCCTGCACGGCATTCAGGACGATGTTGAGGAACACCTGCTTCAGAAGCTCCCCGTCGGCCCGCACGAGCGGGTCCGCTCCCGCCAGACGCACGGAGAGCCGGATTCCCTCCTTGTCCAGGATCTCCACGGAAAACCGGAGAATGTCCTGAAGGACGTCGTGGATCCGCAGATCCCGTAACAGGGGCTCCGGCTTTCGGGTGAACAGCAGCAGGTTGGCGATCTTGTTGTCGACGTTCTTCACGGAGTGGATGATCCGCGCGGCCCGGTCCCGGTTCCTCTCGTCGGCAAGGCCCTTGAGGAGAAGCGAGGCCGACAGCGAGATGCTTCCCAGGGGGTTGCGGACTTCGTGGGCGATGTTGGCCGCCATCTCGCCGAGGGCGGCAAATTTTTCGGTGCGCTTGGCCATCTCCTCGAGCTTCTCGACGCGCGTCACGTCGAGCAGGATGTGGACCGTTCCCAGGCTGTTGCCTTCTTTTGTTTTCACGGGGGATGTCAGGACCTCGAGGATGCTGTCCCCGAGGCGGATCTTGCGCGTGCCCTGCAGGTACCGGGAAGGGGCGGAGCCTGCCCGGCCCCGGTCCATCTCCTCGGCTCCCCGGAAGAGATCGGCGAGCTCCCGATCCGCAGCGCCCGTTTCCGTTCCGGTGATGCGGGCGGCACAGCCGTTCATCATCGCGACGCGCCCCTGAAGATCCGTCACGACAACCCCTGTCGTCAGGCTCTCCAGGATGGTTTCCAGGTAGTTGCGCATCTCGTCCTTCTCGGCAATGATGCTCTCGAGACGCCGGTTTTTCTGTTCGAGCTCGCGGTTGAGGTTCTCGAACTTGATCTCGAGATTCGAGAAGGCCTCCTGGAGCTTCATCGTGGCCGCCGTGAAGCTCTCGAAGGATTGCTGTAAAACCTGGATGTCGCCTGCGGGCCGATTTTCCGGCCGGTCCGGCTTCTGTGCGTCTTCTTTCAGCATGTCCCTTATTTCGCCGGAAGGTACTTACGGTATTTCTCCGTCCAAGCGGCATCGGAGAGGGTGTAGTCGATCGTCTTGTTCCAGAAATCGTCCCCCGTCCGGACCTTGAGCTCCGAGAAGACCCGGTTTGCCTCGGTGAGGTTTCTCATCTCCACGTACCCCTTGCCGAGGTTGTAGAGGGTCCAGGGGTTCTGCGCACCGCTCTTGGCCGAATCGACGGCCTGGCGGTAGGCCGTGACGGCCTCGGGGTACTTCCGTGTCTTGAGGTAACAGTCCCCGACGCCTGCCAGCGAATCCTGGAGGACCTGGCTGTTGCCGGCCTTGTTTTTCTCGGACTGCCGGATGGCGAGCTGGAATTGCTGCAGGGCCGACGGGCAGGCATCGCTGAAGCGAAGGGCAATCCCGTAGTTGCGGTGCAATGCGGCCGCATCGGCCGCGCCCTCGCCTACCGTCTCCGCGTAGGCGGCGGCCGCCTTCTCGAAGAGGCCTTTCTTGAGGTAGAGATCTCCCTGAAGCCGGCGCAGGGCAAGGCGGTCATCGCGACCGGTTGCCGCCGTCTCCTTCGCAAGCTCCGCGATGAGCCGCTCCGCCTCGTCGTAATGGCGCTCGCGGATGCTCACGTCCGCCACCATCACGAGCAGCGCCCTGCGGTTCCTGCCGTCCTTCTCGATCATCAGGAGGTGTTCGGCAACCCGCCGCGTCTCGCGGTACAGACCGATCTGGCGCAGGCTGTCGGCGATCTTGATGCCCGTCCCGTAGTCGATGGCCTTGACCCAGGCGCCCTCGTAGGCCGTCAGGTAGGTGTCGGCCACGCGGAGGTAGTCGGCCCTTCCGTAGTCCTCGTCGACGAGGCGTTCCGTGGCCGCCTTGAGGGTTGCCAGGCCCGCGTCCTTGCAGCGCCCGTTGGGGAAGCGCTTGAGCTGGGCGAGGCTTGCCTGAAAGGCCTGCCGGTAAAGCTTCTCCTGCAAGAGGGCGTAAGCCTTCTGAAAGAGGATCCGTTCCGTGATCTCCAGGCTCGGAAGCTGCTTCGAGAGGACCATGTCGTAGGTCGCCGCAGGATCCCTGTAGTACCGGGTGCCCGTCATGTAGGCGGGAAGCTTGAGCCCCGGGCTCTTCACCCCGATGTTGGCCATGATGATGGCGCTCTCCGTGGCTTCCTTGGTGTCGGGATATTTCTCGATGACGGTGCTGAAGACCTTGAGTGCCGGCTCGTACTGCTGCATCTCCGTGAGCGAGCGGGCGATCAGGTAGAGCATCTCCTTGCGGAAGGGGTCCTCGGGGTAGATGTTGACATAGTAGGAAAAGGCCCCGATGAGCTGTTCATGGGCGCCCTGGCGGAAGAAATGGAAACCCAGGCTGACCAGGGCCTCCCGGGGGACGTCCTGGAAGTCGGGCCAGCGCTTGAGGGCCTCCCGGAAGGCTTCGTCGGCCTTCTTCGGGTCCTGCATCTGGCTGTGGCATTCGGCGATCCAGAAAAACGATGCCTTCG
This sequence comes from Syntrophaceae bacterium UBA2192, assembly GCA_002327315.1. Taxonomy (GTDB): domain Bacteria; phylum Desulfobacterota; class Syntrophia; order Syntrophales; family UBA2192; genus UBA2192. The sequence continues at coordinate 1,738 of DCVI01000173.1, read as the reverse complement.
ACCGGGGCTTGCCCGCATACTGCTGGATGTAGGATCGGAAGGTGTCGACCGCCTTGGGGTATCGGCCCTTTCGATAGTGCTCCACCGCTTCCGCATAGAGGGCCTCGTCTTCGGGCAGGCTGACGTCCTTGAGCCCGGCACCGGCATTGCCGCCCGGTTTCCCCTGACTGCCCGTGTCGAATGGCTGAAACCTGAAGGGCTCGGGCTCGGGCAGGCCTTCCGTCACCGAATCGCCCGAAAGGCTCCCGGGGCGCTTTTCCGTGAATGCATGGAGCGGGGTCTTCTTTTTCTTCGACGGGGTCTCCGGTGCAGCCGGCGTGATCGTTACCTGGGGGTGCAGAGGCTTTGGGCTTGTGACATCCGCCTTCGGGGGGTCCGGCACAGGCGCCGCTTTGGCGGCCGTCTTGCCCTCTGTCCCTGCGGAATCTTTCGCGTCCACCGTGGCCGGGACTTTCCGGACGGCATAGAACCGGACGATCTTTTTCTTCTCGAGCTGCGCGCCCTGGCGGGCCGCCTCATCGGCGCCTGCATAGCGGCCGACAAAGACGCGCCAGCGCCCATCGCTGCCATCGGGCTTTGCGGAGAAGGCCTCGCAGCCTTTTTCTTTCAGGGTCTTGACCTGCTCAGCGGCCTTTTCCGCGCTGGGGTAGGATCCCACGTGAAGGCTGTACACCGCACCGGCCTTCCCGGCGGGGGTTGCGGATGCGGCAAAGACAAGAACCAGAAAGACGGCCAGACAGGCGATGCAGTGTTTTCTCATGGTCAGTCTCGGTGTGCGGAAATAGCAGGTGGTCCGATGGACACACCACCGCCTGACCTGAGGATAGCAAGTGACATGCCACGAAAAGAAAGGGTGTAGGGGGTAGGGTATAGGGTATAGGGCAAAAAAGCAGTATGTCGCGGGTGGCGGGTAGCGGGTCGGGCTTCTTCACGGCGGCGAAAATGGGCAGGACTTCTGCTGCCTCGTCGATTACGCTGCCGAAAACTTAAGCGGCTTGTCAAAAAATTGACACTCGAAGCCACAGGCCGCGAAGAAGTTGGGGAAGTGAAAGAAGTGAAGGAAGTGGATGAAGCAGGGATTCGGGATTCCGTATACCCCAATACCCAATATCCCAATACCCAATTGCTGCCGCTCCGCGGCATGACGAAATAGACGAAACAGACTAAATGGACGAAACAGACCCGATTAACTGATGTTGAATCGTTTGAGCTTCTCGACGAACGTGGTCCGGTTCAGGTTGAGCAGCTTTGCCGCGCGGTTTTTTACGCCGCTTGTCTTCTCCAGGGCCTTGAGCAGGAGACCTTTTTCAAACTGGTCGACGACATCGTTGTACTCGATGCCGTCCTCGGGGATGTCGACGACGCTGGAAACGTCGCTTTTGCCCTTCCCGACGCTGAGGATCTTGGGCGGCAGATCGTCCACCTTGATCTTTCCCTCCTCCTTCATGACGACGAGCATCTCGATGAGGTTCTCCAGTTCGCGGATATTGCCCGGCCACGCGTAGCGCATCATGTAGTTCATCGCCTCGGGGGTGACTTCCTTTACGTTGCGCTTCTTGAGCTTGTTGAATTTCTGCAGGAAGTGGTTGATCAGGACGGGAACGTCCATCTTTCTGTCCCGCAGCGGGGGCAGGGTGATGGGGATGACGTTGATGCGGTAGAAGAGGTCTTCCCGGAACCGTTTCTCCTGGACGGCCTTGTCGAGATCCTGGTTCGTGGCGCAGATGATCCGGACATC
>DCVI01000118.1 GCA_002327315.1 Syntrophaceae bacterium UBA2192 | reverse complement strand
GCTCCCCTCCTGTTCCAAAATGTCTCCCCCTCTCACGGAACAGAAAAGCGGACAATTCACGTGTTACAAAACCGGACAATTCTATTTGCTCTTGACATTCCTATCATTTTGCCTTGACATCACGGATCAGGGTGGTATGCATAAACCCATCGGAATCAGGATGGCTTTTTTTGACCGCGGACCCTAACTCCGGAGGGAAGGCCACAGAATCATGGGAACCCCGTGTCTCCAGCTGAGAACGGGGTTTTTCATTTCGGATCGGCAGGTCAACGGGTGGAGGAGATGGCGGTCCCGGTCAACCGTGCCGGGACTCAAAAAGTTCTCATCAAAGGAGGGGAGGTGCAGGGCCGTGCTCGAACTCGAAGAACGAGAACAGGATGTACGGGCGGTCAAGGGGAAGGTCGCCATCAAGCGCAATGAACACGGGGTCCCGGTGATCACGGCGGACAACTTCCCGGATGCCTTGTATGGACTGGGATTGGTGCAGGCCTTCGACCGCGGCATGCAAATGGAGATTACGCGCCTGGTTGCACGAGGCCAGATGTCCGAACATATGCCATCCAACGAGAACTTGATCGCCATGGACAGAACCATGCGCAAGTACGACATCTGGGGATTCTCGTGCAAGCAGGTCGGGCTGCTGGAGGAAGACGTGCGGGAAGAACTGGAGGCCTTCTGCCGGGGCGTGAACGACCAGTTCAAGGAAAACCCGCCGTCCGAGTTCGGCCTCATCGCCTATGTGCCCGAGCCCTGGGGTCCCGCGGACTGCATCGCCGTTTCCAAGATCATGTCCATGGTGGACATGGACGAGACCCAGGGATGGATCAGGAAATTCATCGTGCAGATGGTCAAGGCGGGCACAACTCCGGCCATGCTCAGGGAGATCTTCACCTATATGACCGAAGAGCCGGATGAGCATTACCTGGAGAAGCTGCGCCAGGTCAAGATCGCCGAACCGTATGCCCCGGAGACGCTGAAGTGGGCGGCCATCCCCCGCGAACGTACCAGCAGCCACTGGATGATCGCGGGATCCCGCACGAACACAGGCAAGACCATCCTGTGCGGGAGCCCCGAGCTGGACAGCGCCCGCCTGCCCGCCCTCTGGCAGGAGGCGCTCCTGTCCGTGGGCGACTTCTACTGCATGGGGGTCTATATTCCCGGCATTCCCTTGCCGGCTTTGGGGAGGACGAATCACCTCGCCTGGAGCGTCACCTATAGCTGCATGGACGTCATGAATTACTTCCTTGAGGAGGTCAAGGATGGCAAGTACCGCCGGGGGGATGACTGGGTGCCCTTCGAGGTGCGGGAAGAGGTGATCAAGATCAAGGACGCGGAACCCCTGACCGTGCGCTATTACGAGAACATCCATGGCGTGCTGGAGGGAGAGCCCGCGGAGGACGGGTATTATCTCTGCCTGGCCATCGCCATCCGGGACACCGGGGCAAGATCTTTCGCCGAGTTCAGCCGCCACTACCGGGGCCGGACGGTGGAGGCATCCATGGACCACCTCTCCCGTTGCGATGCCCTCAGTTTCAACTGGGGCCTGGTCGACGCTTCGGGCGGCATCGGCTATCAGATGAGCGGACGCTGCCCCGTGCGGCCGGATAACTGGATCGGCGTCCTGCCGCTGCCGGGATGGGACCCGGCCTGTGACTGGAAGGGCTTCTACCCGCCCGAAAAGAATCCGCGCCTGCTCAACCCGGAACAGGGATTTTTCGGCACCTCCAACCAGGATCTCAACGGCCTCACGGATGTGCACATCCAGACCCTGCCCATGAGCGACGACCGCGCGGTTCGCATCGCCGAGCTGCTGGCGGCGCGGCAGGACCATTCCGTCGAGAGCCTGATGGCGATGCAGTACAACGTGTACAGCAAACACGCGGAGTGGACCCTGCCCCTCATCCGTCACCTGCTTCCCGAGGACGGCAACGGCAAACTGCTGAGCGAATGGGATCTCGTCTACGCCAGCGATTCCGTGGCAGCCAGCATTTTCGAGAACGTCTACTTCGAGATCGTGAGGACGGTGTTCGGGGACTGCGGGGTGGGCAGGGACGTCATCGCCTACATCCTGGACAACTCCGAACTCTTCTACATGTATTATGGACAGTTCGACCACGTGCTCCGGCGGGAGGAATCGCTGTGGTTCGGGGGGAGGACGCGGGACGAGGTCTACAGGGAGGCCGTGATGAGGGGGCTGAAGATGCCGGCGGCGCCCTTCGGGAGCACCCGCCGGGTGATGATGAAGAACCTCGTCTATGGGGATATGACGCCCGACTTCAACTACGGCCCCATCGAGATTATCGGCTGCCGGGGCACGGTGAGCCAGGGAGCGGTCTTCAAGGCGCCGGGGGGAAGGATCGCCACTTTCTCGCCCACCATCCGATTCATAAGCGATATGTCCTCCAACAGGTACTACTCCTGCCTCGCGGGGGGGCCGTCGGAAAAACCGGCCTCCCCCCTGTACGCCTCAGGTGTGGAGGACTGGCTCGCGGGGAACTACAAGCTCATAGAGCCTTAGGAGGGGATGCTTCGCCATCGCAAAAGGCCCTGCCCGTCAACGCCAACACGGGAACGCGAAAATGTTTTTGACTTGTGACGCATCTTTCCCTATATTGCGCCCCGCTTCCCGGGGAAGCGAATCTTACCGGACGGGATCGTTCGATGGCAACCCTGACCTTGACGCCGCTCACAAACATTCTCGAAGGCATTGCCTTCTTTCAGGGCTTCGCGTCCGAAGAACTGGAACTGCTCCTCGACGTGGGGAAATGGACCCAGGTTGCGCCCCGTGAAAGAATCGTTCAGCAGGGCGAACAGGATCTCCACATGTACGTCCTGGTGCAGGGGCAGGCGGAGGTCATCTACAACGAGAAGGTGGTCGCCACGATCAAATCCAGCGACATCTTCGGCGAGATCGGTCTCATGGGCAGGCCCAGAATCGCCCATGTCGAGTCCTCGAAGGAATGCCTGCTCCTCGCGTTTGATGCCAACG
>DCVI01000174.1 GCA_002327315.1 Syntrophaceae bacterium UBA2192 | reverse complement strand
GCCGCAAGCAGGGAAACGGGCTTGAAAAAATCTTTCCAGACGAGGATCGACAGCGGCACCGAGGGGCTCTTGGGCAGCGCGTCGTAGACCTCCGGTTTCTCGCTCAGGATGTAGAGCACGTGCGTTCCGCCGACGAATTGATCCCCGTAGACGTTGGCGTCCCCGCCCAGGGCCTGCACGCGCTTTGCGGCAGCCTTGAGCATCATGTCCTTGCGGCCGATCGTGAGTGCGCCCGTCGGGCAGGACAGCACGCAGGCCGGCTTGCGGTCCGCCTGGAGCCGGGTCTGGCAGAGGTCGCATTTGGTGATCCGGTCTTTCGAGGCGTCGTATCTGGGGACCTCGAAAGGACAGGCCGCCACACAGTTCTTGCAGCCGATGCAGAGGTGCTCCTTCACTCCGACGGTGCCGAACTCCGTGTAGTGGAGCGCCCCCGAGGGGCAGACCTTCACGCAGGCCGCATCGGTGCAGTGCATGCACCCGTCTTTCCGGAAAAGCCACTTCAGGGTCCCCTTCTGATCCACGTGCTCCTGGAAGCGGATGAGCGTCCAGGTGTTCCACTGCAGATCGGGGGGGTTCTGATAACTGCCGAAATTCCGGGTTCTCAAGCCGGGCATTTCATTCCACTGCTTGCACGCGACCTGGCAGCCGCGGCAGGCGGTGCATCTCGTCGTATCGATCAACTTTACGATTTCCGTAGCCTGCATATCCTCTCTCCTATATCTTCGTCACGTTGACCATGAAAGCCTTGTACTCGGGGCAGAACGTGTTGGCGTCGCCGACGGTGGGCGTCAGGAAATTGGTGCTGTCGCCTCCATCCTTGGGGTGCAGCCAGCCGTAATTGAAGGGCAGGCCGACCTGGTGGACCGTCTTGCCTTCGACCAGGAAGGGCCGGAACCGCTTCGTCACCATGGCCACGCACTCCACGTTGCCGCGCACGGAGGACACCCGGACCCGCTTGCCGTTCTCGATGCCCTTTTCCTTCGCCAGCTGATCGCCGATCTCGACGTAGAGCTCCGGCATCGCCTCCAGGAGCCAGGCCTGCCATCTCGTGAGGGCGCCCGAGCACCAGTGCTCCGTGCAGGAGTAGGTGGTGCAGACATAGGGGAATTTCGCATCGGCGTTGGCCACCTTGTCCAGGTCGCTGCTGAAGAACTTGATCGCAGGATTGATCAACTGCCCGGACAGGGGGTTCTTGCTGAGCGGGCCTTCCAGGGGCTCATAGTGCTCCGGGAAGGGGCCTTCGGCCATCCCCGGCCCGAAGAGGGCGCCGAGGCCGTCCTGCTTCATGATGAAGGGGTATTTCCCCTTCTGTTTGTCCGCCTGGGGAGGCCAGGGCCCGTCGGGGACATCGCCGACCCAGGTCTCGCCGGTCCACTCGAGGAGCTTCCGCTTGGGGTTGTAGGGCTTTCCGTTGAGATCGCAGGAGGCCCGGTTGTAGATGATCCGGCGGTTGACCGGCCAGGCGAAGGACCAGTTCGGGTAGAGGCCGAGGCCTGTCGGGTCGTCCTTGCCCCTCTTCATCATTTTGTTGTTGCCGGCGGCGTCGAAGCTCCCCGCCATGATCCAGTTGCCGCCCGCCGTAGAGCCGTCGTCTGCGAGCATGCCGAAGGTTGGAACCGTCTGACCCTTCTTGAATTCCGTCCTGGTTCCCTTGGCCTTGTCCTCGATGACCGTGTCCTTGAGGAAGTGGCCGTTGATCTGCTTGGCCACTTTGAGAACGTCGAAACGGCCCTTGGAGTCCTTGTAGTCCCACTTCAGGTTCAGGATGGGCTCGGGATGCTTGCCGCCTTCCTTGGCATAGAGGGCCCGGACGGCATCGAGAATCTTGATCGTGATCTCACCAACGGGGATCGCGTCGTCTGGGGCCTCAGCGGCCTTGTACTTCCACTGGACCCACCGGCCGCTGTTGCTCTGGCTGCCCTCCTTTTCCATGGACGCCGAGGCGGGCAGGAGGAAGACCTCCGTCTTGACTTTTGCGGGATCCACGCCAGGGCCCTTCCAGAAACAGTAGGTTTCGTTGTCGAAGATGTTCTCGCCGACAAGCCAGTCGAGGTTCTCGAGGGCCTTGCGGACCTTGGCCGTGTTGGGGGAGCTGACGGACGGGTCGGTGCCGACGGCGAAGAGGCCCTTGATCTTTCCCTTGTACATCTCGTCGAAGAGGTGCATCAGGGAATAGGCGGCGCCATCGTCCATCTTGGGCAGCCAGGAATAACCGAAACCGTTTTCCTTTGTTGCTTTGTCGTGGAACATGGACTTGAGGAAGCTGACAAAAAACTTCGGGTAGTTCTGGTAGTAATTCGCCGACTGGGGGTCGCTGGACTTTGGCGTACACTTCTCGATGTACTTGGTTAGTGTATCCTGCGAAGCGACAGGCATCTTCAGATACCCGGGCAGATTGCCGTACAGGATGCAGTGGTCCGTGGAGCCCTGGACGTTGGGCTCGCCGCGCAGCGCATTGACACCTCCGCCGCAGATCCCCATATTGCCCAGCAGGAGTTGGATGATCGACATGGTCCGGATGATCTGGCTGCCCGTCGTGTGATGTGTCCAGCCCAGGGCGTAACATTCCGTTCCGGCCTTATCCTTCACGCCCGTGGCGCTGTATTCTTCATAGACCTTTGTCAGGTCTTCCTTGGAGACGCCCGTTATGCTGGACACCTTCTCCATGGTGTAGCGCGAATAGTGCGCCTTCATCATCTGGAAGACGCAACGGGGGTTTTTCAGGGTCATGTCCCGCCTGGGGATCCCCTCGCCGTCCTTCTCGACAACCCACGTGTCCTTGTTGTACTTTCTCGCCTTCGGGTCGTAGCCCGAGAAGAGGCCGTCCTTGAAGTAGAAATCGCTGCCGACGATGAAGGAGGCGTTGGTGTAATTCAGGACATAGTCTTTGAACCATTTGTCATTGCCGAGGATGTAATGGATCATCCCGCCCAGGAAGGCGATGTCCGTCCCGGAGCGCAGGGGCACATGAAAATCGCAGCGGGCCGACGTACGGGTGTAGCGGGGGTCGACATGGATAATCGTCGCCCCCTGGTCTTTTGCCCTCAGGATCCACTTGAAGGCGATGGGGTGATGCTCCGCAGCGTTGCTCCCCATGATCAGGATGCAGTCGCTGTTTTTCAGATCGATGTAATGGTTCGTCATGGAACCGCGCCCGAACGACTCTCCCAGAGCCGCTA
>DCVI01000203.1:12048-12208 GCA_002327315.1 Syntrophaceae bacterium UBA2192 | reverse complement strand
AGTCCTCGAAATTGCTGCACGAGGATATCTCGCGGAAGACGTTCTGGCCCGGCAGCCACACCTCGAGATCATAGGTCTTAGACGAGGAGAACCCCAGGTCGGCCGTGCAGAGGCTCACCGTGCGGAAGTGAAGCCCCAGGGTCTTGAGGATGTCCTCGGC
>DCVI01000203.1:0-12039 GCA_002327315.1 Syntrophaceae bacterium UBA2192 | reverse complement strand
TGTTGAACTGGTGCTGGCGGATGAGTCCCCGGGTGTCTTTTCCGTAGGAGCCCGCCTCGCTGCGGAAGCACGGCGAGTAGGCCACGTAGTAGACGGGCAGGTCCTTCTCGCTGAGGATCTCGTCGCGGTGGATGTTCGTGACGGGGACCTCAGCCGTGGGGATCATGTAGTAGTCCATCCCCTCGATCTTGAAGAGATCCTGGGCGAACTTCGGGAGCTGCCCCGTGCCGGTCATGCTTTCCTTGTTCACCATGAAGGGCGTGAGGACCTCGAGGTAGGTGTGCTGGAAAGTGTGCAGATCGAGCATGTAGTTGATGAGGGCCCGCTCCAGCTTGGCTCCCCAGCCGCGGTAGAGGGTGAAGCGCGCCCCGGTGATCTTTGCCCCGCAGGCAAAGTCCAAGATCTTCAGGTTTTCGCCGATGTCCCAGTGGGGCTTGGGCTCGAAGTCCATGACGGGCTTCTCGCCCCAGGTGCGCACCACGACGTTTTCCTCGGAGCTTGTGCCGTACTCGACGGATTCGTGCTGGACGTTGGGGATGACCATGATGAAGCTCTGGATGTCCGCCTCCGCCTGGGCCAGTTCCGCGTCGAGCGCCTTGATCCGGTCGGAAATGGACGCCATCTTCGCCACGAGCTCGGAGGCGTCTTTCTTCTCTTTCTTGAGGGTCCCGATCTCCTTGGAGGCCTTGTTGCGCTCGCCCCGGAGGGCCTCCACCTCCTGGAGGATGTCCCGGCGGCGCTTCTCGGAGTTGACGAAGGGCGCAAAGTCGATCTCCTGCCCCCGCTCGAGCATCTTGCGGCGGACGAGCTCGGTGTTTTCCCTGAGAAATTTGACGTCTAGCATGACGAATTACCCCCCTGGCTCTCATTGAGAGGCTGGTGAACTGAGATTGCTTCGTCGCTGTCGCTCCTCGCAATGACATGGCGGAAGGGCCTTCACACGTCGAGGCAAGGGGGTTGCCACCCTCACCCCAACCCTCTCCCGTCTAGGGAGAGGGAGCCGGAGCGGTATTTAAGGCAGCTCGGAAGTAAAATTCCCTTATCACTTCGGGACGTTAAGGTCAATCATTTTATCCCGGATTGCTGGCGGTGCGCGGTTTAGCGCCGGCCGAGCTTGCGTCGGATCATGGAGAGAAGCGTCGTCGTCTCGGGGCATCGCAGGGCGAAGGCCGCAGCCGCGAAAACGGAGATCCCCACGGCAAGCCCTGCCGCCAGGACCGTAAATCGATGCCGGAAAGGGGCCGCCACGTCCCAACCGAGGGTGTGGGTGGTAAGGGTGACGGCTACCCACATGACAATCGATGCCGCCGTGACGCGGGCAATCGATCGCCAGAACGCAGCGTCGAGAAATGCCCCGATCCGTTTCCGCAGCAAAAAGCCCAGCGTGAGGACGTTCACGGCCGAGGCGATGGAGGTGGCCAATGCCAGGCCGCTGTGCTTCATGGGGAACATGAGGGCCACGCTGCATACGGTGTTGACGATGAGGGCCACCACGGCGATCCGGACGGGGGTCTTCGTGTCCTGCAGGGCGTAGAAGGCCGCCACGACCACGCGGATGGTGGAGAAGGCCCAGAGGCCCACCGTGTACCAGAAGAGCGCCTGGGCCGTGAGCACCGCCGAGCGCGGGTCGAACTGGCCCCGCTGGAAGAGCACCGAGATAATAGGTTCGAGAAGCACGATAATCCCGATCATCGCGGGGATCGTGATGAAGAGCATAAGGCGCAGCGAAAAGGAAATCGTCTTCTTCATCTCCTCGTAATGCCCGCGGGCCACCTGCTCGGAGAAGCTGGGCAGGGCCGCCGTGCCGATGGCGATGCCGAAGATCCCCAGGGGCAGCTCGACGATGCGGTCGGCGTAGTAGAGAAACGAGACGCTCCCCTCGGGCAGGAAGGAGGCGAGCAGCGTGCTGATGAAGATGTTGATCTGGTAAACGGCGGCGCCGAAGGCGGCCGGGAGCATGAGGGCGCCGATCCGCCGCACGCCCGTGTGCCCGAAGTGGAAGCTGGGCCTGAGCACGACTCCCAGCTTGAACAGCACGGGCAACTGCACCGCCAGCTGCATGAGGCCCCCGATCATGACGCCGACGGCCAGCGCCAGGATGGGCTCGGCGAAATAATCCCTCAGGAAGAGCGCCGCCCCGATCATGCAGAGGTTCAGGATGACGGGGGAGAGGGCCGGGGTGGCGAAGTGCCTCAGCGAGTTCAGGATCCCCATGCACAGGGCCACGAGCGAGATGAAGAAGATGTAGGGGAACATGATCCGGGTGAGCAGCACCGTGAGGGCGTACTTGTCCGGGGTGGCCCGGAAGCCGGGGGCCATAACCGTGACAATGGCGGGCGAAAAAATGACGCCCGCAAGCGAGATGACCACGAGGATCACCGACAGGAGCGTGAAGGCCACCCGGGCCAGCTCGAAGGCGTCCTCCCTGGATTTCGTCTTGAGGTACTCCGTGAAGACGGGCACGAAGGCGATCGTGAGCGACCCCTCGGCAAACAGGCGCCTCAGCAGGTTCGGGATCCGAAAGGCGACGAAGAAGGCGTCCGTGGCAAGCCCCGCCCCGAAGAAGCGGGCCACTATGACATCGCGGATGAAGCCGAAGACGCGCGAGAGCATCGTGGCAAGCCCCACCACGCCCGCCGCCCTGGCGACGCGGTGGTTCTCTGTTTCGTGGGTAGGCTGATTGATTTCCATGGTCATCGGGGGGCGGTCCTTCTTTTTCCTCTCCCCTGGCGGGAGAGGATTGAGGTGAGGGGGAATGAGTCCCGTGCGAGACGTCACCCTCACCCTGACCCTCTCCCATCAAGGGAGAGGGAAATCGATAGGAAGGCATTCGTATTATTAGCCTTCTGACATTTTTGATCAGCCCAAGAAAAGGATAAGAGCTTCACACTCATACAGAAGGACCCTCACCCGCGTCAAGCACAGGATGAGGGTCCTCTCGTTTTTGTCTTCGCTGTCCGTCAAGGCTCCAGGAGGCCTTTCAGGCGCGCCTCCAGCTCGCCGCGGCCCATGCCGTCGACGGAGACCGTCTTTTTCCTGGATTTCTCGCCGGCAGTGATGGCCAGGGCCGAGCGGCGAACCCCGAGAAGGCCGGCCAGGAAATCGACGCAGGCCCGGTTCGCCTTCCCCTCGACGGGCGGGGCCGTGAGCTTGACCTTCAGGGCACCGTCCTGGATGCCCGCGACCTCGTTCTTCGAGGCGCCCGGGATCACGCGAACGGCGAACTGAACGCCCCCGGCTTTCTCTCTGATGGTCAGCATGGTAACTTTTTTCGGTGCTGGAGTGAGGTGAGACCTGTGAGATGTCGCTTCGGACGGGGTTTTAAAATCCCCCTCTATCCCCCTTTGTTAAAGGGGGATCACATACTGCTCTTTCTTCACTGGCCACTGGTCAATGATCACTGGTCACTGAAAACGATTGCACGCGCATTTCCCGCAGCTTGCTGCGGGGGATGCGAGCATAATAACAGATAACCCCCCATCCTCAAGTTTCTAAATTCCTGGCACCTTGGTGCGAGGAATTTTAATCACTTGATACCGTCCCAGTCGGCTGCCCCCTTCTTCATCGCCTCCAGCAGCTTCTCGTTGAAGTCCATGAAGGACTCGAAGTACTTCTCGAGCTGGTTCTTGATGTTGGAGAGCTTCTTGATCTCGCCGCGAAGGTTGTCCACTTCGTTGCGGCCGCTGGACAAGGGGATGGGGATGTCGAGGCCCTTCTTCCAGGTCTCGAGCAGTTCGAGGTTGAAGGTGAGGAACGAGAAGAAGTCCTTCTCGTGCCAGGCCTTGAGGTTCTGGAGTTTTTCGATCTCTTCGGTGAGGACCTCCACCTCGTTTCGCAGGGTCTGGAGGTTCTGCCCCGCGGCCTGACCCTCGGCGGTCTTTTTGGCCTTGGCTTCGTCGGTCTCCGCCTGGGCCTTCTTCAGGTACTCGTCGGCCTGAGCCTTTGCCTCGGCGAGGATCCGCTCCTGCTCCTTGCGGCTCTCCTCGGCGAGCCTGGCCTTCATGCCTGCCGCCTGGCTTTCGGCCTCCTTCACGATTTTGTCGGCCCGGCTCTTCGCGTCGGCCAGCAGCGCATCGAGGGTCTTCCTGTTCTCCTCCTCGAGCTTTCCCTTCTGACCCGCCGCCTGGGCGGCCGCTTCCTTCAGGACCTTGTCGGCCTGGGCCTTTGCCTCGGCGATCAGGTCCTTGCCCTGCTTCTCGGCATCCTTGAGGGCCTCTTCCTTCCACTTCCTGGACTGTTTGTCTGCCTCGGCCTTGGCTGTAGACAGGATCTGCTCGGTCTGAGCCTGCGCCTGGGTGAGCATTTCCTTTGCCTTCCTTTCTGCTTCTTTGCCCAGCTCTTCCTTCTGCTTTGCCCGATGGCTCTCCGCCTCGATCATGGCGTTGTTGATGATGTCATCGGCTTTTTTCTTTGCCTCGGAAAGGGTCTCGTTTGCTTTCTTCTCGGCATCCTGCAGGACCTTGTCTTTCTTTCCGTCACGGGTCGCCGCGGCTTCCTTCTCGGCGCCCTTGAGAAGGGCCTCGGCCTCGGCGCGGGCCTTGTCCAGGATCGCTTTATATTCTTTTTCCGCCGCGACCTCGGCGTTCTTCTTCATGTTCGCCCGGATCGCCTCGGCTTCCTTCTTGGCCTCGATAGGGGCCCTCTCGGCCTCGGCACGGGCCTCGGCGAAGAGTTCCTTGCGCTTCTCCTCGAAGTCTTTTTCCAGGATTTCCTGCTGGCGGGCCGTAAGCTGTGCTGCCTGCGCCTCGGCGTCCTTGACGATCTGTTCAGCCCGTTCCCGCGCGTCGGCAATGAGTTCCTTCGCCCGCGGATCGGCCTCTCTGGTCACTTCCCTCTGCAGCTTCGTCTTCAACTCGGCGGCTTCTTCCCGCGCCTTCTTAAGGATGGACTCCGCCTCGGCCTGTGCCTGATTGATGACCCCCTGGCGTCTGTTCTCGAGGTCCTTGACCAGGACCTTTTCCTGCCTGGCCTTCAAATCCGCCGCGTGCGACTCGGCTTCCTTGACGATCTGCTCGGCCTGGGCCTGCGCCCTGGAGAGGACGTCCTTTGTCTCTGGCTCGATTTCCTTCGCTTTTGCCTCGGCGTCCTTGACGATCTGCTCGGCCTGGGCCTGCGCCCTGGCGAGGAGTTCCTTTGTCTTTGGCTCGATCTCTTTCGCTTTTGCCTCGGCTTCCTTGACGATTTGCTCGGCCTGGGCCTGCGCCCTGGCGAAGAGCTCCTTCGTCTTCTGCTCGACTTCCTTTGCCAGCTCCGCCTGCTGTTTGCCCTTGAGGCCCGCCGCCTCTTCCCGGGCCTTTTTCGCGATCGACTCCGCCTCGGCCCTGGCGCGCTCGATTTCATTCCTGGCGGCCTCCAGCTCTTGGACGGCAAGGCTTTCGGCCTCCTGCCGGGCCGCGTTCACGATCTCCTCGGCGCGGGCCTTGGCGTGGGCCACGATCTCGCTTGACTGCTCCTCGGCGCCCTCGACGCTTGCCGCGGGCCCGATGGCGCTTGCCTCGGCGCGGGCCTGCTCCACGATCTGCTCGGCCCTGGCCCTCGCATCGACCATGAGCTTATCGGCCTCGGCGCGGTATTCATCGCGGATCCGGGCCGCTACGTCTTCCCGCTTTGTGGTGGCTTCCCGGACGATTTCCTCGGCCTTGGCCTTTGCCTGGGCCACCGTGTTGTTGTAGTTTTCCTCGGCCTGCAGCTGCAAAAGCTGCGTCTTGAGCTGGTGGGCCCGTGCCTCCTCGAGCATCTGGCCGTACTGCTTTTCGAACTCCTTGGCGGAGTCCTCCTTGACCTTTGCCCGCAGAGCCTCCGACTCGGCTTTCGCGGAACCGACGAGCTCCTCGGCCCTGGCCTTCGCCTCGGCGAGGATCTGGTCCACGTCCTTCTTGATCTCGGGGGGCATGTCCTCGCTTTTTTCCTTGCCCCCGAAGATCTTCTTGACCTTCAGGACGGTGAGCTTCTTTTCCAGGTCGGCGATGAGGTCGGACAGACGGGCATTCTGCTCGATCTGGCGCTCCAGCTCGGCGGCCACGGACTTCATGTACGCGCCGACCTCTTCGGGGTCGAATCCCGTGAAGCCTTTTTTAAATTGTCGTTGCCGGACGTCCTTCGGGGATATCTTCACAAACGCCATCCATCAGGACCGGAGCTTGAAGGCCAGCTGGCTCAGGCTCGGGACCAGGAAATATTGCAGGAACATGATCGCAAGGATCACGACGATAGGTGACAGGTCAATGCCGAAATTTCCAAAGGGGAGCCACCGCCGGACCGGTCGCAGGACCGGTTCCGTTGCCCGGTACAGGAACTGGACAATCACGTTGTAAGGGTCGGGGTTCACCCAGGAGAGAAGGGCCCGAATGATGATCACCCAGGTATAGAGGCTCAGGACTACGTCAAGGATCTTGGCAAAAGCCTCTATTAAATTGGCCACAAGAAACATCGCGTACCCTTCGAAAAATGCAGAAGTCCGAAAATAAAAGTTGAGTTCGTAAATGTCAAGGCTTATATTCTGGCGGAAACCCGCTTCCGGTGCGGGATTTCCCGGAGGTGGCCTCCGCGGGGGCCATTCCGGTTGCCCGCCTGAAACAGGCGGACAATCCGGTGCCATGAGGACTTGATAACAAGATTCATGCCAGACGGGCGGCCATTTGGCCGGCCGGACGGAAAAAACAGGAGGGGGCTGAAATCATGAAGGGAAAGAAGATTGCCGTCATCGGCGGGGGGAAGATGGGCGAGGTCATTATGAGCGGCATCCTAACGGCCGGCCTTGGCCAACCGGGGAGCGTGACCGTGACCGACATCGTCCCCGACAGGCTGGCCTACATGAAGGGCAAATACGCCGTGGCCGCCACGGAGGACAACCGCAAAGCCGCCCGGGAGGCCGATATCATCGTCCTGGCAGTCAAACCCCAGGGGATGGCCGATGTGCTCAAGGAACTCGCCCCCGTCATCGACCGCAAGAAGCTTGTCATCTCGATTGCCGCCGGCATTCCCATCCGGTTCATCGCCGAGCACCTGAAGAAGGGCGTGCCTATCGTCCGTGTTATGCCCAACACCGCGGCACTGGTGGGAGAGGGGGCGGCGGCACTGGCGGCAGGCGAAAATGCCTCCGGGGCCGATCTGGCTGCGGCCCGGGAGATCTTCGATGCCCTGGGCGTGACGGTTGTCGTCAAGGAGGACCTCATGGACGCCGTGACGGGGCTCTCCGGAAGCGGTCCCGCCTATGCATTCATTATGATCGACGCGCTCTCCGACGGGGGGGTCCTCATGGGCCTGCCCCGGGATGTGGCCCTGAAGCTGGCGGCCCAGACGCTCCTGGGGGCAGCAAAGCTTTTCCTGGAGAGCGGCAAACACCCCGGTGAGCTGCGGGACATGGTCACCTCGCCCGGCGGGACGACAATCGCCGGCATCCAGGCCCTGGAGGAAGGCGGCCTTCGCTCGGCCCTCATCCTGGCCGTCGAGGCGGCAACGCTGCGCTCGAAGGAGTTGGGGAAAGGCAAGTAGGCCCCCGCGGGGCCTACGGGCGTCGGGAATCGGACTTCAGGATTCGGGAGCAGAAAAAGCCGTCAGCCGACAGAAAAAGAAAATCCCCCTTGCATCCCCCTTTATCAAAGGGGGAAGAGGGGGATTTTTTTAGCCTTGTGGCTTGCGGCTTGGGGCTTGTGGCTCTTCGTTAGAATTTAAAGATATCGTAAATCCGGGTGATGATTCCCCCGCCGGGTTTCTTCTCGTCGGGCGAATCCTGCTGCGGGGGCTCCTCCGGCCTTGGCTCGACTGTGTCATGAGGCTCCGAGGGGGCCTGTCCGGCCTCCTGAGCAGGCTCGGGGGTCCTGTCCCCGGGCTTCCTACGCCCGCGCCGCGAGCGCTTCTTCCGGGGCCCCCGGCTTGCTTCCCCGGGGGCGCCTTCCGCCCTGGCTTGCTCGCCCTTTCCTTCCTCCGCTTCGGATGCCGGCAGAGGGATCGTTTCCCGCTCGACGAACTCGAACTTTGCCTCCTCCCAGAGCATGTCGGGATTGCCGGAGATGAGGATCGACACGTTGTGGAGGCTCTCCAGCTCCACGATCTCGCTTCGCTTCTGGTTGAGAAGGTAATTGGCGATCTCGTGGGGCAGCGTGATCCGGGCGGACGAGTAGGTCCCCTTCAGGACGTTGAGGCGGATCTTGCGAAAGGTGCTGAGCGCAGCGTACTCGAGGGAGGGCCGCATGCCGGCGCCCTTGCAGTGCGGGCAGGTCACGTGGCTGATCTCCTGGATGTTGGATTTCTTGCGCTGGCGGGATAGCTCCATCATCCCGAACTTGGAGATGCGCGAGATCTGGGTCCGGGCCCGATCGAGGCTCAGCGCCTTCTTGAAGGTCTTCTCGATCTCGGCGATGTGCTTGCGGTCCTTCATGTCGATGAAGTCGATGACGATGAGCCCCCCGAGGTCGCGAAGCCTCAGTTGCCGGGCGATCTCCTCGGCTGCCTCCAGATTCGCGCGGTAGGCGGTTTCCTCCACGTCGCGGCGGTCCGAGGCCCGGCCCGAGTTGACGTCGATGGTGATCATCGCCTCCGTGGGGTTGATGATGAGGTAGCCGCCGCTCTTGAGATCCGCCCGTTCCTTGTAGATGGCGTCAAGCTGGGGCTCCAGGTGGTAGCGGTCGAACAGCGGCGTCTTGTCCTGGTAGAGCGTGATCATCTTGACGTTGCGGGGGGCGACCGTGTTGATGTAGGTGCGCATCTTCCGGAACGTCTCCATGTCGTCTACCAGGATCTCCTGGATCTCCGTCGTGAAGTAGTCCCTGAGCGAGCGCACCCCGAAATCGCCCTCCTGGTGGATCAGGGCCGGCGCGTGGACTTCCTTGGCCTTTTTCTCGATGTCCCGCCAGATCCGCAGCAGGACGTAATAATCGCGGGAGAGCTCCTGTTTGGTCCGGTTCATCCCGGCGGTGCGAACGATGAAACCCACCCGCTCCTCGGCCGAGATCTGCTCCATGAGCTCCATCAGGCTCTTGCGCGACTCGTCGTCGTCGATCTTGCGGGAAATCCCCGTGCTCTGTCGGTTCGGCATCAGGACGACGTAGCGGCCGGGAAGCGAGATGAATGTCGTGAGCATGGCGCCCTTGTGGTCCTTTTCGTCCCGGGCGACCTGTACGATGATCTCCTGACCGTTTCGCAGGTACGGCCTGCCCCGGTGCCGGTGGCCTTCCTCCTCGGACTCCTCGTTTGCGCGGAAGTACTCGGGGCTCACGTCGTGCAGGGGCAGAAACCCGTGCTTCTTGGCGCCGTAGTCCACGAAGGCCGCCTGGAGGCCCCGCTCGACCTTGAGGACGATCCCCTTGTAGATGTTGCCCGTGATCGGCTCCCGGGCCGACATCTGGATGTTGTACTCCACGAGCTTGCCGCTCTCCAGGACGGCCATCCGGCTCAGCTCCTGGTCCACGGCGTTGATGAGCATGATCTTTTTCATGAAAGTTTTCCTCGCTGTCCCCCACCCGGTTAAACGGGCATCACGTAAACTCGCTCACGTCGCCCTTGCCGGCGCGTATCACCTCGGGAACGTCGTCCACGAGGCTGATGACGCTGGACATCTCCGATGTGAGGATGCCCCCGTCGAGAATGAGCTCCACGGCATGCCCGTAGCGGTCCCGGATCTCTTCCGGGTCGCTCAGGATCTCGTCCTTGTCCGTCGATGCGCTGGTGCTGATGATGGGGTGTCCCAGCTCGCGCACGAGTGACAGACATATCTCATTTGCAGGGACCCGGATTCCCGTGGTCTGCCGTTTCGTCATCAGGATCTTGGGGACGAGACGCGACGCGGGGAGGATGAACGTGTAGGGCCCCGGTAACAACCGCTTCATGGTTTTGTAGGCGTAATTGGTGACAAGGGCATACTGGCTGATGTCCCTCAGGTCGGCACAGATGAAGCTGAAGGGCTGCTTCTGGCTGCGGCGCTTGAGCTCGTGGATCTTCTCAATCGCCCGCTTGTTGTAAAGATCGCAGCCGATCCCGTAGACCGTGTCCGTGGGATAGATGATGATCCCTCCGTTTCGCAGCGCTTCGACGGCTTTTCGGATCAGCCGCACCTGCGGGTTCTTCTCGTTGATGGACAGGAGCATATGTTTGTGCCATGTGCCAATTAAGCTTTAATATTTTACCAGAAAAGCACTTTATTTTCAATAAAATAAGCCCATTCTGACGTTCTGTCCTTGCGGGGGCAGCTGTGGCGGGGCCTGCCTGATGCCCGAAAAGCTTACCCCGACGGGTTTGCAGGAAGGGGGGCAAAGCTGTACGGGAAGGACTTGACAGGGGAAAAAGCCTGTGATAATGGGCAGGCAGGTATCGATTATGAACAGGCTTTTCGCAATTAACACGTTCGGCTGGTGGTGGCAGGGCAACAGGACCCTGCCCACGGGGCCCTCTTATTGACATAAGGGGCTGTGGGTGAGGAAGATCACCCATGGCCGACTGGATATATGAAAGCCATGGGAAAGGTCCCATGGCTTTTTTGTATTTGTACTGGAGAGCATTCACCCTCACCCCGACCCTCTCCCGGAAGAGGAAAGGGATGATTCACCCTCACCTCAATCCTCTCCCCTCAAGGGAGAGGAAGATCAAGGAAAGGGTCTTCACGGGAAATGAACGATCGAACGAAATAAACGAAATGAAGGAGGTCAGAGAAATGGAAGAGCGAAAGATCATGCTGAACGATTCGGAGATTCCCAGGCAATGGTACAATATCCTGCCCGACATGCCGACCCCCATGAATCCTCCCCTGCACCCGGGCACTGGCCAGCCCGTCGGCCCGCAGGACCTGGCCCCCATCTTTCCCATGAACATCATCGAGCAGGAGGTGAGCACGGAGCGCCTGATCACGATTCCCGACGAGGTCCTGGACAAGTACCTCCTGTACCGTCCCACGCCGCTGAAGCGCGCCCTCAATTTTGAAAAGGCCCTGAAGTGCCCCGTCAAGATCTACTACAAGGACGAAAGCGTGAGCCCCCCCGGCTCCCACAAGCCCAACACGGCCATTCCTCAGGCCTATTACAACAAGGTCTTCGGGATCAAGAAGCTCTCGACGGAGACGGGGGCAGGTCAGTGGGGAAGCGCCCTGGCCATGGCCTGCCAGATGTTCGGCCTGGAGTGCCAGGTCTTCATGGTCCGCGTGAGCTACAACCAGAAGCCCTACCGGCGCATGATGATGTCGACCTGGGGGGCCAACTGCATCCCCAGCCCCAGTGAAACGACCCAGGCGGGGCGCAACATCCTTGCCCAGGACCCGGATTGTCCCGGCAGCCTGGGGATTGCCATCAGCGAGGCTGTCGAGCATGCGGTCTCCACCAAGGACTGCCGCTATTCCCTCGGGAGCGTGCTGAACCACGTGCTGCTGCACCAGACAATCATCGGCCTCGAGGCGAAAAAGCAATTCGAGAAGATCGGCAAATACCCCGACGTGGTTATCGGCTGTGCCGGCGGCGGGAGCAACTTCGGCGGCGTGAGCCTGCCCTTTGTACGGGACAAGATCAACGGGAAGAAGCTCAGCATCATTGCCTCCGAGCCCGCTTCCTGCCCCACGCTCACCAAGGGTCCCTTCGCCTACGACTTCGGCGACGTGGCCAAGATGACCCCGCTGCTGCCCATGCACACCCTCGGCCACGACTTCATCCCCGAGTCGATCCACGCGGGCGGGCTCCGTTACCACGGCATGGCGCCCATCGTGAGCCACGTCGTCAAGGAGAAACTCGTCGAAGCGCGAGCCTACAACCAGATCGAGACCTTCGAGACAGGCGTGCTCTGGGCCCGGACGGAGGGGTTCATCCCCGCCCCGGAGACCAACCACGCCATAGCCGCCGTCGTGGACGAGGCGAGGCGGGCGAAGCAGGAGGGAAAGGAGAAGACCATCCTATTCTGCTACAGCGGTCACGGCATCATCGACCTGGCCTCCTACGACAACTATCTCTCTGGGAAACTGGAGCCTCACGAGCTGCCCGACAAGGAGATCCAGAGGGCCCTCAAGGCGATCGAGAAACACCCGAAGTGTATCGGAAGATAGGCAAAAGGCAAAAGGCTAAA
>DCVI01000202.1 GCA_002327315.1 Syntrophaceae bacterium UBA2192 | reverse complement strand
GAGTTATTTACGGATAGGCTCTAAGGAATGGGGTCTTTCACAGGCACCCCGGTTATGAATGAAGTCCACCCCATCCGACAATAGGGGGGGCCGGATGGGGTGGAGGAGGAGGGGGGTGGTTGTGAGAAGCCGTGGATGCGGATAAGCAATCGGCTGCAATGAGATCCGTTACGTCATCAGGAAGTTCGCCACGACATCCTTGAGGATCCTGACCCGTGATGATAAATCGCGCTTGGCGGGTTTCTTCGCGAGATCCTGGTGGCAATCCAACTCGAAGTGACCGCAGGAAGGGCCGGCTGCCTCGTCCTCGGGGAACATGTGGAAGGTCACCTTGATTTTGAACAATACGCCGGGATCGATCTGACCGACCAGCCTGGCCATGACCCTCCTGATGAGGATGTCCCGCACATGGGGCGCGGCCGATTGGAGCTCCGTGAAGACGATGCCCACTACGGTTCCCCGCTTGTACCATCCGCGGACATCCGTCTCGCGGATGCCGGAAGCGAGGGCTTGCTGCAGCCTGCGTTGCGCATCAGCCGGGTTGGGCTCCATCAGGCCGGAGAGGTCAAGACGCATCAGCATCAGGGGGCGCATCGAACGCTGAGAACGCTTTTTCTCGAGGTTAAGCATCTCGTTGAAATGAGATTCCTCGTAGAAGTCCTCGCTTCCCCGGAAGGCATTTTTCGCCGTCCCGCGATTGGATACCAGCCGTAAGCAGACGTCCTTGTTTTCGATCAGATTCATGTTCGCCTTTTCCTCGCCTGGTCTTTTCCCTGGTCGCACTGTAACAAGAGTTGCAAGCATCCTCCAATCGGGGAAAACCTGATTCGTCACGTCTAAATACCGTACGTTGAATGGGATGTTTTCATGGTTGGTTTTGGGAGGCGCGATCAACGTCATGTCTTGAAGGTCGTTTTCAACTGTATGAAGCGTCCGCACCCGCGTGGATTTTTCTTGCCAACCGGTCATGAAATACATCAAACTTGATCTGATAATAAATTAATGCAGGGCCAAGAGGCTAACTGGATGACGCAGATCGTGGACCCCTCCGACCGGTTCTGGGCCGTTTCCGCCCCGGAGCTGATGCTTTCTCTTCAGGGCACCGCACAGGGCCTGTCGAAAGGCGAGGCGGCACGCCGTCTCGCAATCCACGGGGAAAACCTCCTGAAGACGAAAAAACGCACGGACATCCCGGCCCTGCTCCTTTCGCAGTTTTCGAGCCCCATCATCCTGATCCTCGTATTTGCCTCCGTCCTCTCCTTTTTCCTCGGCGATGTCCCCGATGCCGTCATCATCCTCGTCATCGTCGGGATCAGCGGCCTCCTGGGCTTCTGGCAGGAGCGGGGGGCCTCCAATGCCATGGAGAAGCTCATCGAGATCGTCGAGATCAAGGCCGCGGTGCTTCGCGACGGGGCCGAGGCGGAGATTCCCCTGGAGGAGGTTGTGCCGGGCGATGTCACTCTGCTGCGGGCCGGCGACACGATTCCCGGCGACTGCCTGATCCTCACGTCGAAGGATCTCTTCGTCGACGAGGCGGCGCTCACGGGCGAGACATTCCCCGTCGACAAGATGGAAGGGGTCCTCCCTGCCGACACAACGCTTGCCGCGCGGACCAATGCCCTCTTCATGGGGACCCATGTGGTCAGCGGCACGGCACGCGCCCTCGTCGTGCACACGGGGCTTGCAACCGAATTCGGCCGCATTTCGGAGCGGCTCCAGATCCGACCGCCCGAGACGGAGTTCGAGACCGGTGTGCGCCGTTTCGGCTTTCTCCTCATGGAGATCACCCTTTTCATCGTCATTGTCATCTTTGGCTTCAACGTCTACCTCAGGCGGCCCGTCATGGAGTCCTTTCTCTTCGCCATGGCGCTTGCCGTGGGGCTGACCCCCCAGCTTCTCCCTGCGATCATCACCGTGAACCTCTCCCATGGCGCAAGGCGGATGGCACAGAAGCGGGTGATCATGAAGCGGCTCGCCTCCATCGAGAACTTCGGCAGCATGAACATCCTGTGCGCCGACAAGACGGGGACGATCACCGAGGGGACCGTCCGGCTCCAGGGCGCCCTGGATATCGACGGCAACCAAAGCGAGCAGGTCCTCCTGCACGCCTTTCTCAACTCCTCCTTCGAGACGGGTTTCCCCAACCCGATCGACGAAGCCGTCCGCGCCGCCGGCCGATTCGACATCGCGGGATACGAAAAGCTCGACGAGGTCCCCTACGATTTTGTGCGCAAGCGCTTGAGTATTCTTGTAGCAAAGGACGGCGGGCATATGATGATCACGAAAGGCGCCTTCGGGCACGTGCTCGATGTCTGCTCCACCGTCGCCTCTCCCGGGGGCACCCCGCTCGACATGGCGGCCGCCTCCGCGAAGATCAAGGCGCGCTTCGAGGATCTGAGCCGGCAGGGGTTACGGGTGTTGGGCGTGGCCGTCCGCGATCTGGGCGAAGCCGCCTCCATCGGGAAGGAAAGCGAAGCAGGCATGACCTTCCTGGGCTTTCTCGAATTCGAGGACCCCCCGAAAGCGGGTGTCGCGGATACGATCACAAAACTCCGGGAACTCGGGGTGAGCCTGAAGATCATCACGGGAGACAACGGGATTGTCGCCGCCTCCATCGGGCGGCAGGTGGGGCTCGACGACTCGAAGGTGGTGACGGGCGTCGACCTTCGGACGATGAGCGACGAGGCCCTGTCGCAGAGGCTGGGAGAGGTGCAGATCTTTGCGGAGATCGAGCCGAACCAGAAGGAGCGCATCATCCGCGCCCTGAAGAAAGGGGGCAACGTCGTGGGCTACATGGGCGACGGGATCAACGACGCCTCGGCGCTGCACGCCGCCGACGTGAGCATCTCCGTAGAGAGCGCCGTGGACGTGGCCAAGGAGGCCGCCGACATCGTCCTTCTGGAGAGCAGCCTCGACATCCTCATCGACGGGGTCAAAGAGGGGAGAAAGACCTTTGCCAACACGATGAAATACGTCTTCATGGCCACGAGCGCCAACTTCGGCAACATGTTCAGCATGGCAGGTGCCTCGCTTTTCCTCCCCTTCCTGCCGCTGCTGCCCAAGCAGATCCTGCTCACGAACCTGCTGACGGACTTCCCCGAGATGACCATCGCGACGGACAGCGTCGATGCCGAGCTGGTCGAGCGGCCGCAGCGCTGGGACATCCGGTACATCCGGAACTTCATGATCGTCTTCGGCATCCTCAGCTCGGTATTCGACTACCTGACCTTCGGGGCCCTTCTCTTCGTCCTGCGCGCCACACCGGAGATGTTCCGGACGGGGTGGTTCATGGAGTCCGTCATCTCGGCCTCGCTGATCGTGCTTGTGATCCGGACCCGCCAGCCCTTCTTCCGGAGCCTGCCGGGGTGCCTGCTTTTCATCGCCACATTGATGGTGGCCGCCGCCACGCTGATCCTGCCCTACACGCCGCTGGGGGCCCTTTTCGAATTCATCCCGATCCCTATGGAATTCATCGCCCTCATGGGCGCCATCGTCTCGCTCTATGTGCTGTCCGCCGAGATCGCGAAGAGGCTGTTTTACGCCCGCCTGTCGGCACCTCGTGGTCGCCCTTGAGAGGTGTAAGGCCTGTCGGAAAAGCGCCTCATTCCCGTTCTGGTATCGTTCCGCCCACTGCCCGTCCTTGCCCGGTCAGTCTCCGAAGGTCATTTCTCCCGAGCCAGTACACGGCCAGGGCAACCACGGCGATCCCCGCAACGATCAGGGGAGCGGTGAGAACATCCTCCGGCAGATACTCATAGAGGCCCCAGAAGCCGAAGCCGATGAAGATGAGCGCCGCAATCCACTTGACGGCCCTCTCGGGGATTCTCTTCCCCATTACGATGCCGATCCCGATGCCGATCGCATCGGCAATCAGCATCCCCGCCGTGGTGCCCGCCAGCACGGGAATCACCGACTGGTACTTTGCCGCCAGGGCAACCGTGGCCAGCTGCGTCTTGTCGCCCATCTCGGCGATGAAAAAGGCGATTGCGACGGACCAGAAAGGACTGAAGTGAAACCGCTTGTCCTCCCCCGCGAGCTCGTCGCCCCGGATCGTCCAGAGCCCGAAGAGGATGAACGAGGCCGCCGCGGCGATCTGGATATAGTGGATGGGCACGAGGTTTGTCAGATAATTGCCTGCAAGCACCGCCAGGAAATGGTTGAGGACGGTGGCGGCAAAAACACCCCACATGACGGTCGATGCCTTGTAGCGCGTGGCGAAGGCCATGGCCAGCAGCTGGGTCTTGTCCCCCATCTCGGCAAGTACCACAAAGCCGAGGGAGGCGAGAAAAGCAGTCATCTCGTTTTTCCTTTCGCGGGCAAAAAAAAACGAGACCCGGTATGACATTTTGTCACACCGAAGGTCTCGCTAATTGGCGTTGGCCAACGGCAAGGCCAGGCGTATCCGCCAGTATGTTGACCTTGCCTCTCTAGCTACTCCCCTTCAGGAGCAAGTGTTTTATAGAGGAGTTGCGGCATAAGGTCAAGAACTTTTCATCCGTGTCTTTTCCCCTCTGCGCCGATTTGGGACCGAAGCTTGAGTTCGCCCGCGAAAAGTCATATAGTGTAAAAAATATCTGCAAGGGGGCATGTCATGAACCGGGTTCACGTTTTCTTTCAGGTCATGCTCGCAGGCCTCGTCATTGCCGGTTGCGCCGCACCTGCCAAAAGCCCCCGCGAAACTCCCGTCGTCCAGGTTGTCCGGGACAACGCCGCCTCCGTCGTCAACATCCGCACGGAGAGCCTCGTCGATCTCAAGGAGCACCCCGCCTGGGGCCAGTATGGCGAGCGGCTCGACCGTTTCTTCAAACAGTACTTCGGCGAGGACTACTCCGAGGGGACGGTGAAGCTCAAGAGCCTGGGCTCCGGCGTCATCGTCGACAAGGCCGGCCTCATCGTCACCAATGCCCACGTGGTGCACCGGGCGACGACCATTTATGCCGTGCTGCGCGACGGCACCGTGGCGGAGGCCAAGGTCGTCAAGGTCAACACCCTCGATGACCTTGCCCTGATCCGGATTGAGCCGGTCCGCGAGCTCAGGGCCGTCCGGTTTGCCGATGTGAAGACCCTGATGATCGGCGAGACCGTCGTCGCCATCGGCAATCCCCTGGGGCTCGAGAATTCCGTCACCACGGGCGTCATCAGCGGCATCGACCGGGCCTTCAAAAATCCGGAGTGCGACTACGCCTGCTCGGGGTTGTTGCAGACGGATGCCTCCATCAACCCCGGAAACAGCGGCGGGGCGCTTTTGAACATGGATGGCGAGCTGGTGGGCATCAACCTGGCGGTGGTGCTGGGCGCGCAGAACATCGGCTTTGCCGTCCCGGTGAGCAAGGTCTTGCAGATGCTGGAAGGTCTGCAGAAGAGCCAGGAAGCGCCGAAGTAATTTTATAAAGCTATGCCCACAACCAATGACCCGGTTTGCGGCTACCTTTTACTCTTGGTGGAGAGGGTGCGCCTGTACGGAGAGGGGATCCTGAAAAGAAAAGCCCGTCCTCATCGGCCGGGCTTTGTTCATTCCTGGGATGACCGGGGGCGCCTCGGAAAAATCACGACCCTGATCCCCCTCTCCCCTCCAAGGGAGAGGGTTGGGGTGAGGGGGTCCTTCGACAAGCTCAGGATGACATTTCCATCGTCATGGTGAGCCTGTCGAACCATCCTTGCCGGGAAGCCACGCCCTGTGGGCGGGAAGCTTCACTTGCGTCTACTTGGAGACGACGAGTTTCTGGCCGGGCTTCACTGTATCCTCCGCGCCGAGGTTGTTGAGCTTGCGCAGATCGTCCGTCTTGATCCCGAATTTTTTGCTGATTCCGTAGATCGTCTCGCCTTTCTGGACCGTGTGGATCTTCTTGCCCGACGGAGCCGCGGCTTTTTCCTTCTGGGCGGCTTTCGGCTTTTCCGCGACCACGGCGACAGGCTTTTTCTCCAGGGCCTCGACGCGCTGTGCGAGCGTGTCGACCTTCCCCGTCAAGGCCGCCTCGGCCCCCTCGGCGGGGAGCCTTGCCTGCAGCGCTGCCTGCTGTTTCTCCAGGACCGTGATCTTCTGCTCCAGCGAGCCGATCTTCGTCTGCATGAGCCGGACCTCATCCGTGGAGACCCCGCCGCCCCCCAGCATCATGTAGATGCCGCCGATCACGGCAAGCACCACGACGCCGATGGCGGCGAAAATGCCCACCTTCTTCTTGTCCGTTCCCGTACGCTTTCGGTCCGGTGAATAGACCTCCTCCGCCTCCGTGTCCATCAATCGGATTTCGGGATCATCGGGCATGGCACTTTCTCCTTCCTGGGTAGTTTGGGG
Source organism: Syntrophaceae bacterium UBA2192 (assembly GCA_002327315.1). Classification (GTDB taxonomy): domain Bacteria; phylum Desulfobacterota; class Syntrophia; order Syntrophales; family UBA2192; genus UBA2192. The sequence goes on along the minus strand of DCVI01000202.1, from coordinate 263 downwards.
CCCCCTCCAAACCCAAGAGCCCTATACCACAAAAATGCAACCAGTGAAACCGGGAAAAGACGGAAGTTAGGAAGCAGGGAAGTTATGAAGAGCGGAGTGGCGGGAAGAATTTTCTTGTCCGCTCTTCCTCGCTTCTGCTCTTCCGAGCTTCACGAACTTGACAACACCAGCAATCGCAAGGCAATCGGCCGGACACTCCCGGTCAACAGCCGCCTAGAAATTGACGGCGCCGATACCTTTCAGGCCCAGGATCTGCCGGGCCT
>DCVI01000110.1 GCA_002327315.1 Syntrophaceae bacterium UBA2192 | reverse complement strand
CTTATTTCATCGAGCCGGGATACACGGGCAGAGGAGTCGGTTCGAAAATCCTCGAGCGGATTATTGGAGCTGCGAAACGCAAGGGGATCGACACGATCCTCGCCAACGTGTCATCGCTCAACGAGTCGAGCCTGCGTTTCCACGAGCGGCACGGGTTTGCGGAGTGCGGGCGATTCAGGCGAGTAGCGAAAAAGAAGGGGCAGGATCTCGACGCCGTCTGGATGCAGATGATCCTCTAAAGAGAGGATAGAGGGTAAAGGGTATATTCGGGCAGGAAATTGGGTATTGGGTATTGNNGTTTTCTAATACCCAGTATCCCAGTTCCCAGTTTCCCAATTACCCGATTGCCGATCCACTCGTTACGGCTCACTGCCGGCGGTGGCGGTTCATTGCAGCAGAAGGAGTGTTTGAATGAAGATCGGTTACGTGCAGTTCAACCCTACATTCGGTGACGTGGAAAGAAATCTGGACAGGGCCGAGGCGCTTATCGAGGGGACCAAGGCGGATCTGCTGGTGCTGCCGGAGCTCTTCAACACGGGCTATCTGATCACCTCGAAGGAGGAAATAGGCGCCCTGGCCGAGGAAGCGCCCGGGGGTAAAACGACGCAACGGCTTGCAGCCATCGCAAAGAAAAACCATGTCCATCTCGTTGCCGGGATGGCCGAGCGCAGCGGGGAGAAGATCTTCAATGCCGCGATCCTGGTCTCGCCGAAGGGATATGTGGCGAGCTACCGCAAGGTGCATCTTTTTTTTGAAGAGAAGCTTTGGTTCGACCCGGGTGACGGCGAATTTCCCGTCTACGACATCGGACCGTGCAGGGTCGGGATCATGGTCTGCTTCGACTGGTTTTTCCCGGAATCCATGCGGACCCTTTCCCTGAAGGGGGCCCAGGTCGTCTGCCACCCCTCCAACCTCGTTCTTCCCTACTGCCAGACGGCCATGGTCACGCGATGCCTGGAAAACAGGGTCTTTGCCGTCACGGCGAATCGAACGGGGACGGAGCAACGGGGCGACAAGAGCCTCCATTACACGGGGAAGAGCCAGATTACGGACACAGCGGGCAACATCCTGTCGAGGGCCGGCGAAGACGAGGAGTGCGTGGGCGTGTTCGACATCGACCCCGCAAAAGCGCTCGACAAGCAACTCAACCCCCACAACAATCTGTTTGGCGACCGCAGGCCTTCTTTCTATAAGGACATCTGCCGTTAATCGCTTGGCTTGAGAGGGTCACGCCTGCAGAGACGGGTTGATCGGGAAGTTAGGAAGCTATGAAGTGATGAAGCCAGGATCGTCGGGAAAAAGTCATTCGTTTTTATTGGCTTGCCCGAACTTCCTGACTTCCTATCTTCTTAACTTCTGCCTTTGTCCGGTGGCAGGCGGACCTCGACGAACTTCCGGTAGCCGATGGCGCTGAACTGGTCCAGGATGGTGGAACCGAGGGTCGAATCAATCGTTGCGTCGGGCAGGGGGGATTCGACGACGAGCTTGCCGTGTTTTGCGAAGCTATGCCGGACAACGAGGTCGGCAAGGTCGATCACCGCCAGCGGCGAGAGCGACCGGTGCAGGAAAGAAAAGTGGTTGTGGAGGAAGGTTTCCTCCAGGTAGTCGGGCATCTCGTACTTCCTGAGGAGCGCCAGGCCCAGCAGCGGGTGCCACGTCGAGACGAAATTTTCGTCCAGGGAGGTGGATTCCTGGATCTCATAGAGGATGGCGGGAATCCGGCCGATCTCGAGAAGAAGCGATCCCATCTCCACCTTCTCCACGGCCGTGCTTTTGAACCCCATCTCTTCCGCCAGGATGCGGCCGAGAATGGCCCGGGAGAAGCTTCTTCCCGCCAGGGGCTCCAAAGCCGGGTCGAGCAGAAAAAGGGCCAGCGCGAGGACGTAGATCTTTGCCGGTTTCATCCCCATGCGCATGACGACTTTCGTGAAACTGCTCGCATCGCCGGGCTTCACCTTGCCGAACAGGATGATGGAGTTCGCGCGGCCCAGAAGACGGGCGACGATCTGCTCCTTGATTTTGAATTTGAGACGCTCGATGTCAGTCTGATGGGCGTCCTCGTTGTCCAGGACGATGAGGACGGATGGATCGAATCCGAGATTGAGTTTCTCGATAACCTTCTCATAGATATCCGACAGCCGGGCGAGATCCGGCTCGGGGACCTCCCGTTTCAACTCGGCAATCAGGCTCATCATGTTGCTGTTCATTCGGCATCACCCCCGCATTCGGGGAGCTGCATTCGGGCCCTAGCTTATATATGACCTGACCATCGACCATCGGGAGGTGCAGAGGGCGCAAGTGAGGTTCCACGGTCGCAGTCGGTCGCGGTCAGCAGGAGCGTGATAAAATGAGATCGATTCGTCATCAGAGATCCAGTCGCAGGTGTTGCCATGCCGATGGTCAGGTCATTCAAAACAAATTCCCTCACTGGTTATGAAGCAATAAGCATACCAGGATCGGCAGGAACGCTTGCGGTGCCCTTCCGTAAGGCACCGATTTCACTTGACAGTTGTTTCCCGTTGGTCCTATCTATGGCCATCGTCGTTTTGTTCCTCCGGCGAGATGATGCTCGGTATCCCAAAGTCGAAGACAGCAGTGGCCGCCGAGGGGAGTGAAAACGATTGCACGCGCATGGAAGCCTGATTCCGCAAAGCGGGGCTACCCGGTAAGGTAATTGACTAGACATGATTGCGCACCCTGGTGGGCTGCGCCCCCGGTCCCCGCAGCGCCTGACGTGAGCCAGTCGAACGTTGCTGCGGGGTAATCGAGCATAATAACAGAAAACCTTAGTCCTTAAGTTTCTAAATTCCTGGCACCTTGGTGCGAGGAATTTTAAATCCTTTGGCCAGGTATGAGTCCATGCGTAAAAGTTACATCAAGCGGTCCAGAAAGACGGGCCTCCCGCCCGGAAGCCTCATCCACATCGGGACGGAACGGACGGAAAAGACCCGGATCACCGTGGTCGATTATGCGGAAGATCACTTCGAGGAGCGCGAGGTTCAATCGGCCGACGAACTGGCCCCCTACTGCGGCAAGCCGACTGTCACGTGGATCGATGTGGTCGGGATCCACGAGCCCCATGTCATCGAGCAGATCGGCTGTCAGTTCAAGATCCATCCTCTGCTGATGGAAGACATCATGAACACGACACAGCGGCCGAAGATCGACGACCTGGGAAAATACATCTGCCTGATCGTCAAGCTGATCACCTTCGACGAGAAGGCGATGGAGCTCCGCATCGAGCAGCTGAGCCTCGTGTTCAACGACGATTTCGTCCTGTCCTTCCAGGAGTCCGAAAGCGGAATCTTCAAGCCGATCCGCGAACGGATACGAAACGGCCTGGGACGGATCCGCAGGATGGGGACGGACTACCTGGCCTACACCCTCATGGATGCCGTGGTGGATCACTATTTTGTCGTGATGGAAAAGATGGGGGAGAAGATCGACAGCCTCGAGGATGAGGTCGTGGCCAACCCGAGGCGCGAGACGCTGAAGGGCGTCCAGCAACTGCGCGATGAGATCCTGATGATGCGCCGCTCCATCTGGCCATTGCGGGAAGTCGTCACTCTGCTCGAAAGAGCGGAGTCCCCGCTGGTCGACAAGACCACGGCCATCTATTTCCGCGATGTCTACGAGCACACGATCCAGGTGATGGATACGGTGGACACGTACCGGGACATCCTTTCGGGGATGTTTGACATCTATCTCTCCAGCATCAGCAACCGCCTCAACGAGGTCATGAAGGTGCTCACGATCATTGCGACGATCTTCATGCCCCTGACCTTTCTCGCCGGCGTCTACGGGATGAACTTCGAACACATGCCGGAGCTCAAGTGGCAATACGGCTACTTTATGCTCTGGGGTGTGATGATCGTCATTGCGCTGACGATGCTCTCGTATTTCAGGAAGAGGAAATGGATCTAACGGAAAGTGGCCAGTGGTCAGTGGTCAGTGAAGAAGTGTTATGTGTTACGTGTTATGTGGAAGAACAAGAAGTGTCTGAGTGAAGACACTACAAAGATGGTCATCGCGAGCCGAGCCTCACGAGGCGTGGCGATCTACGTTTGAGATCTTTGCCTTGCATCTATTTTTCCATCTCCCCCATTTCCCAATTCCCGATTACTCTTCGCAGGGGGCCAGCAGTTCATCGACGGCGGCGATCAGCTCGGAAGGGTTGAACGGTTTCGAAAATGTACGGTCCGCACCGAGGATTTCCGCCATCCTGAGATACTGCGCCGGCCCGATGCGTCCCCCTCCCGAGATGGCGATAATCTTGACGGCGGGAAAGGATTTGCGGAGCTCGGTGATCGTCTCGAGGCCTTCCTTTTCCGGCATGATGATGTCGGTGACGATCAGATCCACGGGCCTCTCCCTCTGAACCTGGAGGGCGTCTTTTCCGTTTTCCGCCGTCTCCACGTCATGGTCCGCCTTCCGCAGGACGCACTCGAGCATGTTCCTCACATGGGGATCGTCGTCCACGATCAGGATACGGGACATACCGTCACCTCTCTTCGGCTTGCGTCAAGAACGGTTCGGATCTCCCCGGCCAGGGTGTCCAGGAAAACCGGTTTCATGAGGAAACGCCGGATGCCCATCGCTTTTGCTTCCCCCTCCGAGATGATTTCGCTGAATCCCGTGCACAGGATGATGGGAAATCCGGGCTTGATTTTCAGGATTTCCCGGCTGAGCTCGGCCCCCGTCATCCCGGGCATGGTCATGTCCGTGATGACGAGATCGAAATCCTCCGGATTTTCGCGGAAGGTTTTCAGCGCCTCCGGCCCGTTCGCAACGGCGGTGACCCGGTATCCCAGGGCGCTCAGCATCCGCTCGCCCATGTCGACGAGAACCACCTCGTCGTCGACGAAAAGGACATGCTCCAACCCGCCGGATGCGGGGGCCTGGTTCCGATCGTCCTCGCGCTCCTGTACCGGGGTGCGGGGGAGATAAACGTGGAAGGTGCTACCACGGCCCACCTCGCTCTCGACGGCGATGCTGCCGCCATGGGATTTGACGATCCCGTAGACGACGGAAAGGCCGAGTCCCGTCCCCTCTCCCTGGGGCTTGGTCGTGAAGAACGGGTCGAAGATGCGGTTCCGGATGGCCGGGTCGATCCCCACCCCCGTGTCGCGCACCGTCATCCGGATATAGGGTCCCGGTTTCAAATCCGCCGGTACATTGCTGCCCCTGTCACGGGGGATCTCCACGCTCTCGAGGCACACCTCCATGACGCCCCCCGTCGTCCGCATGGCGTGGGCGGCGTTTGTCCCGAGATTGATCAGCACCTGATGAATCGTCGTGGGGTCGGACAGGACGGTCAGACTGTCTCCCGTGATGCGCTGCTTCAACTCGACGGTGGACGGGATCGTGGAGCGAAGGAACTTCATGGCATCCTTTGCAATAGGGACGATGTCCACCGGCCTCCTCTCCGGCGCCTCCTGGCGGCTGAAGGCAAGGATCTGGTTCACGAGATTCTTTGCCCGGTCGCAGGCATTCAGAACCTGTGTGAGGTTCCATCGGGTCTCGCCGTCGCGGGTGTCGTGCAGGGAAAGATCGGTGAAGCCGACGATGGTGAAAAGGATGTTGTTGAAGTCGTGGGCGATGCCGCCTGCCAGCGTGCCGATGGCCTCCATCTTCTGCGCCTGGCGCAGCTGCCCCTCGAGTTCCTTCCTTGCCTCCTCGGCCCGGACCTGCTCGGAGATGTCCATGACAAAGGCGCCGAGGCGATTTTTTCCACCCTGGGCATCCAAGGCGTACCAGGCCGTGACGGACACGGGGAAGCGCGTGCCGTCCTGTCTCAGGTGTTCCTTGTCGTAAGTGAAGGTCCTCGACCGGTTCAGCATGCGGGGAACGTTCCGCTCCATCTCGTGGTGCTCGGAGGGGGTGATCTCCTCGTAGCGCTTTTTCCGAAGCTCGTCGAGGCCGTAACCGATCATCTCGAGGTAGGAGCGGTTCGCGTCGAGGAACCGGCCTTCGAGATCGCAGATCGCAATCCCGATAGGGCACGTTTCGATGATCTGCCGGTACTTTTCCTCGCTTTCGCGCAGGGCCTTCTCGGCTTTCTTTCGCGCGTCGATGTCCCGGGTGACCCCGATGAAGGAAATGGGCTTCCCGCCGCCGTCACACAAGGTCCGCGCCGACACCTCGAACCAGCGCGTGGAGCCGTCCTTGCGGTACATTTCCATCTCGACCGTGGTTACGAGGGATCCGTCGGCGTCGGGCAGGAGAAGCCGTTCTCTCTCCTGCCGGAGCGTCTTCATGGCCCGCTCGAACGAATCCGGTGTCAGAACGTCCTTCAGCCTGAGTGACTTCCAGTCGGAGGGGCTCCACCCGAATACGCGTTCCGACGAGGGGCTCACGTACGTGAACTCGAGATTCCAGTCTGCCGTCCAGATGACATCCGTGACGTTTTCCGCGAGCAGTCGGTACTTTTCCTCGCTTTGCCTGAGTTTTTCCTGCGCCTCGACCTGCTGCGAGATGTCGTGAATGGTCGTGAGGATCACCTCGTTTTCGCCCAACCGAACCCTCTCAGCCGACCACAGCGCCGGCTTCACGTCCCCCGCCCCGGTTTTGAAGTGGGCCATGCCGTCCCTCAGCGACCCCGTTTCACGGAGGATCGCGATCAGCCGGTCCCTCTCCCGGGGATAGGCCCAGAGGCCGATTTCGATGGAAGTCCGTCCGATCATTTCCTTGCGGGAGTATCCGGATAATTCAATGGCCCGCTCATTGACGTCGATGAGGTGGCCCTCGTCGATGGTTGCGATCGTCATGGGGATGGGGTTGGACTGGAAGACCTTGAAGAATCGCTCCTCGCTTGCCCGCAGGGCCTCCTCGGCGTATTTCCTCTCCGTGACATCCTCGATGACCCCCTCGATGAACAGGATTCGGCCTTCGCGATTCCGGACGATACGGGAGTTGATCACGGTCCAGATGATGCTGCCGTCCTTGCGTCGCGTCCGGGCCTCGAACCGCTCCAGGCGGCCCGTTTCGCTCAAAATGGTGAGGCAGCGTTTCCGGTCTACTACATCGACGAAGATCTGGGTGCCGATGTCGGTGATGGACAGGATCGCGTCTTCGGGCGATTCGTAGCCGTAGATCCTCGCAAAGGCCGGGTTGACGCGGAGGTAGCGCCCTTCCGGCGTGGACTGGAAGATGCCCACGAGCGAGTTTTCGAAAATGGCGCGGTAGCGCTCTTCGCTCAGGCGCAGGGCCTCCTCGGCTTCCTTGCGCCCCTGGATGTCCTCGTGGGTTCCCTCGTAGTGAGTGATCTTCCCCCGCCTGTCCCGGATGACCCGTGCGTTGACGGAGACCCAGAAAACGCTTCCGTCCTTGCGGAAGGTGCTGTGCTCGAAATTCCTGACGAAACCCTGTTCCTCGATTGCCCGGATGAAGAGATCCCTTTGTGCGGGATCGACGTAATGCTGGGTGGCGATGTCGGTGACGGCGGCCACCATCTCCCCGGGGGAGTCGTAGCCGCACATCTTTGCCGTTGCGGGGTTGACGGTGATGAACCGGCCCTCCGGCGTGCTCTGGAAGATGCCCATGACGGCGTTTTCGAAAAGGGCCTGGTATTTCTCCTCGCTCCTCCAGAGCTCGTCCTGGGCCTTCTTTTTTTCCGTGATGTCCAAGGCCGTGAAGACGACGCCGGCCGAGAGATTGCCGGGGTCGATGGGGGTCGAGCTCAGGTACACGCTGATCAGGCGTCCGTCCTTGCGACGCCACACCGTGACGATGCTTCCGGTCCCCTTGCTCCGGATATCGGCGTACTTATGCCTGCCGACGCGGTCGAACTCCTCATCGTCAGCATAGAAAATCCGGGCGCTTTTCCCCCGGAGCTCTTCCGCCGTGTAGCCCGTCATCCGGCTGAGCTGATCGTTGGTCCATTCCAGCACCCGGCTCGTGACGACGCCGATACCCATCGGGGCCGCCTGGTGGATGCTCCTCAGCAGGGCTTCGTTCTGCACGAGCGACGCCTGGGCCTGCTTCTGGTCCGTGATGTCGAAAACGAGGGCCTGGATGGACACCGAGCCGTCTTCGCGGTACAGAGGTGTGTTTATGGAGGAATACCAGCGGTTGTCAAGCCGGTTGAGGATCTCCTGCTTGATCGTCTCGCCCTTCAGCACCAATTCGCCCATGCACCAGGAACAGCGCTCCTCGAGGCCGTGAAAGACCTTGAAACAGTGCGTTCCCGTCATGTCCCGCCCCATCTTGCGGAGGGCCGCCTCGTTCATGTACTCGATGCGGTACTCGGGGGACGCTACGAAAACCATCCCGCCCATGGAGTTGAGGAGCGCGTCCGGGTCGAAGGTCCGGCGCTGTGCGGGCTTTGGCGAAGATCGCTTTCCGGCGGTCTTCTTTGGCTCCGCGGTCTTGAGGCTCTTCTTTTTTCCGGTGGCTCCCCGCCCGACGGCTTTTTTCATGGTCCCGATCCTGATCCAGGGTTGAAGTTGATGCAGTTCACAAGCAGCCTGCAGGCAGCTGCCGTCTCGCCGGTGCGATGCGGGGCAGGGTTGGAAAAGCGGAAGTGTCTATTGTTGCTGGAGAAAATCCGATGTCCGCAGCGTCTGCACCCGGAGCGGCAAATCTTGCAAAAACGGTGCCTTCCGGCGAGCGCCGGACGCAGTGGAAACGGGCGTGTCCGCTCAAGTTGAAGAGGATCGAGAGGCGCGAAAGAAGTGGGGGAAGAAGGGATTCGGGCCTCGGGCTTCCGGATTCGGGAATCAGCCGCTGCGCGGCGGAATTGGGTACTGGGATACTGGGTATTCCACTTACTAATTCCCAATTACCAATTACTCTTTTTGAAATACCCATTTCCCAATTCCTGTCTTCTTCACCGGCCACTTACATGAAACCGAGAACGTCCGGCAGCCAGAGCACCAGCGCGGGGAAGAAGACCATGGCGACGAGGCCCAGGCCCATGAACAGGAGCAGCCAGATGACCCACCTCACGGTAGACTCCATGGATGCGCCCGTCAGCCGGCAGCTCACCATGAGGTTGACGGCCATGGGCGGGCAGAACTGTCCAAGGGCGATGACGTAGGTCATCATGACACCGAACCATACCAGATCCCAGTTGAAATCCGTGGCAATCGGGATGAAGAGCGGGCAGAAGATGAGGAAAATCGATATCCCGTCGAGGAACATGCCCGCGATCTTCAGGAATATCAGCAGGATGAAAAGCACGGCCAGGGAATTTCCGCCCCCGAGAGCCACCAACCCTTTGGTGATCGGGTCTACGATGCCGAGTGTGGCCGTGGCCCAGGCAAAGACGCTTGCCAGACCGATCACGACCAGGATGACGGCGGAGGTCTCTGCGGACTCGATGAGCAGTTCAAACAGGTCGCGCAGGGTGAGCGATCGGTAGATCGCAAACCCGACGAAGAGGCCGAAGACCACGGCCATGACCGCGGCTTCCGTGGGGGTGAACCATCCCGTGCGCAGCCCGCCCAGGATGAGCACCGGCGCGGACAGCGCCCAGGAGGCATCTTTGAGGGAAGGCCAGAATTTCGGCAGGGGCTCCGTGCTCTGATCGACGCCGAAGTTGTACTTCCGGCTGAGGTAGAGCGCCGGGATGATGAGCAGGACGCAGGCCATGATCCCCGGGACGACGCCGCCCACGAAGAGCGCCGGCACGGTGGCCGAGGGCACCAGCACGCTATAGACAATGAATGCCACCGACGGCGGGATCAGGATGTCCGTGGACCCCGCAGCCGCCGTGACGGAGGCCGCAAAGGCCGGCGGATATCCGTTGCGCATCATGGCGGCGAGCATGACCCCGCCCACGGCGGCCGTGCAGGCAGGCCCCGATCCGGATATCCCGCCGATGACCATGGCCACCAGGATGGTGATGACCGCCAGGGCTCCCCGGCCGCGTCCGATGATGGCCTCGGCGAACCGCAGCAGCCGCTCCGCGACACCGGCCCGGTCGAAGATGGCGCCCGCCAGGACGAACATGGGGATGGCAAGAAGCGGATACTTGGCGATCCCCGTGTAGAAATTGGTCGGGAAGGCCATGATGCCGAGCTTGCCCATGGCGATGGCCGCGGTTCCCGCCAGGCCCAGGGAAACGGCGATGGGTACGCCGCCAAACATCATGACAAAGAAGGCGCCGAAGAGAAGGGTAACCAAAACCATCAGTCCTTCCTCCTCCACGCGCGGATCATCGCGCCGACGGCGCGACCGCAGATCGCCAGGGACAAAACCGGCAGCCAGACGGTGTAGATCCAGGTCGGCAGGCCGAGACCGGGAGAGGTGACCTCAAAGCGGTACTCGTCCCAGGCCATCCGTCCTCCATAGAACGCCAGCAGCGCAAACATGAGGACGGAGAGGGCGTGGGCCGCGCAGACGACAAAACGCCGTCTTTCCGGCGAAAGCCTGTCCACCACGAACATGATGTTCAGATGGCCGCCCTTTGCCATGACGCTCGAGCCGCCGAGAAGCGCCACGAGCACCATGAGAAATATGGAAATCTCCTCGGTGAACGCAAAGGAGAAATTCGTCAGGTAGCGCACCACCACGTTGGCGAAGGTGATGAGCCCCAGAATACCGATTGTGATTCCGGCCGCGTATTCCTCGAATTTCAGTGGCACCCGGGTCTTGAGATCTTTGGCCTCTCGTGAAGGTTGACATTCCATGGGTCGCTTACCCCGTGCGGAGCGGAATCAAACCGGGAAAAAGCAATGGCACGCGCGTCGATCCGGTCGATCGGGCGCGTGCCATTGTCATTTGTCGCGGGAAAGACTACTTGCGCTTGGCAATTGCCTGTTCGGCCTTCTTGACCAGCTCGGGACCGATCTGCTTGGCCCACTTGTCATAGACGGACCGCGTGGCCTTCTTGAAGGCATCCTTTTCCTTGGGCGTGAGCCTTGCCACGTTGACTCCCGCTTTCTCCAC
>DCVI01000017.1:80641-86893 GCA_002327315.1 Syntrophaceae bacterium UBA2192 | reverse complement strand
GAGACGAAGGAAGCCCTCCTGCTCAAGGGGGTGCGCCGGAGCGGGAAATCGACGCTGATGGCCCAGCTGATCCGCGTTCTCCTGGAGCAGGGGAAGGAACCCACCCGCATCCTGCGCGTGAACCTCGAGGAGCCGCTGTTTGCCGCCGAATACTCGACGGAGCTTCTGGAGCGGATTTATCGCATCTACCGCGAGCACGTGGCGCCCTCCGGGCGATGCTACCTGTTTCTCGATGAGATCCAGAACGTGGAGGGCTGGGAGAAATGGGTCCGCGCCAGGGGCGAAACCGAGCCGGTGAAGATGGTCATTACGGGATCTTCGTCCCGGTTGTTGAGCCGCGAGACGGGAACGAAGCTCACGGGGCGGCATCTCTCCTTCGAGGTCTTTCCCCTGAGCTTTGCGGAATTTCTGCGGTTCAAGGATGTGACCGTTGCTTCCAGGGCTGACTACTACCGCCTGCGGGACAGGGTGCGAAACCTGTTTCTGGAGTACGTCCGTTTCGGGGGCTTTCCCGAAGTCGTCCTGAGGCAGGACGACGAGGACAAATCGCTTCTTCTGAAGCAGTACTTCGAGGATATCATCCAGCGCGATATCGTCGCCAGGCAGGACATCCGGGATGTCCTGACGCTTCAGAATCTCGCGCTGTACCTGCTGACCAACATCGGGCGGCTGACCAGCGTTTCGAGCCTGAAGAAGAATTTCGGGGTCTCCCAGGACAAGGTCGAGCACTACACCTCGGCGCTGCTGGAGAGCTGCCTGCTGCACCGGGTCGCAAAATTCGATTATTCCGCCAAGCGGATCGTCCGGGCCCGGTTCAAGCCCTATTGCATCGATACGGGGCTCCGGAACCGGGCGGCCTTTTCCTTCTCGGGGGATCAGGGGTGGCTTGCGGAAAACGTCGTGCTGAATCACCTCCGGGGGCTCCACGAGGAGATCTGCTACGGCGCAAACGGCGCCGAGGTGGATTTCATCGTGAAAGAGGGGGTGCGCGTCTCGAAGCGCATCCAGGTCTGGTACGCCGACGCGGCGGATGCCGCCCTTCCGGCCCGGGAGACGTTGGCATTCGAGCAGTCCGGAAGGGACCGGGAGCGTGTCGAGAGCCTGATCCTGACCAACGATCTCGAGCAGACGATGAAGGTCGAGGGCAGGGAGGTGCGGTGCATGCCGCTCGCGATGTATCTGCTGGATCTTGCACAGGGGCGGTGAAGAGCGCAGACGGCCGTGAAAGCGTCGAAGGCCCTGTGATTGAGGCGAAGCCGGAAACGGGAGACCGTCAATGGAAAAGGAAATAATCGTGGCTCATGACGAGGTTCTCGCCAGGGCCGGCGTTGCGCGGAGACCGTCCGCATGCTGAAGCCGACGGCCGAGCAGCGAACTATCCTGGATGCCGGGGGCAGAGTCGTCAAGATCAACGCCCGGGCGGGGACGGGCAAGACGGCGACGCTCTCGATGATCGCCCGGAAGCACCCGGAGGAGAAGATCCTGTACCTGGTCTTCAACAGCCGAAACCGGCAGGAGGCGAAGGGTAAATTCCCTGGAAACGTGGACGTCCACACGATCCACTCCTTTGCGCTCTCGGCCTCGGGGGGCAAATACGACGGGTTCGAATCGATCCGGCCCTCCCATTTCCTTTCGCAGTTCGGCGCCAAGCGGGAAGTGCTCTCCACCCTGACCCAGATGTTCCTGGTCTACTTCCTCAACTCCCCCCATTCCCGGCTCGAGGACGCGACGGAGCCCTTCAAGGCGTACCTGCCGGCGAAGCTGCAGGCCCTGTTCGAACGCGAGAAGGGCCGCATCGTGGAGGTCGCGAGAAAGGCGACGACGGGCTGGTACAGAGAGAAGAAGAACTGCCCGCACGATTTCTATCTCAAACTGTCGCACCGCGACAAGAAATTCCAGGGGAAGCTCGCCCGTTACGACCGGGTGCTCGTGGACGAGGGGCAGGACCTCTCGCCCATCATGATCGACGCGCTGTCGGGCTACAGGGGGCGGATCGTCCTGGTGGGCGACACGCACCAGCAGATCTACGGCTTTCGTTACGCCGAGGACGCCATGCGGCGCTTCCCCCACGACGAGCTGTACGACCTGACGCTGAGCTTCCGGTTCGGGCCGCGCATCGCGAACTTCACGACGCGGTTCATCCGGCACGGAAAGGATGAGGCCGGGTTCGTCATACGGGGCGATCGGGGCAGGACGTCGAGGGTGTGCGTGTACGACGCGCTGGATGCGCTGACGTGGAAGAAGGAAACGGCGATCCTGTGCCGGACGAACTTCTCGCTGTTCAAGAACGCCATGGCCTTGAGGGCGAACAAGAAGGGGTTCCGGTTCGAGCGGGACATCAGCGCCGAGCTGTACCGCACACTGGACGTCTACTGGCTCCGGGTGGACGAGAGGGACAGGATCCGGGATGAGCTGATCCAATCGTTCGGGAGCATCGAGGATCTGGAGGATTACGCGGAGGCCCTGGAAGACTACCAGCTTTTGAAGATGGCCGACATCGTGGAGGAGTACGAGCTGGAGTTTCCCGAGATTGTTTACGAGCTCCTGAAGCTGTGCAGGGAACGGGGCGAGGGGCGGGAGGAGTCGATCACGCTTTCGACGATCCACGCCGCCAAGGGGCAGGAATACGACAACGTGGTCCTGGACGAGGACGTCATCTCGAATCTCGGCGGCTTCGAAGGGGTATCCCGGCGGGAAGAGGAGATCAACGCCGTCTATGTCGGCATGACCCGGACGAAGAAGAACCTGTATTTGCCTGTGGCCATGAAGACGCTTTTCGACGACGCGTGGCAACGTTACGCGGAAGGCATCCCCGCGGTGCAGGCCGGGCGCGGCGTCCGGGCTCGAAGAGCAGGCGGTCCTGCGGCCGGCCGATCCCCCGGAGACGGCGGGGCTTCTGTGCCGCGCAGGCAGGGGAAGGCAGAGACGCTTCCCGCGATCCGGATCGGCGACAGGGTGAGGACGCCCAATGGGTGCGGTGTCGTTGTGGAGGTGAAAGGCAAAGAGTGCCTCGTTCAGCTCGAGAATCGGAAGGCCCGGGTCTGGGAGCGGCGCTCCGCCCTCGTCGGCGCCCAGGGTGAGGCCGCATCGAAGGCGTTCGGGAAAAAGAGCGGCTCTGCGCGGAGGCGCTAGTCCGGCAGGGTACCATGCCGGGCGCGGCATTCGGTTCGCCTGTGCCTGTTCGGGGAATCGCGGCGCTCACAACAGGAAGGAATGCTCTGCGATCGGCTGGACGCTGCGGCAAAACCGGCCGCCGTCGTCCATCGGCAGGCATGCCGGATTCGATGACCCGGCATACGCCCGCCAGTCGATCTTTTCCTCGAATGACGACCGCTCGGCCTTTCTCGATCTCCTGGGCCGCTCCTCGGACGTCGGCGGGGCGGAACCCGATTCCCAATGACCGAATACCCAATTCCCGGTCATGACACAGCGAGGCTGTCATGGGGGAAAGAGGGTTGGAATCGAAAGAACATATTGACATTACATGGGATTTCGCGCTATAGGTCTTTTTGAGAGCTTTACAGGGGGAAGTGAGAGAGCATGCGGTCACTCGAGGCAATCAGCACGATTCTGAAAAAAAATAAGGCCGGATTCCACAAAACTTACAAAGTGAGGCAGATAGGCGTGTTCGGCCCCTATGCAAGGCGCCGCCGGAAAGAGGGCAGCGACGTGGATATTCTGGTGGAATTCGATGAGGCGCCTGATCTGTTCACATTCCTGGAGTTCGAGGGAAAACTCGAGAAATTGCTGAAAACCAAGGTAGACCTCGTCACGAAGCAAGCGCTCAGGCCGGAACTGATGGAGCGGATACTCAGTGAAGTGGTCTATTTATGAAGAATTCCTCGCGCAGGATCTCGACAGGGTAAATGGCCGCCAGGGCCTTCTTTCTCATGGCAGTCTTCTCAATGGTCGTCCCCGACCTCCACATCCCACGGTCTCTCTGCCTTCACCGCGTCGATGAGAAACCGCACCCCCTGGTTGTCTGACGGGTTCAGCCACAGCATCCGTTGAAAGACGAGCGCCGCCTCTGCGAAGCGCCCCAGGCGCCAGAGGCACAGCCCGCAGCCGTGCATGCAGCGCAGAAAAGGCCGGTTGTCGACAAGGCCCCACGGCAGCAAACCGTTGAAGTCGCTCTCCAGGGAGAGCGCGCCGATGCGCAGACCGACTTCGTAGTGCCGAAGGGCATCCTGCGGATTGAAATCGAAGACGAAATTGCCCAGGTGCGCATGGGCATCGAGGCAGCGCAGGTCGGCCTCGCAGAGCTCCATCAGGATTTTTGCCGCTTCGGCCCGCAGGCCGGCGTCCTTGAGATCGTTTGACCGCGTGATGGGGTCCTCGAGAGGATCGTCGTCAGGGTCATGGCCGGGCAACACCTGCTCCATCTCGAACATCGGGCGGGGGCCGCAGGCGATGATCGGCGCGGCCCACTCCTCGATGGGCTCGTCTTCTTCCCCCCAGTACTCCTCTCCGGGGTCCCACAGGCCCGTGGGCACGAGGCCCAGAGGCTCGAGATAGAGGGCCTTCGCGTCGATTCGGGTCGATAGGATGTCCCCGGAAAGGTACGGGTGTCCGGCATAGCGCCACTGCTTCCGGGGCTGGACCGTGACGAGTTCGCCGGGAACGATCCCCCAGGGGCGGCTCGCGCGCAGCGTGATGACCCGATCGCTTCCCGGCACGCGGCACCGGGCGGCAGACCGTGTGACGGAGAGCACGACCAGTTCCTGCAGGGTACCCGGGTCGACGTCCCCTGCCGTTGCCTTGTGCTGCCGCCTGCGTCGGGGATGTTTCTTTCCTTCCGCCGGGTATGGATCGAGGTTGAGCCACTTGCGGTAGGCGGCGATGTACCTTGCACCCGCCCGGGCCCGGGGAAACTCGACCTCGGAGAGCGCAACGACGTACTCGGCGCCGTCTTCGCGCCGGCATCGTGCCGTCAGCCCGCGCCGTTCGTTGCCGTCGTAGTCGATCGCGGTCACCGTGACCGGCTCGCCGATGACGAAGCCATCGGCCGGCAAATCGAGGTTGTCTTCGAGGACCTGCCGGAAAGCCCATAATTGCTCGTCATCGCCGTATGCGTCGACAGTGATCTCTTCGATCAGCCTGTCCAATGCGCGGAGGTCCTTTTCGCCGTCGGTTTTCCGATTCATGTCCTTATCGGTCCTCCCAGATGCCGGCCTTCACGAGGCGTTGAACCAGCGCCTTGCGCCGAGCATGTTCGATCATGAATTTCATAAGTTCCACCTGGAAGCGCCCAGGGCCGGCGTGAACCTTGTAGGCTTCTGAAAGGTCAACGAGCAAGCGGCAGGCCTCGTCATAGGCCGCACCCGAACCGCGCTCGACGGCCCGTTGAACCGACTTCCAGGCCCGCGTGGATTCCTTGAACAGGTTTTTGAGGTAGACCTCTCGCTCTTTCCGGCGCCTGGCCTCCCGCTGCTCCTGCGCCTGCCTTCTTCTTTCCTGCCGGACCCGTTCAGCCGCCTGGGCATTGGCTCGCAGCATTCCCGCCGCTCGCCCGGGCGACGCCTCGTCATGGCCTTGCGACTCACGTCGCCATTCCGCAAACCGGCTCTGGATGGCACGCTCGGCCTCCTTCCCCCGGCCCGAGAGGAGCTGTTTCAGGACCCCTGCGGCCGCCTCCCGGGGCATGTCATGGATCCATTCTTCCATGTCTTTTTGTGTGACGTTGCCGTCAGTGACATCGGGGCTGCCCATGGCCGCGCCGGCCAGCAGGACCTCATCGACTTCCAGGAACTCCGCGAGGGCCAGTTGGGCCGCGGTCAATTGGCCGAGCCCGTTCACGCACAGGGGTTCCAGTTCGTCATCATCCACCATCCCCGTGCCCACGTCCGCCAGCCACCCGACATAGAGGCTGCGAAGATCGCCGCGCAGCAGCTCGTCCCGCACGGGGGCGAGCCGCGCCATCCAGCCACGGCCGTCCTCCAGCGCGAACCGCTCGTCGTCTTCCGACTCCTCCAGCTGCCAGGTGACGATCCAGTGGGTTTTCGTGGCCTTGAAAAAGAGCGACTCGCAGGCCGACAGGGCCTCGACCGTTCCTTGCGCCAGCGCCTCGACGGGGACGCGTACCTTGAAAATGGCCGTCCTCCAATTGGCCACATAGACGTGGGCGTCGAAGTACCGCTCCATCAGCGTATCGGGATTCCCCCTGAAATCCCCCCACTGGTAGTCGTTTGCGAAGCTGACACGCGTAATGTCGGCGCGGGTCGAAAGCGCCCGCAGTTCCTTCATCTCCGCCGC
>DCVI01000017.1:35353-80627 GCA_002327315.1 Syntrophaceae bacterium UBA2192 | reverse complement strand
AACGCGGAATCGTCCCCCATGTGAAAGAAGATCCTTCCCCGAAGTTCTTCCTGTTCGATCCATGCCCATCCCCGCCCGCACACGGGGTCCAACTCGTCGTTTCCTTCCCAGGAAAACTCGATCCGCGCCTTTCCGGAGGCAATTTCCATCCGGCAGTCCATTTCGCCCTGGACCAGACCGAACCGGAAACGGCCTGTGCCGTCCCTGCCGAACGTGAAATGCCCGGGCCCTTCCATGTCGACATAGTCCTGGTCCCACGCTTCCATCTCCACGATGCGCCATTTGCCGACGAAGGGTTTCAGAGCCGCTTTCATCGCCCGCTTGGCTTCAGCCATCGTTTCCCTCTTCGATCATTTCGATTCGTTCCAGGTTTCAGTGCATACTTTTATACCGCTTCCATGTTCCGTTCAATATCTGTTTCGTCAACATGGAAACAGATGATGAAGAGTTCTGCATGGGCCGGATCTCGAAGCTCATCGACCCCTTGTATTTTATGTCGATATTTCCTATAGTGCGTCCAAAGCCAGACCGGCACAGCCAGAGGAATCGGACATGTCCCTCCGTGATATCATCGAAGTAAACAGAGACGAGATCATCATGGTTGCCAGGCAGCACGGCGCCCGTAATATACGTCTGTTCGGATCCGTGGCCCGCGGCGAGGCCGACGAGCAGAGCGACGTCGATTTTCTCGTGGATCTGGACTCCGGACGCAGCCTGCTGGATCTTGGGGGGCTGCTGATGGACCTTAAGGAGGTCCTGGGGCGGGATGTCGATGTGGTGACCGAAAAGGGCCTGAACCCCCGAATCCGGGATCGGGTGTTGAGGGAAGCGGCGGCGCTGTGAGAGATCCTCTGAAACGGGCTCTTCAAGCCCTTCTATCGCGTGTGGAGCCCCTCTGAGGGCGTATCGATATTACAGTTCCCCCCGCCAACTATTCTTTAACGGGACGCCCGTCTTTTACGTTTGCTTCAGGTGATGGCCGGTCGTCATGCCGCGTAGGGATGGACCTCTTTCATGATCCGGTCGGCATTGCGGTCCTCGGCCACGTCGAGGTCGAAGCGGCCCTGCAGGTTCATCCAGAACTGCGCCGACGTGCCGAAGTGGCGGGCCAGCCGCATGGCCGTGTCGGCGGTGATCGCCCGCTTGCCGTGGACGATCTCGTTGATCCGCCTCGGCGGCACGGCGAGGCTCTTTGCGAGACGATACTGGCTGATCCCCATCGGCTCGAGGAACTCCTCGCGCAGGATCTCGCCGGGGTGTATCGGGGGCAGTTTCTTCGTTTTCATGGGTCTCCTCAATGGTAATCCACGACCTCCACGTCGTGGGCGTCATTGTCCTTCCAGCGGAAACAGATCCGCCACTGATCGTTGATTCGGCTGCTGTGCCGGCCCTTCCGGTTGCCGGCAAGCGCCTCGAACCGGTTCCCGGGCGGCACCCTGAGATCTCCCAGCGACACTGCCGCATCCAGCAGGTAGAGTTTCCGCTGCGCCTGCCGCTGGATGTCAGGCGGGAATTTCCCGGATCGCTCCCGGCGGCACAGCTTTTCGGTCTCCCGGCACCTGAAGGACTTGATCATGGGCGGATATTAACGTGATGCGTTATTAATGTCAAGCGTTATCAGTGCGCCGAGGCGGTTCGTGCTCCATCGGCTCTCTTTGGATCCGTTGCTAAAATTCAAGCGGGAGGTTATAAGAAGACTTCCAAGGCGGCCGGTCGAGCGCAATATTTCAGGAGGGGATGCATGGCAAGAAAACGCAAGAGCACGGATCCCTTTGCGGACGTAAGCTGGGTGGACCTGAATCGCTGGGCCGGCGGCAAGATCGTCGGCCGGGGCAGAAGTTACCAGGAAGACGGGCTGGTTTACGAACTCTGTACGTTCCAGAACGGCCTGCTCGCCTGGGTAGAGGGGACCGAGCGCTACGCCACCTACGTCGAGCGCAATTCGGAAGGAGGACTTCAGTCATCATGCACCTGCCCGTACGAAGGCAACTGTAAGCATGCCGTCGCGGTTGTGCTTGAGTATCTGGATTGCCTGGAAAAGGGGACCCCGGTTCCCCGGACGCGAAAGAACGACGAGCGATTCGAAGAGTTCGGCATGGACGATGATGGAGACGACGAGTTCGAGTCGGAGGAAGAGGAACGGACGCCTGCCGGCAAACGCGGCGGCGGCCTAGATTCGTTTCTCGAGGGCATGAGCCGAAGCGAACTCATTGGGCTCGTCAGGGGCATGGCCGAGCGCCATCCCCCGGTCAGGGCGGAGCTGGCAGATCGTAAGAGCCTCTCGCAGGGTAAGGCCGGGGCGCTCGTGCGGAATGTGCGCCGCAAGATCCGGGAGGTTGCCGCCGAGCCCGGCTGGCAGGATCACTGGAATCGCTCCGGCTACATCCCCGATTACGCCGGTGTCCGCAGCGGGCTTGCGGCCCTGCTCGAGGCGGGCTGCTCCGACGAGGTGCTCGGCCTGGGGGAAGAACTGCTCGAGTCCGGAACCCGGCACGTAGAGGAAAGCGACGACGAGGGCGAGACGGCTCAGGAGATCGTGAGCTGTGCGGAAGCGGTCGAGAAGGCCCTCGAACGATCGCCCCGGCCCACGGCCGAGAAGCTCCTGTGGGCCGTGGGGATGCTGCTTCGCGACGGCTATGAACTGTTTGCTCCCGTCGAAAAATTCCTGGAGCGACCCCACGCGAAGAAGGACTGGAGCGTTGCAGCGGACAGTCTGCTGGAAAAGCTCGCGGCCTTCAGGCCGTCTCGGGGGGAGGACGAATGGTCCCGCAACTACGAGCGCGACCGCCTCTCCGATTCAGTGATCCTTGCGCTGACGAAGGCGGGAAGGAACGGCGAGGTCATTCCTCTCTGCGAGCGGGAGGCGAAAAAGACCGGCAGCTACGAACGCCTCGTGCGTCATCTGTTCGAAGCCGGCCGCCATGAAGAGGCCGAAACGCGGATTTTTGAAGGGCTCAAGGCAATTGGGGGGAAATGGCCCGGCATCGATTCGAACCTGCGCAGGCAACTGCTTCAGATCCGGAAGAAAAAGAGGGACCCGTTGGGGGCTGCATCCCTGCATGTTGATGAGTTTGTCCGGAGTCCATCGTTCGAGGCCTATGCGGACTGCGAGCGGGCGGCGGTGCGAAATGGACTATGGCCTCGCGTGAGGCAGGGGCTGATGAATTTCCTGGTCTCTGGAGCCTTTCCCTGGGATGAAAAGGACTGGCCCCTTCCCGACACGGGACTCGCGCCCCCGGCAAAGCCGCGCGAGCAGGACCTGCCCATGCGTTCCGTGCTGATCGAGATCGCCATCCGCGAGAAGCAGCCGGACCAGGTTCTGCGGTGGTACGACCAGAGACCGGGGGTTGCCGCCGGAGTGGGTTGGATGGCCGATCGGGTCGCGACGGCCGTCATGGAGTACGCCCCGGAGCGGGCCGCCGCGCTGTGGAAGAAGCTGGCCGAGCGGGAGATTGCCGCCGTCAAGCCCTCGGCCTACGAGGCTGCGGCCGTCTACCTGCGAAAGCTTTCCAGCCTTTTGAAGAAGCTCGACAGCGAGGCGGAGTGGAAGGCCTATCTTGCGGGGCTCAGAGCCGCCCACGCGAGAAAGCGTCGGCTGATGGAGATCCTGGACACGCTCGAAAAGGGGCCGATCTTGAAAGCCGTACGGCGGTGAAGGAAGGGCGGGTTCAGATCCGCAGGCCCTCGCGTTTGATCGTCCAGGCGAGCGGGTCTTCGTCGATGAAATCGGCGGGCCGGAAGGGGACGGGCTCGATCCGCGAGTCGATATCCGTGGACAGTCGGGTTAGCCGGATTCTCTCTTCAAATCGGTCTGCCGAGAAATCCGGCGATACGATGGCGATGTCAATATCGCTCCATTCGTTTGCTTTCTTTCTGGCATGGGAGCCGAACAGATAGGCCGACTCGATCCGAATGCCGCTTTCGCTTACCCTCTTGATAAATTCTCTGATGGATGCCGTCAGGGAATCATGTTGTTCAGCCATTGGAATACCTCCTTGATACGCGTGAGTTCCAGCCGGGTGAACTCTTCCGTACATTTCTTTCGGAAATTGCGGCTTTCGTCGGGGTATCGCGCTTCCAAGTTGAAGGTGGTGATCCTGACCAGCGATTCTTTTCGCTGTGAGTCCATTGCGAGACCAGCCACCTCGGCAAGTCTGACAAGATTGTGAACGGGGGGCGCCTGCTCGTTCCTACGGGCGACATACAAAGCTTTCAGCATTTTCTCGATTGCCAGATGCCCAAAGAAAAGGGCATAGGAATAGTCTTGCTTCTCATACAGGTGATCCGCAACCTGCAAGGCTTCCTTTGCCTCTTCGTGCCAATACGTGATCGCCCTTTTCACGTTGCATCTCCACTATTATGTTGAGCTTTCTATCATTTTTTGCAGGGCGGGGCAAGCTCTCTCTCTTGGAGACCCGCACGGCTGGTCCTGATTTTTGCGTTGAGCTAGCGGGTGGCAACAGGACTAGGTCGCCTGATGATTTACGATAGAGGATTCCTGCCAGAGAAGCCAATTGCGCAGTTCCGCTGCAAAAGATTTCTTCATGTTTTCGGGATTGAGAATCCTCGCATTCGGTAGCCACGCCTTCAGTATATCCCGTATTTCCTCATAATTCCCCACCTTGAAAATTACAATCAACGAACCATCCGGCTTTTCCTTTCGGAGCTCCTGCGTCGGGAAGATCTTTCTGCGTTTGAAGTAGTCGGCCGCTTTTTTGTTTACCTCGATCACCACTTCCAGGTTCCGTTCCTCACAAAACCAGATATTGGCGCTCTGACGGAGCAGTTCGTCGAGATCTTTAGGTGCTGCTGCGTAGTTGGTGGGCAGCATCTTCAGCTCCTTCAGCTTGTCCATGGCGTAGCGCTTGATGATGCCCGTGCCGTCCTCTTTTGCCACAAGATACCAGAAGCCGTCATAGTGGACGATCTTGTAGGGGCTGACGGTGGCCGGGTGGGAGTTGACCGAGGCGTAGTGGAAGGAAACCCGCCGTTTGTTGCGGATTGCCTTGAGGAGCCGGCTCATGAGACGGGCATCGAGGGGCACCGACTCATCGACGTGGATGTAGATGGGCTGGGAGGCCGTCGCCTGGTAGAGGCGGTTGAAGACCTCGTCGGCGGCCTTCTGGAAGGGTTGGCCCAGCTGGGAGACGGCGCACTTGAGGGCGACGATGAGGGCCAGCTCGTTTTCGTCGAAAAGCTCGAAGTTCTTGAAGATGTCCTTGTCCAGCCGGTAGACGCCGGGGCCTGCCTCGGATACCGGGAAGCCGCACTGTTTCAGGAAAGAAAGGTCCCGCTGGATGGTGCGGGGGGTTGTGTGGAACTCCCGGCTGAGGGTCGCCGTCGTCACCCTTTCCTTCTCCAGGAAGAGCTTCAGCATCTGCCCCACGCGCATCAGGCGCCTGTGGGTGTTCTTCTGCCCTATCATCGGGCACTCTTTCGGTTCCACCATGCGGACTATTTATGCAAGACCCCTGCCGGAATTCCCCCTCACCTCACTCCTCTCCCGCCGGGGGAGAGGGAACAGAAAGAAAGAGGAGTTTCACTCAACCCGACCGCGATCTTTTTCCATGTTGCGCAACGTCGATAATTTTCGTTGAGAACGATATTGAAACCCTGTAATCTCAATTGAAATATTGGGAGCCAGAGGGAATGAACAAAGCCCCGGAAGAATGGTTCAGGCAGGCCGAGTACGACATGAGCACTGCCGCCGCCATGCATTCGAGAGCCGGAGATATATCTACACGGTCTTCATGTGTCATTTGACCGTCGAAAAGGCCCTCAAGGGTTTGTATCAAAAGCGCTTGAACGAGACTCCGCCAAAGGTACACAATCTGGTCTATCTGGTCGAGAAGTTGGACTTGAAGCCGCCTGAGGATATCTACGAAATCGTTTTTTCATTGAACCGTGTGAGTGTCCCGACGCGATATCCCGACAATATCGAAAGGATGAAGAAGGAGTACAACAAACGAAATACGGTTGCATTCATCAAGAAGGGCAGGGAAGTGCTGAAATGGCTCAAAGCACAGCTCTAAAAGCGGTTCGGTTCCTGAAGAAGGAGCTGGAAAAAGGCGGGCTCAATGTGTCCAAGATGATCCTGTTCGGCTCCCGGGCCGGTCGGCAGGCGCGAAAAGACAGCGATATAGATGTGCTGATCGTGTCCGACGATTTCCGCGGCTGCGATATTTTCAAGCGTGCGCGCCTGACAAAAGAGGGCGAGATCAGAACGATCCGAAAGTTCATGATCCCTCTCGACATCATAACGGCCACGCCCGACGAAGTGGAATCGGGGACGTCGCTCGTCTACGACTTTGCGAAAGACGGACGGGTTATATAGGCCCCACGTCGCTGACAGCATCCTGACGGTTTCCCGATTCCATTCTCGCATGCTTTCCCTCAGCTTTGCCTAAGACAATGCGGCGAGGCATTTGATTCCCTAAACGCTTCGTCTCGTGAGGCGATTATATGGCCTGTTCGCTTCACGGCAATCCCAAAACATGAATACCTGATTGATTACATGAACTTGCCGGCGGGCTAAAGGAGCGGTGACGGTTCGGGCTCCGGGTGCTGTGTGCCGGGCGGGCGCTTAGCGGCGGCTTCGGTGCTTCCGCAGGCATCTTACAGGACCGGATTCGGATGGTTATTCCGTCAACGATCTGCTTCCGGATAAAGACCGGGGAAAAAGTATCCTGCCACGGAAGCGGGGAGCCCTAATCTCACCGGCCCCTTCGGGGTATCCGAAACCAGAAGGCTTTCTTGCAGAAGCTGTCCCAAAAGTTTTCTTCCGGTGCGCTCAGCCATGCCTGAACATCGGATCGCATCCCCCCTTGGGACTTCTCCGCGCAGAAGCGCTTCCTGAAGCATGTGGGCGGCTTCCTTCCTCAGGGGAGGCGTTGCCGCCGAGGGCGCCGCGATGGCTTTTTCCTTTCGCAGGTTCACATAGCCCTGAATCCTTCCGAGCAGGCCGTCGAGCGCGAGCATCCTGCCCATGTAGTCAATCTGATCGAGACACACCCCGAGAAAGAATTCACAGAAGCCGGTCAATCCCTTTTCCGACAGGTTGCCGCGACCGTCCAGGGCCCCCTGACGCGGGGCGTCTGCCTGGACAAGGGCTGAAATATATGCGTTCCTCTGCCGGGCGATCCCGCGGCTGATGTTCCATAACCCATACCCGCTGAGAGGCACCTTCATGAACCACGCATCCGTATGAAGCCGCGCTACGCGCCCGTTTCCATCCAGGAAAGGATGGATCCAGGTCAGGCGGTGATGGGCTGCCGGCGCGACCAGCAGCGGCTCTATTCCATGATACGATTCGAGACGATAAACGTCCCCGAATCGATCAAGAAATTGAGGGAGAGCGCCTTCTTCAGGCCCGACATGGCGCCCTATCTTGACCGCCCTGTGCCGAATCTCTCCCGGGACGACCTCCATCGTTTCGCCCGTTTCATCATTTCTTACGAGACGAAGCTCAGGTGGAAGCTGTTCATAGAAGATTCCATGCAGCCACTTGATGAACTCCGTGCTCGATATGTTCACGTCAGGTTCTTTTTCCAGCCTTTCTTCGATTCGGCGCTGGCATTCGATATGGGCAAGGCTTTCCATCTGCAGATTTCTCTTGGCCGGATCGGTCGAATAGTCTTTGCGCATGGCACGTTCGATGTCGGCAGGATGAGTGCCATGTCCCTCTATGAGATTCGAGTAATAGCTGTTGGTGATTCGCAAAAATTCCGCGATCGTTTTCCTGGTGACAGGATGAAGACTTCCTGCCAGGGACGCAGAACGGCCAACGATCTCCCGTGCGCCGTCGGCAAGCTCGGGCGAGGCGGAAGGACGAAGAGGCTCCATTTGAGAAATGCGGTCAAACATTTTAATATGCCGATCTATTTGCCGATATTTATTTTTCTTAACTATTCACATTAATATACTGTTTGTCAATATTTATTTTCATTTGTTACGTATTATTGCCGATTATTTTGCCGATATTTTCGGCAAAGGGAAATCGACTGTTCAGTTCGATTTTTAGACTTTTGGTCGTGTGCTTTTAAACGTTCCTGCGTTACCCCCAGCTTTATAAATAGAAGGGTTCTTGATGAATCTCCCCGACAGAGGGCTGTCGAGGCGGCCTTTTATATAAGGAAGGAATGGCGATAATAGCCTCAGACAATCAAAAAACTCCCGGCCGGCCTTCGGGGCCCGGGCGGGAGGAAGGGGGGATTATGGATCAGGCTGTGAAGAGTCATCTGGAGGGGATCAAATTCGGTGGGGTGCAGAGGCACCGCAACGTAGCCGTGTACCCGATCTTTTCGGAAGCGGACGGCAGCCCGCACTACCTCACCATGAAGGAGGCCATGGCGGGGGGATTTCTGGCCGTAACCGAGGTGAGCGCGGGGGGCGCCGTGCCGGAGCTCAAGGTGATCAACAGCGCCTCCGTGGCCGTGCTCATCCTCGACGGGGAGGAACTGGCCGGGGCCAAGCAGAACCGGATCGTCAACACGACGATTCTGCTTCGGCGCCAGTCCGAGACGATCATCCCCGTGAGCTGCACGGAGCATGGGCGCTGGTCCTACGTGTCGGAGCACTTTGACGACTCGGGCCACATCGCGGCCCACAGGGTGAGAGGGGTGACCAAGCAGAGCGTATCGGCCTGTCTCAAGGCCGGCGGGCGGTTTGACTCCGACCAGGGGGCTGTCTGGGACAACGTTGCTTCAGTGCTAGAGGACTGCAACGTGGCCTCCAACACGGGGGCCATGAAAGACGCCTTCGAGTCCAGGGCCAAGGACATCGACGAGTACCTGAAGAAGTTTACCTGCCTGCCCGGGCAGAAGGGCCTTTTGGTCCTCATCGACGGGAAGGTGGCCGGGATGGACATGGTGTCGCTCGAGTCGGCCTGCGCGGCACTGCACCCCAAGCTCATCAAGAGCTACGCCATGGAGGCCCTCGCGTCGAGGGGGGCCGACGGGCAGATCGTCCCGGAGGGTGCGCCGCAGGCCTTCATCGCCGAGGCCCTGGCGTGCACGGGCAAGCGCTTCAAGTCCGTAGGCCATGGCTGGGACTTCCGCCTCGAGGGGAGGGGCCTTGTGGGCTCGGCCCTCGTCTACAACAAGGCGCTCATCCACGCGGCCTTCTTCCGCACCACCGAGGCCGAGAAGGCGGGCCACATGGCAGGCATCTCCCGCAGGAGGGGGTTCCGCGGGTGATTTCGACGGGCTTTTGCGGTCCCGGCTGCGAAGCAGGATCGCCTCCCTTCGCGCCGGGGCCAGGCCCTTCGAAAAGAATCGGGAAAGGTCATGTGAAATCATGAGAGCTTTTGCTTGCGGTTTTGCTCTTGTGTTGCTGCTCGCAGGTGCCGGCCTTTACGCCATGGAGCCGGCAAGCGCCGGGGCGGGTGTTGGGCAGGCCGAACCCCCGCGAGAGAGGGCGAAGGCCATGCCCTTCAGGCCGGGCTCGGAGCCGGCAAAGAGGCTCGATGACATTGAGTGGGGGGCCGACGTCCGCGAGTTCCCGAAGCTTACGCTCAACGCCTGCGACGTCTATGGCTTCGCGGATTTGTGCCTGTACCGCGTGGCGGTGCCGCCGGAGGAAGCCGGAGAAGTGGAGATCGGGCTTTTGTTCTGGCGCGACCGTCTCTTCGGCGTGGAGCTTACGACGCAGGGCAGGAAGAACTGGGTTCCCTTCCGCGAGATGGTGTTCGACGAGTTCGGCGGGCCTGCCGAACCTGCCGCGGGCGACGAGTACTCGTGGGAGGGCGCCGAGGCGCTGGCGCACCTGTCTTACTCGTACCGGAGCCGCAAGGCGTCCCTGCTGATCGTCTCCGTCGAGATCGGGGATGAGATGTGGCGAGCCACGGGGCTGGGCGCGCATTGAGCCACAACGTGGCGGGGGAGGAGCCGCGCACTCTCTGCCCCGCGTGCAGGGAGGAGATCGGTGTGATAGGCGTGCTGGGCTTTGACGAGTAGGGCATGGAAGGGAAAGTAGAGTATGTGGCTCATGACGAATTTCGGGTTTTTCAGCATCGTGAAAAAAGAGGGTGTAGACTATCTGACCGTCCGCGCCAGGGCAAAGCAGGATCTGTTGAATTTGAAGGAGCGCTATTTTCCGGCCACCGGGGCGATAGAAGAGAGCGATTACACCGATTACCGGTTCCGCGTGCGCGTACCGCGTGAGGCCTTCGCGGAGGCCCTGAGGGAAATTGATCTCGACATCGACTATCCAAACTTCAAGAACTCCGTTGCCGGAAAGCAGGGAAAGGCAAGGGCACGGGCGTATGAGGACGTGTGGCAGCGGCTGTACAGCCTGCAGACAGGCAACGGCGAATAAGTGTATAGTATACTCTACACTTGACATGTATAGTACGAGGAGCTAAACTGGACGAAAAAAGCGAGGTGTGACCCGTGAAGGAAGTGACAGCGCTGACGCTGCGGAACCGCCTCGGGGAGATCCTGGATCAGCTCAAGAAGACGGGAGAACCCGTCCTGGTGAGCAAGGGCAGGAAGGCCAGGGCCGTGATGATCACCCCCGAGCAGTTCGAACAGCGCTTCCTGGTTTACCAGGCCGAAGAGAAGAAAAGGGAACTGCTGGCGAGGATCAAGGCATCCCGGTCCGCGCGGATCGGCCGGAAGACCAGCCTGGAGGTCCTGCGCGAGCTGAGAGGCTACGAGAAATGATCTGGGTGATCGACGCCTCCGTCGCCGTCCGCTGGTTCCTCGAAGCCGAGAGCCATCCCGGTTCCGATGCGGTGCTCGAACGTTTGGTACAGCAAGCGGATTCGTTTGCGGTGCCCGAACTTTTTGCCTTCGAGGTCCATGCCGTGCTCTGCCGCGTTCATCCGGATGGGTCGCGCGTCTTCGATGAGTGCATGATGCCCATTCTGGAAGGCGGGATCTACCGCCAGCCCATGACGCCGGGGCTTGCCCGGCGCGCGGCCCCTTTTGTGAGGAAAGGGCTGACGGGTTACGATGCCTGTTACGCTGCCCTGGCCGCCGAACTGAAGGGCTGCTGGATCACCTTCGACAACAAGGCGCACCAGCGTATCCGGACGATGAAAGTGTCGCACAGCCTCGCACGAGGCCTCCCCGATGCCTGGTGAACGCGCACGACTGAGCTGGATCAGCCCTGACCGGTCCGCGACCCGCGAGCCCCTGTCTTTCAGGCGCGTGTGAAGAACGGGTCTTGCGGGAACAGGGACGCGTTGTGATAACGGTCTGCACCCATGCCTGCATCACGGGCGGCATTGCCCATGCCTTTTACGGTCCCCTTCCGGAACACATCACCAGGAGGGTATACAGCATCCTGGATGACAGGCTGGGCGAGGTGACGAGGGAATTCATGCATGCTTACGTGGAGGCAACTTCGAGCTGATTTTAAACGGCATTAGGATATTTTTTCTGCACAGCGGTGATTTAAGAAGCTACTTGCTCCGCTATAGAAATGTGCTAAAGGCCGGTGGGAAGAATGCAAGCCCGTGCCTTTGGTGCGGGCTTTTCGTTTGTGCGCCCAGCAGGGGCGCAATCTTGGAGGTGGAAGTCCTCCCACAAGTTGACCACGACGAGTGAAGCGAGCCGCAAGTGCGTCCGGGCGACCGGGGGTCTGGAGGAAGCGGGGAGCGAAACCGCGGGCCGACGAACAGAAACCGGATAAGAGGCGCCGCCCGGAAGATTTGGGGTCAGGTCTTGTATTTAAACATATCTGGCTTGTACTCATTCCGCCCATGTTGAGATACAAGAACTGCCCCTGTTCCTATGCACGGTCCCCGCTACTTCATCTCCGACAATCTCGCCCGCGCGACCTTGGCCTGCTGGGTCTGGGGGTATTTTTTTACGATCTGCTGGTAGACAATCTTGGCGCTTCCGTCGTCACCGAGTTTCTGAAACGACATGCCCTGCTTCAACAGGGCATGAGGCACCTTGTCGCTCGTGGGAAACCCCTTGATCACCTTCTCGTATTCGACGATGGCTTTCTCGTATTTATCATCGACGTACCAGGTTTCTGCAATCCAGAACTGGGCACTGCCCGAATAGGGCGTCTTCGGATGCTGTTTCAGAAATTTCTGGAACTCATCCCTGGCCTTTTCGTTCTGACCATCCTTGAAGAGTTTGTAGCAGGCATTATAAGCGGCCTTCGGGTCTGTTTTTGCCTCCGCGGACGGCTCCGCGTCCGTCGCTTCGGAACGCTGCCAGTCCGTTTCCCCTTTGCCCTTCTTCAGGGAGTTTTCAATATTTCCGACCCGGCTGGCCAGGTCATCCAGCTGATTTTTCAGATTCTGGCTCTTGTCCATCCCTTCCACCTGGCCCCGCAGCGTCCGAAGTTCGTCGCGGACGGCCCCGAGATCGGCACCGAGATTGGCCTGCCCGGTCCGGATGTCCCGAGTCGCTGCCGCGTAGTTCTTCTCGAACTGGTCGAAGCGGGCCTCGAGCCTTTCCACGTCGCCACGCGGGGTGACCTCCTCCCGCATGGCCCGTTTCGGCGCGGTGCACCCGATCGTGAATGTCACCATCAGGACACCCGCCATGAGCAACGCCAGAAAGATTCCGCATCGTTTCATGTTCTTCCCTCCTTCGAGAGCCCATGAGGACATCGCGCCAGGGGTTCCCATTTCCGCTGTCGTCTATCTTAGACCGTCCCTCCCGCAGCACGTCAATATAAATTTGGAGGGGGTTGCGGTGCTGTCCGGGCTCGATTTTGCTCCTCTACGCGGGGCGGTTTGCGCCCGATTCTTGCAATGAACCGTATACCCCTCGGTCGGGCGTGTAGGATGCGCGAAACGCCCGGGGCGATACATGATTTCGGACAGAATCAAGCATCCGCTCTTAAGTGCAAGGAGAGAATTCATGTTCAAGCGCACTGTTGAATGTCTGTTCATCATTGCTTTGCTGGCGGGTCTGCTCGCAGGCGGCGCCGGCGCCACCATGTACTACTACAACATTCCGGACGTGAGAAATCTGCCGAAAGCCGAATGCGAAAAGGCCCTGAAGGCCAAGAAGTACTTTACCGAGATCATCTGGGTCGAGGTCGAGGCCGAGATGTACACGCAGATCGGAAAGTGCCAGGGAACGGAACCCTTCGGGACCATCGTCGTCGTCGAACCCAAGAATTTCCCGATCAAGGTGAAGATCGCCACGAAAGGCAACTTCGTTCCCATGACGCTTCTCATGACGGAGGCGGCGGCGATCGATGCCGTGAAAAAAGCCGGTTACGTTCCGAAAGTCGAATACTACTCCGAAGAGATAACGAACATGGTCGGCAAGGTGAAGGCTTCCCAACCCGAGCCGTACCGCAATCTCGCGAAGGGCGGAACGGTTCTGCTCAAGGTCGCAAAACCAGGCTATCCCATGCCCGACTTCATCGGCAAAAATGCCGGAGGCGCCCTGCAGACAATACAGCAGCTCAATGCCGTGAAGACGATGGCCCTGAAGGGAACTCTTGTCCCGGGCAAGACGACGAATGTCGCGCAGGACGACCAGAAAGTCTACGAGCAGTCGCCTGCCGCGGGCTCGGTTCTTTCCGCGGGGTCGGAAATCAAGCTGACGGCCTACAAGTATGTGAAGCCGGGCACGATCATCATGCCGAACCTGATCGGAAAGACCGAGAAGGAGGCCGTCGACACGCTGACCGCGGCGCGGCTCAAAGTGAACGTGAAATACGGTCCTTCACCGCGGCAGATCAATTTGAAGAACCGCGTCATGCAGCAGTCCGTTTCGGCGGGATCGGAGACGGCCGGCCCGATTTTGCTGACGATCGGCAAGTAGGGCTCTTGACGTCCCAGCAGCAGAAGGCTCCGACACCCCTGGGGTTCGGAGCCTTTTTCGTTGATGGAGAAATGAGAGGGGTCACCTGTGTAATAGAGTGTCAAGCTTAGTCCTGGCTATCGCACGCCGTTCCTAAGGATCCCCAATGCAGGACCATAAGCACGAACTATCTGAACATTTTTCGAGCCCACCAAGTCATTTTCCTCTATTTTTGAAACCTGGCGCGAAAGAATCGGAACAAAATGCCGATATTCTTATTGGCGCGCGGTATTGCGTGTACATCCCCTGCGTGTGGGCCAGCAAAGGTGGAGATCTGCTCGAAATGTCAGTGAAATCGGCAATCAAAGGATGGTTCGGGGAGGTTCAGGGCACCCTGGCAAAGAAGCTCTTTCTCGATGCTGACACGTATATCGACGTCAACAATGTCACAATCCCTGTTGCTAACGGGACGACCCAGATCGACCACATCATCGTCTCTCGTTTCGGAATATTCGTCGTAGAGACCAAGAACATCGACGGCTGGATCTACGGAGACGAGAAGAATCCGCAGTGGACTCAAAACCTCTTCGGCAAGAAGTTCAAGTTCCAGAATCCCTTGCATCAGAACTACAGGCACACCAGGGTACTGTCCGATTTCCTGGGGATCGAGCAGGGCAAGTTCTTTTCGGTCGTCATGTTCTGGGGCGAGTGTCAGTTCAAGACCCCGATGCCAGACAATGTCATGGATCGGGGCTACACGGGCTACATCAAGAGCAAGTCGCAGGTGCTCTTTTCGGAGGCCGAGGTCGCCGAAATTGTCGCTGCGATAAAGACCGGGATGCTGCCAAAGAGCTGGAAGACAAGGCGCGAGCACGTCCAAAAACTCGATCAGCGCTTCTCGAGCACAACAATGTGTCCGAAGTGCGGAGCCGCTCTCGTGCTGAGAACAGCTAAGACAGGCAAGACCGCGGGAAATCCGTTCTACGGCTGTTCCGGCTTCCCAAAGTGCCGTTATGTGCGTAATGCGCAGCTCTAATGGGCGGCCGGCAAATTGGGGGAAGACAGGGAAAGGTCACCGGCCTGGATTTCTGATGCTCGCTTCACTTCGGGCCGACGGGGTTGTCCCGCGCCTTCACTCTCCTCTCCAGCACCGGCCCGATGCAGAGGAATCCCGCCGTGGCGAGGAAGATCGCCCGCATCCCCAGGAACGCCGCAAGCGCCCCTCCCGCCAGAGGCCCGATCATGTTGCCGAGTAGAAACCCGCTCTGGAAGATCCCGTAAATGCCGCCCCGCTCGCTCTCGTTGGTCGAAAGCCTGACGATGGAATTGATGATCGGCACCGTGCCGGACACGAAAAGGCCCATGCCAGCGCGGCAAACCATCAACTGCCAGGCATCGGTGACGAACGCCATAGGCGCGAGGAAGGCGATCATGCCGATGAGAGCCACGCGAAGGACCTTGCGGTAGCCGACCCGATCCGCCCTCCGGCCCCAGAACGGGGACGTCAAGGTGCTCGTGACGCCCGTGACGCCGAAGACGGCGCCGGACACGAGCCCCACGTACTCCTGCTGCACCCCCAGGAACTCCACGTAGAGGGTCAGGAATGGCACGACAAAGAAGATGCTGAACTGAACGAGAAGCAGCAGGAAGAACAGGTTTCGCAGCTCGGGGGTATGGAACACCGATTGGAAGTTGTGCCGCAGCTCGGACTTCCTTCTTTCCTTGCTCGGTTCGAAGGTCTCCTTGACGAAGCGCAGGACGACAAGCGCCCCGCAGAGGCAGAGGGTCCCGGTCAGAAAAAAGATCGGCCGTGCGCCCATGAAGTGGATCAGCACGCCGCCAAGGAACGGTCCCAGGACCAGGCTGGAAATGAGCGCCGTCTGCAGCGTGCCGAGGGCATAGCCGGTTTTCTGCTCCGGGGTGCTCGAGGCCACAAGCGCCAGGGACGGCGCGAGAAAGCCCGAGAAGCATCCCTGGAACAGCCGGCACAACAGAAAATGATAGGGGCTTTGCGCAAATCCCATCAGGAAGTGGGCAATGGAGAGGCCGAGCATGGCCCTGACGATCATGGGCTTTCGCCCGACCCGGTCGCCCAGGATGCCCCAGAGGGGCTGCATGACGACCGAGACCAGGAAGGCGGCGGAAAAGACGACGCCGCTCCAGATTTTGAGCGATTGGTCCCCAACGACCCCGAGGTCCCTCAGGTAAAGCGGCAGGAAAGGAACCACCATGTTCAGGCCGACGGCGGCAATGAACTGGGCAGCCCAGACGCTATAAAGATTTTTTTTCCAAAGCTCCATGAGTGAATGATACGTGCATCGCTGCGGAATTGTATAAGCATTGTGCGTCAGTACGCAATAGTAAATATGTTGAGCGGGGTGGGACTGCCTGTCCCGACAACCAAGATTCCCCGTGCAGGGTTCGACAGGTACTCCGTTGACTTACGTTGTTCCCTTTTGTTACCGTTTCTGCACTTCTCTTTTCGAAGGGGGGAAAATACATGGCGACAAAAGGAAGGTTGAGCGGTGACCCGTGGAAGACGAAGAAGGAGAACGGGGGCACATCAAGCAGCACTTGCAAGGCCGGCCGCTTCACGGTAGGATAAATCAGAGCCTGACGGCAGATAAGGCCGCCCTTACGATGAGGGCGGTTTTTTGACGAGAAGGGTCTTTGCCAATCAAATGAAAACAGTTGTCGTGAAATTACTCGGGTATCTGTTGACGCCCGTCTACCTGCTTGTTTTCGGACTTCTGCTTGCCGTATTCCATCCCGTTCAGATGATCTGCAGGAGTACGGGGGGATATGGCGCACATAAAAAATCGGTCGATATCCTGAATCTCCTGATCGTCAAAAGCCTCTGCATCCTGGGGGCAAGCATCTCGTTCCGGGGCGTTGAAACACTGCCCAAAGACCGGCCCGTCATCCTGATTTCCAACCATCAGAGCATGTTAGACATTTCACCCATCGCATGGGGGTTTCGCCATCACCACCCGAAATTCATTGCCAAGGTCGAGCTGGGAAAGGGCATCCCCAGCGTGTCGTACAATTTGCGGCATGGCGGGTCGGCCTTGATCCACCGGAACAAACCGCTGCAATCCGTCCGGGAGATCGGAAAGCTGGGCCGGTATATTGAACAGAATCATTACGCCGTCTGCATCTTTCCCGAAGGCACCCGGACAAGAGATGGGAAAATGAAGCCGTTTCTGCCTGCCGGGGTCGATGCGCTGCTGAAAGCCGCTCCCTCCGCGGCGGTCTTTCCGCTCGCCATTGACGGCACGTACGAGCTGACGAAAAGGGGATTGTACCCCATGTCCTTCGGAGCCAGGATCAGGATTGCGGTCCTTGCCCCCATTGAACCCGGCACCCTGACCGCAGAGGAAGTCGTCAAGAAGGCAGAGAACCTGATCAGGGCCGCCCTGGAAAAACCGGTCAAAGAAGTGTGACCCGATCCATGGCGCATATCGTTTCATGCAGCGTTGTTTGTGAATATGGGGTCAGGTCGTGCTTTTTATCTTGCAGGCAGGCATTGCCGGCGGCTTCGAAGATACCCCTTGATATTCAAAGGCTTAGGCATTATAAAAACCTTATGAAACGGATGGGTGGCGTGTAGACGGAAATAGACCGGTCCTCTGACTCCATGGGGGGAAGCGATGGATTGACGACCAATACCCCGTTACTCGGCGAGAGCGGGGTATTTTTGTGTCTGCCGGCACAC
Source organism: Syntrophaceae bacterium UBA2192 (assembly GCA_002327315.1). GTDB lineage: Bacteria > Desulfobacterota > Syntrophia > Syntrophales > UBA2192 > UBA2192. Next base: position 63,191 of record DCVI01000017.1, on the reverse strand, counting down.
GGTCCCATCGACGCCATGATGTGATCAAGGAAAAGAGAGGAGGAAACCTGTATGGCACAATTCAATGTCAATCCGGGACGTTTTGATCCCTACAAGAACTTCAAGTTCAGGGTCAAATGGGATGGAAGATACGTGGCGGGAGTGAGCAAGGTCAGCGCACTGGTCAGAAGGACGCAGGTTCTCGAGCATCGCGAAGGCGGAGACGTGAGCAGTACCCGCAAATCTCCAGGGCTGACCCAGTATGAGCCGATCACGCTCGAGCGTGGCGTGACCCACGACATGGAGTTCGAGCGATGGGCAAACAAGGTGTGGAATTACGGTGCGGGCCTGGGCATGGAAGTCTCGCTCCGGGATTTCCGCAAGGACATCATCCTCGAATTCTACAATGAGGCCGGGCAGCTGGCGATCGCCTACAGGATCTACCGCTGCTGGGTGTCGGAGTACGAAGCTCTGCCCGCACTGGACGCGAACCATCCCGGCGTGGCCATCCAGAAAATCACCCTGGTCAACGAGGGGTGGGAGAGGGATTACGAAGTGCATGAGCCTGTGGAGCCTTCCTTCACCGAACCTTAATAACACGGGGCAATCCATGGAGAACCCGAAAAGACCGCAAATCCTCAAGGGTGCGCTTGTCCAGTTCGGTCGCAACCTGCCGCAACAGGGCCGGACGGTCGCTTTTCAATACAATCCCGAGAGCCTTCGGAGAACCCTCGAGCCGGCGGGCCCGGGTGAAGCGCCGAAAGAGATCATCCGGTTCACTCTCACCCTGGATACGATATCGGCTCTCGAAAAGCCGGGGCAGGAGCCTGCTGCTGTCGCAAGCGGGCTTCTGCCGGCGCTTGCAGCGTTGGAGCTGATTCTGTACCCGGGCGACGGACAGGACCTCCCGAAGCGCCCCAGAGCGTCTTCCTCCTTTTGCCTGTTCGTCTGGGGCGCAAAGCGCGTCGTGCCGGTCCGGGTCGTGCAGTTGGAGATTCGCGAGCAGATGTTTGATATCCATCTGCATCCGATCCGTGCCGAAGCGGATATGACCCTGGAGGTGCTGAGCGACGTCATCCTCGCGCAGCTTCCCCGGGCAAGAAAGTACATGGATACATATAGGAAGACCAAACAATCGCTCGCGCAGGCAGCATACCTCAACCGGCCGCTGAAGGATCTGTTCAAGCCGCAGTGAGGCTTGCGCCGCCTTGCGGGTGAAGACGGGGCGAGGGAGATCAAGGAAACGGGTTATCATGGGCCACAAGCCGCACGCCAGGGAGAAACAGTATGAACATTATTGATGCGATGAACCAAAGAAAAAGCATCAGAGGATTCAAATCCGAGCCTGTTTCAAAGGACGTTTTGACCAAAATTCTGGAATCGGCCTGCAGGGCCCCATCGGCGATGAATACGCAACCGTGGGAGTTTCTTGTGATGACGGGCGATGTTCTGAACAGGCTGCGGACCGCCATCGTTGAAAAACTGAACAGGAAAGAGCCGCCGCATCCCGAGCACGAAGCGGTCAGCTGGTCGAACGACAGTATATACCGGAATCGGCAGATCGAACTGGCCAAGAAACTCTTTGAGCTCATGGAGATCCCCAGGGAAGACAAAAAGAAAAGAGCCGCGTGGCTGGAACGAGGTTTCCGATTCTTTGACGCCCCGGTTGCCATCCTTGTTCTGACGGATAAATCCCTGAGCGATTGCGGGCCTCTGCTCGATCTCGGGGCGGCCATGCAGAATATTTGCCTTGCGGCACTCCACTTTGGGCTTGGCACCTGCATCGAAGATCAGGGGGTGCTCTATCCCGACGTCGTGCGGGAAATCGCACACGTACCGGACAACAAGAAAATCGTCATTGCCATCGCCATCGGATATCCGGACTGGGACTTTCCCGCGAATGCCCTGGTGAATGGTCGTGAATCCCTCGACAAGAATACACGCTGGCTGGGATTCTAAACCATCCTTCCGATAAAGGCTCTCATGAAGAAAGAGCAAGAGATGGGGTCACCTGTGAAAAGGGCTGTCAAGCATGGGGGGTGAGGGTAAAATTGAATTCCAGCACATCATTGATATTCGACGCCATTGAGTATGCTGCTCGTGCTCATCGGGATCACTTTAGAAAGGGAACAAGGATACCCTATATCGCCCATCTTATAAGTGTAGCCAAGATTCTCATTGAGTATGACTGCACAGAAGAGCTCATCGTTGCAGGCTTACTGCATGATACTGTCGAAGACACCTCCATCACTCTCGAAGACATCCGCAGGTCATTCGGAGAGAAGGTCGCAAGTTTGGTGGAGGCGGCATCGGAGCCGGACAAATCGGACACCTGGGAGAACCGCAAGAGACATACTCTTGAATATTTAAAGACTGCACCCATGGATGTGCTTCTTCTCTCTTGCGCGGACAAACTGGACAACATCCGGAGCATCAAGGAAGACTACGAGAGATTTGGCGAGTCAGTATGGAAGCGCTTTCGTCGAGCAAAGGATTCCCAGAAATGGTATTACAGCGCTCTCGCCGATATCTTTGTGAACCGGACAGAAGGCGAACCGGGCGCTACGTTATTCAGGCAGTTCTATTATGAAGTTCAGCAGGTCTTTCCGAACACTGCAGTAACGAGCTGATTCGCCAGCGGGTCTCCGGGCCGGAACGAAAGGACCAGGGAACCGCGAAGGGAAAGGGGTAAGGAAGAAAACCGCACCCTGCTTAGCGGGGAATCCGGGGGAGGGGAATCGTGGGTTCACTCACCATATTTTTCATCACCTTCAGTTGCATCATAGGCGGCATAGCGCTCGGCATGTACCTTCGAACGCTGTTGCCCGATCATCACCTGAGTGACGATTCCAAGGACGTCATAAAGCTGGGGACCGGCATGATCGCAACGCTGGCCGCTCTCGTCCTCGGTCTGTTGATCGCCTCGGCCAAGGGCAACTTTGACACGATGAACAACGGGCTCGTACAGGCCGCCTCAAAGGTCGTCCTGCTCGATCGGCTCCTGGCCCCCTACGGATCGGAGACGAAAGAAATCCGCGAGATGCTGCGCCAGGGCGTCGCCTCCACCATAGGCCGGATGTGGCCGAAAGAAAGCGAGGGGCACTTTGATGAGAAGGCCTTTCAGTCAAGGACCGGTTTTGAAACGCTCCAGGACAAAGTCCGGCAACTGTCACCCCGGAACGACGCCCAGCGCTGGCTTCAGTCACAGGCCCTGCAGGTAAGCGGCGAGATCGCCGCCGTTCGCTGGTTCCTCATTGAACAGAAAGGGCACAGCTCATTGCCGATGCCGCTCATCGTGCTGCTGGTGTTCTGGCTCGTTGTGATATTCTTCATCTTCGGGCTGCTCTCTCCCCGCAACGAGACGGCCACTGTTGTCCTGCTCGTCTGCGCGCTGTCGGCCGCGGCTTCGCTCTACATGCTGCTCGAACTCGACAACCCGTTCGGGGGGCTGATCTCGGTCTCCAGCGAGCCGCTGCGCAACGCCCTCGTGTATCTCGGTCAGTAAATAAAGGCAGTGGCCGGCGACCCGCTGGCCGCATTGCAGCAGTGATTGGTTGATTGGGGAAGAGCAGGTCCACGGGTTCAAGGGTCCAGGGGTTCAAAGATTAAAAAAAGCCACAAGCCACAAGCCTGGCTGCTACGCGGCAGTGACCAGTGGGGCCAAAGGCCGCAGGCTGCAGGATTCAGGCATCGGGATAAAGACCGGGATTCGAGAAAGGTCAAGACGGCAAAACGAAAGGGAACAGGGGGCAGGCAAGTGCGATGAAGATACTGGGTATCAATGCGAGTCCCAAAGGCACCAGGAGCGAGACTCTCAGGTTGGTCAAGGCCGCTCTCAATGGGGCTGAATCGATGGGCTGCGAGGTGGAACTGGTCGACCTCTGCAAGTTGAAGATCGAGTACTGCAACGCCTGCGGGATCTGCCACAAGAAAGGGAAATGCTACAAGAAAGACGACTTTCAGGCGCTGTACCGGAAGATGATTGCCGCGGACGGCCTGGTCATGGGATCCCCAAACTACTTCCTGTCGGTGACCGCCCAGATGAAAACCCTGATCGACCGGATGGCGTACGCCGTTCACTGCCAGTTGTTTGCCGGCAAATACACGGTGAATGTGGCAACCTCCGGCGGTGTCGGCCGGGACCGGCAGGTCACCAGGTATTTGGACACGCTCATGCTGACCTTCGGGTCCTTCATTACCGGCAGTGCCGGGGTGTCCGTCCGCCTCGGTTCGGAAGCCAGGGAGGCGGCAGAACGAAAGTCCTTCCGCCTGGGGAAAAAGCTGGCGGGAGATATCCGGGCCAGGAGGGTTTACACGAAGCAGGAAAAGATCCATCGGGAGACCGGCGAGTACTTCCGGCAATTGGTTACGCTGAACAAGAACGAATGGGTACACGAATACGAGTTCTGGAGCAGGGCGTCGAGAAGCCGCCCTGCCAAGAATCGATAATCATCCGGGAAATATCCGGGCAAACCCCATCCCGCTGAGATCCCTGAACGGCCCTGAAAAAATAGATTGTAATCAAGCCGTAAAATTATACCATGCCATATAAATATCAAGGGGGGTGACTGCCATGATTAAGCGACTCGGCATCTTGGGCCTTGCCTGTTTTGTCCTTCTGAACTTGAGCGGTTGCATCGGAAGCTCGGACAAGGCTGAAAAGGGGGAATTCAAGGCGCAGTTGAAGCTGGCCTCCCTGACTCCTGCGAGCCATACCTACAACCAGGGGGCAGCCAAATTTGCAGATCTCGTCAAGGAGCGAAGCAACGGGCGCATCCAGGTGACCGTTTACCCGGACGGTCAGCTCGGCAAGGGCGAACGGGAGCTGCTCGAGGCCGTACAGCAGGGAACCATCGATGTCTATGTCGGCTCGACGGGACCGATCGGCGGATTCAATCCCGACATCGGGATTCTGGACATCCCGTTCCTGTTCAATGATTACGGACACGTGGACAAGGTATTGGACGGTCCTGTCGGACAGCAGCTTCTGGACGATCTGGAAAAGGCCCAGTTCAAGGCCCTGGCTTTTTGGGAAAACGGTTTCCGGAACCTGACGAATTCCCGCAGGGCCGTCCGGGTCCCCGCCGATGCCAAAGGCCTGAAGATCCGCACGATGGAGAACAAGATGCACATGGCGGCCTGGCAGGCGGTGGGCGCAAATCCTGTTCCCATGGCGTGGGGCGAAGTTTACATGGCCCTGCAGCAGAAGACCATCGACGGGCAGGAAAACCCGGTCGCCGTGATCCATTCGGCCAAGATCTACGAAGTTCAGAAATATCTGTCCCTTACCCAACATGTTTATTCCCCGGCTGTCCTCATCGTGAGCCTGAAAAAATGGCAGTCCATGCCGAAGCAGGATCAGGAGATGCTGCTCAAGACGGCCCGGGAAGTCGCACAGGTTCAACGCAAGCTGGGAAGGGACATGGAGGAAAAGCAGATTGCCGAGCTTTCCGACAAGGGGATGAAAGTGGAGAGGAACATCGACAAGGCCGCATGGAGGCGTGCCATGCAGCCGGTCATCACCCAGGCCGCCGGGCAGTTCGGAAAGGAGAAAATCGACGCGATCCTGGGGACCAAGTAGGCCGCTGTGCGGCAGGGACTAAAAGAGGGCTTCAGGATTCGGGATTCGGGCGTCGGGGAGAAGAGAGCCTACAGTCTACAGCCGACAGTGAAGAAGTAACCGGCTGCCTCGCGGCAGGGATTGAGAAGTGTCGGAGTGTTTTAGTGTCCGGGTGAAGAAGAAAGTGACCGGTGTTTAGTGGAAGAGAGAAAAGGCGTAAGGGGGGCGATGGGTCGGAGACCGGCCGTTAGTTAGATTGGGCCTTTGTTATAAGAGTTTGTATTTGCTGATCTTTTTCCTGCCACAACTGCTGTACCCATTTGTGCATGGCATTGCGAAAGGCCGGATCGCCTTCGTAATCGCCGTGCATCAATTCTTTCGGGACTTCCATTGTCTTCATGCGCACGATGATGCGCCTGACCTTGCCGCAGAGAAATTCCCAGAAGGTCGGGATTCCGTCCGGATACACGATGGTGATGTCCAGCAGGGAGTGAAATGTATCGCCCAGCGCATTCAATGCCAGCGCGAGCCCTCCCGCTTTGGGGCGCAGGAGATATGTGTACTCACTCTTCTGCCGTGCATGCTTTGCCCTGGTAAAGCGCGTCCCCTCCAGAAAATTCATCACACTGGTGGAAATAGAAGCAAATTTCTCGCAGGCCAGGCGCGTTGCCTCGTAATCCTTGCCTCTTTGTTCAGGATGCTTTTCCAAGTATTCGGCGCTGTGGCGATACAGGAAAGGATAATCCAGCGCCCACCAGGCGAGCCCCATTAAAGGCACCTTGATCAGTTCTCTCTTGATAAAGAATTTCAGCAGGGGGATACGGCGATTTAACAGGTGCTGCATCACAAGAATATCGACCCAGGTTTGATGATTGCTGACAACCAGATACCATCCGTGATAATTCAAACCCTCCAATCCCTGCACGTCCCACTGTGTTTTTTGAGTCAGGCGCATCCATCCGCTGTTACAGGCAATCCAGCTTTCTCCTATCAAATGGAGAATCCTGTTTATGACCCGGCGTATAGGCGGGATGGGCAAGAGAAATTTCGGAAGGGCGAACAGCAACAGCAGAGGCACCCATACCAGCACATTGACGAACAAAAGCAATCCCGCGATTGCCCCCAAAAGATAGGGCGGCAGAAAATTCAGCATAAAGACATTCCTGAGAGGTAAAGGCAGGGCCATTCAGCCCCTGCCCGACAACCGTAAGGGTTGTTCTGTGGCGACCCCAACCGTCATTTACGGATGCATGCCAATATCATCCCTGTGTTTCGGATGAATTTGCATTCGAAATATACATGATTTTTGCGCTTCGTGTAAACAAGCTTTCAGGAAGGGGTTGGAGGGAGCCGGGTCTTGCGGGCTGCTGCGCAGCAGTGACAATGGGAGGGCTTCCGGATTCGGGCTTCAGGCTTCGGGAAAAAAGAGCCAACAGCCTACAGCCGACAGCAGCCGCTGCGCGGTAGTGGGAAGAAGTGGCTAGTGGTTTGTGGTTAGTGAACAATCGACTCAGGAGAGGACGATATTTTTCATAGCGGCCAGGGCATCCGGATTCTTCTCGAGAATCTTGCAATACAGTTGCAGCCCGTGGTGGATCGTCTTCCTGGCGGTCTCGCAGTTGCTTCTTTTGGCTTCCATATCGAAATTCGCGCGGGCCGCGTGGATGTAACACAAAGAGCACAGTCTCACCGCCCAGCAATCGCAGCAATCCGGCGAACTTTTTTCCGCGTAGTTTATCATCAGAGATACGATACGATCCAGATCCAAACCTGTTTCGATGTTTCCGATGGCCATGGTTTCGGCAATTTTTTCACACATGTGGAGCGTCCCATCTACGGAGACGAAAATCCGTCTCAGGCCGGGAGTGCAGACCCCGTTGGGATATTCGTACGGGGTCATCTGTCGCCCGATGTCCCTCTTGTAGATTGTCAGCAGGACGTTTTCCTTCGTCAGGATGCGGAGAAGGCGGGTATTCGCCTCGCGGCCGCGGGCGACATCTTCCAGAAGTCTTTTTTCCAGAATTCTAAACTCCCTGTCGGTCCGGTACTTCGGGGAAAATTGGTCAAAGAAGGTCGTCCCCTGTACGTCGGCGCCGCCAATTGTGATCTGCGCGTTTTTAAATAGATGTTCATGGTTCCGGATGAAGGATTCGATTTTCAGCGGCTTGAAGGGAGGGGCGAGGATCATGTTGAAGGAGACCTGCCGGCGATAGTAGGATTCGTTTCGCGCCAGGATTCTCTCCAGATTATTCATGATTGTATCGTAACTTCCGTGTCCGTTGCGGAAACGGCGGAACCTGTCGTTGACGTCCTTCGGGCCGTCGAGGCTGATGACGACGTGAAAGTCGTTTTCTGCCAGAAAATCGATGATGGCGTCGGTGATCAGAGTGCCGTTTGTGGTGAAGTTGAACCGGACGCGTTTCCCTCCGGCGTTCTTTGTTATGTATTGAACGGTCTTTTGGATGAGGTCAAATCGGAGCAGGGGTTCGCCTCCGTAAAAGCCTACGCTGATCTTTTTTCTGTCCTGACTGTGCGACAGGAGATAATCCACCGCTTTCCGGGCGATGCCCCAGGACATGTTTTTGGGAGAGTGCGATCGCCTGTACAGATATTGGCCGGAATAGGTGCAGTAGCCGCAGCGAAGGTTACAGGACTCTGTGACGTTAAGAACAACTTGTTCAAGCCTTGTCTTGAGATCTCTTCTGATCGCCGCAAAGGGCTTGTGGTAGCGAAGGGCGGTGGGATGAAAGTCTTTAAAAAACCCTGCTTTAGAAAACGATACAATCTCCGCTATGGCGCGCCGGATTTCTTCAGGTGTGAATTTATGACGAAGGGTTTCACGGATCTTATCGTCGGGCGTCGTGCCCCAAAGTCCGATGACATCATAGACAACGGGATCGACTTCCAGGATATGGTTGGTGTTGACGTCGTAGAGGTAGCGCCCATTATCCGTTCGGAATTTATGGATGAAAGGGCTGTTGATCATGAGTGTTCAAGTCAATAAGAAAGAAGCTGGCAGGCGCCAAATCACTCTACTTTTACTGGACCATCGCCGTTTGCTTAGCCTTGGCGTCTTTACCGGGACATTGACACATGCAACGGCCGGCCAGACCTTTTGAAGCCTGCCCCTTTTTCGTTTTGGAGTACGTTTTCTCGGTTTGCTTCTTATCCTGTTTGATGACTTTGATGGCCATGAGAGTGTTTCTCCTTTCCCGGTACTCTTTACGAATAACCGATTTTGATTTACGCCAAAGTGTAAATATATCAGACCTGTATGTCAATCATAAAAAGAAGATTCGGGGTCAGGTCCTTAGGGCTGCTGCGCAGCAGTCATTCGTTGATTGGGTAATTGGTTGATTAGGGAAGAACAGGTCCATGGGTTCAGGGGTACAAAAGTTAAGAGAAAGAAGGGACGAGGGTCCAGGGGGCAGGGATGGGCTGCGTTGCAATTTGAGAATCAGGAGTATAAACTTACATATTAGAAGCTTCGCTGCGGTAATGGGTTGATTGGGTGAATGGTTGACCGGAAAAGACAGGAGCAGGCAGAGGATGCGGAAAGATATCACTAAAAAAGGCATCAACAAGGAGATCGGGAAAACGACCAGGGGTGAGATTGAAGTCCTCGAGCCCGTGCAGAAGACGTCCCCCTTTATCGGTTTCCATTACTCGTACAAGGAAATATCTTCCATCAACGGCCATACGCATATCCGCTCAAAGGAAAAGCGGTTTGCGAACGGCAAACTGGAATCGGAAGAGTTTGAGGGCACCCTGGGCGGGCATGTCTACGAGAGAATGGTTTCCGATATGCAGAGGCACTTCTTCAATCAGATGGAAGCACTCCTGAAGTCTTTTTCCATGTTCCTGCCTTTCGGATCCAGGGATCGCAAAGATGAGCGCAAATAACAGGCCGGCTCCTTGAGAGACGATTATCTGAACATCTCTCCACAAGAAACGCATGATCGTCCGAGAGGTAATCGCAAAATCCATTCTTTCCAAATCACAGGTCTATGACTATGTCGTGAACCCCTACGTGGGATGCAGCCATGCCTGGAGGTATTGCTATGCCGCGTTCATGAAGAGGTTTACAGGCCACAAGGAAAAATGGGGCGAGTTCGTCGATATCAAGATCAATGCACCGGAGCTGCCGACCATGCGGGAGGGTAGATGAAGACGGTTGTTCGCATCCAACTATCATTATGGATCATTCTCCTTTGCGTCTTTGCTTTTCACAAACCCGGGCACGCACTGAGCTGCGGAAAGTTTGATTATCCGAAATGCGACGGGCCCGATCTTCAGTATGCCGGCGGCTTCAACCCGCAGGTTGGTTTTGGCGGTTTTGGCGGCGGCGCTTGCCGTGCCGGCCGCACACCGGTCATCTTTATCCACGGCAATGGCGATTCGGCGATCAACTGGGATTCTCCGATTACCGGGTCAGTCAAAAAATACATTGCGCCCGCCCGCTCCGTCTATCAGGAATTCAAGTCGCACGGTTATAATGATTGCGAGCTCTTCGGAATAACCTACCTGTCCGCCGAAGAGCAGGCATCACCCAAAACCAATTATCACAAGCCGGAAAAGTACTACGTTCTGATACGCTTTATCGAAGCCGTTAAGGCCTACACAGGTAAACCACAGGTTGATATTGTCGCCCATTCGCTGGGCGTCACCATGTCGCTTGCCGCCCTGACGTATCAGGATAATCTTCATCAGGGGATAAACGGCTGGGCCAGTGTGCGCCGGTATGTCAATATCGGCGGGGGCATCCGCGGCCTTCCCTCCTGTCTTGCCGCAGGATACAGGAATCCCTTTGTCGCCACCTGCGGTTCCGAAAATGTTTTCAATAAATATATTTTCGGTTTTTATCCGGATTCCCGATCATCTGTGGGATTCAACCGCTGGACAGCGGCCGAGGGACCGCTGAGCTTAAGGCGCGCTCCGGGGTATCATCCGAACACTTATTTTTATACCCTTCACGCCGGTTATCACGATCAGATACACTGCATGACTGCGCAGAGGCATCAAAGCTGCGATCAGGGGGCATTGTTTGATCCATCTGCCAATGTGAGGGCCCAGCTGAATGTCGGCGCCGGCTCGAAAGCCCGAAAGTCGAATATCGATTTTACGGAGTGGCGGCCGACTGCCCTGTCTGGCGGGGATGCCGACGGGGTGGGGCATTTCAAGGTCAGAAACAACACCGGTCAGATCATTTACGAGATGCTCAATTCGGACTGCACGGGCATGGTCTGCAAAGGTTCTTACACCGGAGGGCCGGTTAAAGCGGGTGCAGAGTGAAATCGCGATTGCATGGGCCGCATCCGTTCCGGCCTGCGCGCCAAGGCGACGCAAAATGAAGTGTCGATAGATTCCAAGGAGGCCATCGTGAAAAAATGGATCGTTCCTCTGGCGGTTGTTTGCCTCGTCTGGCTCGGCGGCTGTGCGACTTCTGACAATCTCAGGAAAACCCAACGGGACACCGACAGCAAGATGTCCAGCCAGCGAGGCGATGTGGAAAAGCTCCAGGCCCGCTTCGACCAGTACGAGAAGAATTACACGGAAACGACGCGGGCCATCCGGGAAAACCAGGCCAATCTCAACGCCGATCTCGGGACCGTCCGCGACGAGGTTCGAACACTGCGGGGCCAGATGGAAGAGATGAAGAAGGAATCCACCGCCATGGGCCGGAGCCAGAATATGACAAATCGACTGGACGACCTGGACTCCCGGATCGGGAACATCGAAAATTCCATGGGGGTCGGTAAAAAGGAGCCGAGCGGGCAACGATCCGAAGCGGCGGGCGGAGAGCCGTCTGCGGAGGTAAAAACAGATCCGAAGACCGCCTATATTGCCTGCTACAAACTCTTCCAGGACGGTCAGTATGCAAAGGCCCGGGAGGAGTTTCGGAAATTTCTGAAACAGTATCCGAAAACGACCTATTCGGACAATGCCCAGTTCTGGATCGGAGAAACCTGGTACGTCGAAGAGAAATACGAAAAGGCCATCGTCGAATACGAAAAGGTGATAAAGGGGTTTCCCACGGGCGACAAGGTGCCTGATGCCCTTTTGAAGCAGGGCATGTCATTTCAGAAACTCGGTGACAAAGCGAGCGCCAAAATCGTCTACCAGCAGATCATAACAAAATATCCCCAGACCAATCAGGCCAAGACCGCACGGGCGAAATTATCAGAACTCAAGTAACGGGGACCGGGTAAAGGGTTTCGGGTCAAAGAAGGATTTCCGGGGCAGGATGGGGAAATGAGGATTTGCGACAACTGAGAATCGGAGCTTCTGCTCCAGTGCCCCTATGGCAGGACGCCGATCCATCGGCAAAAGGCCGTTGATCTCGATGTGCCCGATCCAGTGAGACAGAACGAAAAATCCGGCTGCTCGTGCCGGGTTTTTTCTCCTTCGAATGTTTTATTTCCGGGGTAAGGCCCAGAACCCTGCGTTCGTCCAGACCACCTTCATGGTGGGGTCCAACTCGCGCGACGCCTCCTGGATCGTGTCCGGGGTGCCGCAAATAATTCTATCTTTTTTAACCTTTTTCGCCGTTTTGCCTTTATTTGTCTTCATGACGTACTGCCCTTCCTAATGGCCGTGGTGTCTTATCGGTCCGTTTTTCGCTTTAACTGACGACTGCCGGTATTCAACGAAACGGCTCAGCGGAAATTTACGAAAGAAAGTTCACGCTACCAAAGCCATTTCGCTGGAAAGCAAGAGATCTTCCCAAGCATCCGGAGTCATGTGGATCGTGTTGACATTGTAATCCTTTAGCGGATGGACCTCCTGTTCGATTTCGTAATAGCTGGTCCCCTGTGCCGAGCATGAAATGGTCGAGGAAAGATGCGGTGCATCGTAGATGTAATCATTTTCTTCGCGCTCTCCATTTTTGCATGGGCCCGCCAATCTAGCTGCATTGAAATAGCTCATGGAACAACCTCCTGTCGCGCCGCGGAGATATCTCCTGCTCAAGCGCATTGTTTCGGACTGGCCTTCAGCGAATGGGAAGCGAGGCAAAAAGCCCGTCCAGGGTATAAATGGCGATCCTCTGGATATCCTCGTCCAACTCGATCTTGTCGAGCAGGGCGTCGATTTCGTCGTAGACTTCGCCGACATTTTGCACCTTCGCGGTGATGACCCCGAGGTTGCCCCTCTTTTCATAAAGGACGAACCGGCCGGCAGCCTTCCGTACCCGTTCCGCAACTCCTCCGGCGGGGACGGAGATTCTTCCCGGGATGGGCTCGGATACCATGTCTTCGGCCACGCGGGCTCTTGCCTGTCCGAAAAAGGCTTGAGTCGGGTCATCAATCCCTTGGAAGATCGCTACTGGTTTGTGCGGCGCTTTCATGATGTCGCCCCCTCTTGATTTATTCTGGTCACCCTTCTCTAGAGCATACACCGTGCCGGGCACTGCGAATTTATATCTCATTGAAATAACTTGAGATTATTTGTTGACGGTCTGCCCGCTGCCCGGTAAAAATGAAGCACATCCTTTGTTCAGTGGACGGCCCGAAGAGAAAGCGCGAAAAAAATAATATGAATCGGCAAGTTAGAGCGTTGAAGCATTTGCATCGCCGTTGAAGCACATGCTTTGCTTCTGTAGCCCCTGTCCAGAGCCGTGGGGATGTTGTGTGCAGGAGGCGAAATGGGATCAAGTCTAGAAGCTGCTTCGCAGCAGTCAAAACAAAGCAGTGACCGGTGACCAGTGACACTTTAATAAAATCAAGAGGGAAGAGATGGGGCATGGGGTGAAGAAGAGGGGCAGGGCATCTCTCATCCTTTCTATGAGCCGCGTTAAGGCATTGGAGGGATCTCATTCATCGGATGCCCGATTGAAGAAGAAGTGCAGATTGTGTTTTAGATGAGAAAAAGGGAAGTACCCTCATTTCGACTGGAGCGCTGGCAATATGACGTATAACTTTTCATGTCCTGCCCCCTGCATCCGCGTGATCCGCGTTGAAGCGCACGACGATGAGGATGCCGTCGAGAAGATCATCCAGGCCGGAGCCATGACCTGCCGCAACCGGGGAAGCAATGACCCCTGTGATACGACTCATCTTGTTTTGACGCCGTTACCGGAAATGCAGCTGAGGGAACTCGTGAGATTGAGCATGCGGGCGGAAGACCTCCCGGAGGTGGCATCGGGGGATTGAGCACCGGAGCCTGTGCTTCCGGGTCCGGGTTTCGATGTGCCCCGGGAATCGGAGTTCATGGAAAGGAGGAAGAGTCGATGCTAAACGGTACCGTGCGGTGGTTCAACCGGACGATCGGCGCCGGATTCATCAGGACCGATGATGGCGAGAATGTGTTGTTTCTCCACAGTGCCGTCAAGGAGTCCGACCCGAGTTTGATTCGAGAAGGCTCGAGGGTGAGCGTAGACGTCCTGGAAAGTCAGCACGGGTTTACGGCAACCCATGTGCGAGCCGTAAAACTGCCGGGATGACGGAAATGACCGGGCGAATGAAACGCTAACAAAAAATGCTGTTTTATCAGGAGCTTGCCATGGATTTTATCTTTTACATCCTCTTTGCGGTCATCATCATCGGCATCATCTACTTCATCGTCCGGGGGAAACGGACGTAAACATGCCCCGGCGTCTTTGAGGATGTGACCCGAACGGTGGATACACGAGTGACCGTTTCGGATTCATTCTCATACGCCTGACGGGTTTCGAGAGGGCCATCCTATGAAAAGACTGACTCTTCTGCTATGCGTCATCGTGATGTTCGGCTGCACGTCATCGCAAAAATTGGCCAAGCCCGGAGTGACCCAGAATGAATGGTCCCAGGACTACTACGAGTGCAGTGTCCAGGCGGACCAGTCAATCGGGTACAATGCCGCCTATCGGACGGCACTCGGTAATGCCATCGCCTCCGGCAATGATCATCAAAGAAGTTTCGACTCCTGCTTCGAGGCGAAGGGATACCGGAAAGTCAGCTCTGAGGAATATGAGCAGATGACCGGGAAATAAAGGCCGCTCACCGACTTGTCCTGTAAACATCCCGCCTGTGCCCAATCTTTACGACGACGACCTTCAGAACGTCATCCTGAATCTCATAGACGATGCGATAGATGCCCTGGCGCAGCCGATACCGTTCCCGACCGGAAAGTTTTTCGCATCCCGGGGGGCGGGGGTTTTCAGCCAGGTGCTCAAAGCATTTCAGGATGCGATGGACGTCTTTTGTGGGTAGGGCCCGGAGATCTTTGGCAACGGATTTTTTGAAGGCAAGGTTATATTTTCCCATGCGCCTTCAGATCCTTCAAAAGTGCTTCGTAGGTCATCTCCGGTTCTTTGACCCGCTCGTCAAACGCCGAAAGATCCTCCTGGTCTTCGCGAAATGCCATGCGAACGGCTTCATTGACGAGATCGGTCATGGAACGCCCCGTATCGAACGCCTTGAGGCGCAATGCGCGGTGAAGTTCGGGGTCCAGGTAAATCGTGGAACGCTTAGCCGGTTCACTCATCATGTCACCTCCAGGTCATAGATAGCATTATAACGTTATGATGTCAATATGTAATGACGTCATTTGGAATGTTCGTGGAGTGAAGATAAGGGTCCGCCCCTAGAGCCGACAGTAGCCGCTGCGCGGCAGTGGTCAGTGAATAAGCAGTGTTATGTGTCATGTTTTATGTAAGAAAAGGGTTTCGGGATACAGGATACCCCCTGCGCCTGGTGAACGAGTCAACGAATCAACTGCCAAGGGAAACGTGTGCGATGGCTGGGCATGATACTTGACAAAAGGCTTGCCATCCGATACTCATGAACCAGGGCAAGAAAATCTCTATGAGTTACCGCGAGACATAAAAATGGAAAACAACAGCAAGAATCATGACGAATTGTCAATGGTGCTCTCCACACTTAGATCCGAAATCCCGGAAACGTCGTACGACAGCGTCTATGTCGTGCAGAACGGGAAATTTCGGTATGTTAATCCTCAGTTTGCCGCAGTGGGCGGGTACACGGAGAAGGAAATGCTGGGAATGGAGTCCGTCAGCCTCATCCATCCGGAGGACAGGAAAAAGGCAAAAGAAAATGCCCTGAAGATGTTGAGGGGGGAAAGTACCTCACCCTATCAGTTCAGGATGATCGAAAAAAGCGGTTCGGTGAAGTGGATCCAGGAAACCGTGCATGCCATTACATACAAGGGCAAGCGGGCCGTGCTCGGAAACTCCATGGACATCACGGCAAAGAGAGAGTCGGCAGATAAGTTGCAGGAGTTTCAGGCGATGCAGAACGCCCTGCTCGATGCGCTTCCGATCGCGGTGCTGGGGATGCAGGCGCGCCGCATCGTCCTGGCCAATCATGCCGTGGAGGCCGTCTTCGGGTGGAAACCGGAGGAACTGATCGGCCGGAGCACGCGGGTCCTGTACCGGTCCGATGAGGACCATGAGCATATCGGAAGAAGTGTTTACAGGGCACTCAAAACGCAGCGGACCTTCAAGATGGAGTTCCCCTGCCGGCGAAAGGGCGGCAAAAATATCATCTGCCTGGTGAGTGTGGCGAGAATCGGCGAGAGCCTGCAGGACAACAGGATCATCGCCGCCTACGAAGACATCACGGAGCGCAAGCGGGCCGAAAAGGCCCTCGAGGAAAGCGAACGGACGCTGAAGGCTCTCCTCCGGTCCTATCAGAACAAAAAGGAGCCCGCCTGACACCGTCCGTTCGTCTTCAATATTCCATCTCTTTCCGAGAACCCGTCGCCAGGGACCGTACTGCCGCGAGAGATGTTCACTTGAAAGGGAAAACAAGCAAGCGGGCTGTTACACCCGCCTGCTTTGAACGAATCATGATCTGTGTTTCGTCTATTCGATATTGGCGCTGACCACAGATGCCATTTGCATCATATCTATCGTCTGACCTTCCTTCAAATTTGTAAAATCGACTTTTTTGCCGGTCTTGGTGGTGAGCTTGGTGTTGTTGAAGATCTTGATCAGCTTCGCGTCGGCCACAATGTTCTTGCCGGCATTTTCGGGCTTGCCGTTGACTTTGCTGGTCTGCAGCTTGTTGGCCTTTATGTAATCCCATAGCTTCTTGGTGATCTCCGTGCGGGGAAGTGTGCTGGCACCCAGGAGCGCCGCCAGGTCCGCCTTCAATTTTACCGGTTTATTCAATCCTTTTTCTTCTGCCATGTTGATGCCTCCGTTTTTTAATTGTTTCAGGATTATTTTGATCAGATGATTGTGTGGGATGACAGTATAGAAACTTTCATCTTCGCATGTCAAGGCAAGATTGACCACCGCCAGAACAGGAATTTGCAGGCTGCAATGCAGCAGTGACCGATGCGGCCAAAGGCTGCAGGCTTCGGGCTTCTGAATCCGGGAAGAAAAAAGCCGACAGCAGGCACAAAGAAGCACAGAAAATAATCCCCCTGCGTCCCCCTTTTATAAAGGGGGATATAGGGGGATTTGTATTTCGGGGAAACTCAAGAGGGAGTTTCGAGGCCTTTCCGAGAGATGTCCCTACTTCTTCAGCATTAATTGCACCCCGCTGGGAGCGAGTTTCAGATTGACGCCCTGGGTCGTTGTGAACAGGTCGATCACAACACCGCTCTGGTTCTTCATCTTGGTGGCCCCGGCGCCTCCGCCAAGCGTGCCTTCCGCGGTGGCGGAGGTGTAGTTGCCGTTGAAGTCTTCGAGCTTCTTGAGGCCATACACCTTGCCGAAAGCCGTTGCTTTCGTAATCCCGATGTCAATCACGGAAAGCCCCTTGACCGTCACGGGGTATTTCTGCCCCTTGTAGGTCAATACGCCTTCCCCCCAGCTCCAACCGATTCCCACGGCAACCTGGCCCTGTGTCAATTCTACAGTAGCATCGGGCTCTTTGTCCTGAGCGATGGCCGATCCGGTGAGAAAAAGGCATGCTGTCATCATGGTCAGTACGGTCAACATCACGAAGCGCTTCATAAAATAACCTCCTTCATTTGCAGATATATTTTGTTGGCTACTCTTGGTCGAAAATGGCAGGTGCTTCAGAAGGACAACAGCGTCTTCTCAGCAGGGATTGTGCCATCCTCAATGAACCATGCCGTAACAGTTTATAAGTGCGTGAACTGCATTAAAATATGACAGATGTTCTTTGCGCCATCAGAACAGAGGAGGCGAGAAAATGATGTCGATATTCGACGATCGTTGCCGGAATATTCGTCTGGTTCGACAATTACTGCATGACCGAGGGCGCATCCCGCAGGCCCCGCCTTGCGGGCGGGGAGTCCCCCTACAGATTGCCGCCATCAGGATTTCTTTTTGAGTTTTCGGAAACCATCACTTGATGAAGATCACTATCTCGAGGATGATCAGGAGCACGATCACCAGTTCCAGGAGTTCCGTGCGTTTGTTTGCGATCTCGCGGTAGAGCATGTCATAGGTGTTCGAAGCGATATCGAGCTTTTTCTTGATGCTGCCCTCCCAATCCTTGACGCGGAACAGCCTCAGGGCGGCGAGATAGATCTTTGCGTAGTATACGTCCTCCGTGACCTTCAGGGCCGAGTCGATCTTTTCGGTGATGCCCATCAGTTCGGCAATCGTCTTCATCACCTCGGCAGCCAGCCTCTCGTATTTCTTGATTTTCCAGATCGACAGGGCACCCTTTTCCGAAATATCCCTGTGAATGGAACCCAACTCCCTGTCGACCACGTCATCGTAATACCGGAGCTCCAGAAGCTGGGCATTGGCAAACTCCAGGATGTCTGCGATCTCCATGCTTCCGGAAGGCTCGATCATCAGCGCATTGTCCCAATTCAAGATGACCAGGTCATCCTCAAAATAGGAGTATCGGTGCTGCAGGAGATCCTCCTTCATGCGGCCGCTGAGAATCTTTTGCTCCCCGGACATGAGCCGGGATACATCGCAGTGCCGAAGAAAATCCACTGCGCTCAACGCCGGCTCCAATGTCTCTACGAAAAATACGGTATAGTCCTCCTCGAAACGGCTTAAATTGTACCCCACAATGGAGCTGCCCAAGGCCGAAATCGTCTGGTTGAGATGGGTTCGAGACTCTTCTTTCAGGGTCTCTGACTTCGAGACGATCGCGGCTGTTTCCTCAAATTCGGACAGGCTGACATTCTGCAAAGGAATTTCGAGGATGATGCTGAGAACGCCGAAGTCATACGCCTTGCCGTGGATGTTCACGGGAAACCTGCGCCCCCCTGACTCCCACTCGATGCTCTTGAGTTGAAAAACGACAGGCGGGTTGGCGAATTCAAGAGCCTTGCTGAAAGGCTTGCGCTCAATCTTCAGTCTTCTCGCCTCCGCGTGGAGTCTCTCTTCCACACCTGGCAAATTGATTTCGTGGGCCACATCGCAGAGCCGGTATATGAGAATTTTCCCCGATTTAATCCGGATCATTGGATCTCCCATTTCCACAGCTAAAGCCCCGTCGGTATTTCGAAGATACGGCAAAGATTCTCAATACGATAAAAATTCTACCACAACTCCGTGATGAAAGAGAAGAAGCGAAAGGAAGGGAGTTTCGTTGTGATCGGGGAAAGAAAGGGGTTGATTCTAATGCCGCTTTCGTACTAGCAATTCATGCTGCCGGGGGATTGACTCCACAGGCAAAAAGGGCCTACATTGCCTACCGTAGCTGCTGCGCAGCAGTGGTCAGTGGCTGGTGGCTAGTGTCCAGTGACCAGTGGACAGCTTAGAAGTGTTATGTGTCATGTGTTATGTAAAGAAGTGCCTGAGTGTTTTAGTGTCTGGGTGAAGAAAAAGAGGGGAATCGGGGATAACCGATCCTGGATACACTTGAGGAGGGGGGATGCAGAGACTCTGGCGCGTCATAACAGGTTATATCCTGGTTGCCCTTTGCTGCTTCAGTCAGCCGGCTCCGGAATCTAGGGCCGAAAACCGAGCGGTACCCGAGGGCGTTATGGCGGGAGCCGAATCGGCTGCAGTTGGGTCTCCCATCACGGAGGGCATCCGGCTGGCGCAATCCGGCAAGAAGGGACAAGCGCAAGGGGGGAGCGAGAACTGGAAGCGCATGGGGGAGACTGTCGTCTCCGGGGGCGACGAGCCGACGAAGGTTAAAATAAGAGGGAACACTGTTTTGGTTCCCGCGACGATTGCCTACGGCGGGTATGAAGTCGATGTTCATCTCGTCCTGGACACCGGTGCTTCCAGGACGACGATCAACACCGAAGTCGCGGATCAATTATCCGTAAATCCAAGCAAAGGAAAAAAGGCGCAGGTGCGGGTTGCTGGAGGGGCCGTCATCGAGGCCCGCATGGTCAGGATGAACAGCTTAACCGTCGGGCCTCACACCAAACGCAACTGGGATATCCTTGTCGTTCCCCATAAAGGTCCTGCCGCAGGATATGACGGACTGCTCGGCATGGACGTGCTGCGCGGGTTGAAGTACAGGGTCGATTTCAATAAGCAGGTCATCATCTGGGAATAGGGAGTCGGGAGAAGAAAAGGGTCTAGAAGGCAGCCTTTTTGCATGCGCAGACAGCTCGGCAAGAAATGTCGCAAGACATGACCATGGATCGACGATATTGTCGACCCGAGAGGATTTCCAGGATTCTGTTCTGCCTGTTTCGATCCGCCATTTCATATTGTCTTTGGCAACTTACAAGAACCTTTCCCGCCATTCGCCCTGACGGCACCCATCCTGCAAGAAAACGCCTCATCCCCATTCAACTCGACGGATCTGTCCCTGGTCGAATTTCCACTGCCCGATCTCACAATCTCCAGCCTTATTTACATTGGGGGACGCCCGGCTGAACAGCAGCCAAGTACCATGTGGAAGGAGGGGTCAACATGGACGCTCTAGCCCCGGGCAAACTCTTTTCGGGAATCAAGAAAGCAACAAAAGTCGTTATCGTATCCAACCGGCAGCCATGGTTTCATGAACGCGTGGCCGAAGGCATCCGCGCGTTTCGACCGGCAAGCGGCCTCGTGACAGCCCTGGAGCCGATCACGGTCACCGTGACGATGCGGCTCACGGATGCCTTTCCTTTTGATTTTCCAGTCCGTCAATCCGTGTGACCGCGCCGCTCCGAACCGCGCTCATGCCTTGCACGCGGTTCAGCGGATCCCGCGAGTCTCCCGCAGACCACGGTTCATCCCACCTGAAGAGTGGATATGACCTCGCGGACTCCTTCGGTGTCCAAGGCCATTGCCATCGCCTTTCCGATGAACTCGTACGATGAGACCATGCCGGAGAGCGTGACACGGCCCGCCGTCGTGGACACCGAGATGCGGAGAGCCGACAGATCGGGATCGGCCGCCAGTTTGGTCTTGATGGCTGCCGTCGCGCGCGCGTCGACGGCCGCATCGGCCGCAGCTTCGCCGATGTCGCGCGCCTTGCGACGCACAACCCGGCCCTTCTCGGTGAGCTCTTTCCGGATGTCATCGGCGCGCAGCTCCATCGCCTCCATCTTCGCGGCCAGTGCCCGTTTCGCCTGATCCGCAGCTTCCTGGGCCGTCTCACGCGCCTGCTCGGCAGGTCGATCGACGGTGAAAAACCAGAACGCACCCGCGCCGATCAGGATGCCCGCGAGCAATCCGATGATGAATCCTTTCATGGGAGGCCTCCTTTCCTTTTCTTGCGGTTATTTTTGGATTGTCTCAATACCGAGAAACGGCCGCAACGGGCCCCTGTTCGCCGAGTGCTGTGGGGTCGAGGATGTGTACCGTGCCCCCGTGCACGAGGATCTGGACGGCTGCCAGGTCCAGGAGATCCTCCATGCCCGCTTCCGGCCCGTCGGCCAGGACGATCTCTTTTCCGTCGATCGACGGAGTGCCCCACCGCCTGATGCCCCGTGCGACGAAGAGGGTGTCGATGCGCCCCTCGTGCGAGGCCGGCACGATGGCGCGGATGTCGCTCGCGGCCCGGGGACCGGCGCTCAGATCCAAGTACCGGGAGAAATCCATCCATTGCGACTCCAGAAACAGGGGCACCACGATCTCCCAGGCGCGGGCGTGAAGTTCCTCTTCAGACAGCCCCTCTGGGTTCCCCGCGATCCCCTCGCCAAGGGTGTGGGGATAGGTGTTTACCCTGAGGTAAAGAGGAATCAGGAACTCCATTCCCGCCAGGACCAGGGTCGCCCGCTCCTCGCGTAGCTGCTCCTGGAGGCCCTGATCGACCTGGCGGAAATAGCAAAGGATCCGGTCCTTGGAGTCATCCGTTCAGCCTCCCTGCCTGATACGGGAAGAGACAGGGCCCGGTGTCACCCGGGGCGCATCTTGCAAGCGGGCAATAATCAACGGCCGCCCGGATGATCAATGAAACGTGCAAAAGGCAGGGGTATTTCTGCCCCCTGCCGCCTCTCAGGCGGGATACTCAAGGATAGCTGTAATAGTCATCATCCGGGACTTCCCGCCCTGAGCATTCCTTTCGCGTCCGACGTTATTAGTAGGCAGAGTTCACGCGGCCTGTCTGCTTGTTGATGAGGACCCTGTCCACGAGGGAATTGTTCTTTGTCAGGACCTCGGCCTCGAAGGCGGTGCCCATGTCCTTGATTTTCCCAAGCTTCAAATTGGGATTCCGGGTGGACTTGAGATAATCATCCATCATGGCCCTGGCATCTTTCATTTCCAGGGGTTTCCCCGGCGCAGCGTACGGTTGGTCGTAACCGTGACCGCGACCGCCCATCATGCCGCCGCCCATACCGTAACCGTGACCGCGACCCCCCATCATTCCCGGACCCATGCCAGATCCATAGCCTCCACCCTGCATCATCCCGGGACCCATGCCGCCGCCCATCCGGAGGGCATGGTCAAACATGACGAGATGATGACGGGTCTGAAGAAGGATGCTGTTGAGGATGCCGGCCGAATCGCGCTCCCCGGCGTTCTTTACGATCCACTCGTAGCGCGGGATGAGGTCCTGCTCCATTTTTACGCACAACTGGAATGCCTCGGTGACCGTTTTGGTCTCCGAGACCGCTGCCGTGTTGCCCTCGGCGGGCAAACCGTAGGCGGCAAAGAGCCGTTCAATTGCCCGCACATGGTCCTCCTCCTGGGGAATGACCACATGATAGGGCATCCATGCGTTGAACTTCTCCGCGTCCGCCGTGTATTGGGCGTAGGAAAGACGCTCCAGGGCCAGCACGTCCCGGAGCTTCTGTATCCATTCCTGGCTCTTCGGAGCCGGGAGCTTGTCCGGCACGTCCGGGGCGATTGGATAGCCCATCATGCCCCCGCCCATGCCATAGCCATAACCGCCACCGCCCATGCCGCGCTGGGCCGCAACGGGCGCGGCAACCAGAACGGACATCAACACAACCATAATCGGCCAAAGATGCTTTTTCATAATGACCCTCCATGTCTGCTTTGGGGTTCCCCTTTCTTTTGGGGGTGAGGACAGGCCCGTTTGAGATTCCTGATTATTCAGAAACCCATTTGCGGGCCTCGGCAAGTTGAGTGTTCGCGAATACTTTCAAGTGCCCGGGCATCGCAACCCTGAAGATATTCATGGCCCATCGGACCCACTCTACGTCCGACACCACGGCAATCTTTTCCCAAACCTTGATGTGGCGAAGCCCCACTTTCGTGTCTTCCCACACAGCTTCGGCATCCATGCCGGTGAATTCACCCCCGATGTGGTAGAGCAGACTGATTTTTGGATACTGCTTCAGTTTTTCCTCGACCAAGGGAATGATGATTGATTCGTAATCCGTACCGGTCACTTTTCCCTTTGCCTCGATGCCGATCACATGATCGGGCAAATCAGAGATGACTTCGATCATGGGCCAGACCCTTCCTTTCAATATCGGTTTCATCGGATCTTCTATCTAAACTGCAAAGCATCACGAACCCGAAATATCCGAACAGGAGCCCCATCAGGATGCCTCATGGGGGAAGATTCTCAGCCGACAGGGATATTACCGACATGATCCGGGCGATGAGGATGGAAAGTTGCATGAATCATATTCCTCGTAAGGAGTATTTCAACGTGTTCCCTATTGGGATCCTTGACCTTCACACAATGATGGAACTCACAAATCAACGAATGCTGTCATTTCTCCGATTCAGTCAAGTCGGAACGTGCAAGTTTCAGAGACGTGTGCTCTTCAGCCGGAGCGAGTTTCCGATAACGGACACCGAGCTGAAGCTCATGGCAGCAGCAGCTATGATGGGGCTGAGCAGGATGCCAAAAGTGGGGTAAAGAACCCCGGCTGCAATGGGAACACCCAGTGCATTGTACACAAATGCGAAGAAGAGATTCTGCTTGATGTTGCGCATCGTCGCCCTGCTCAACTTCCTCGCCCGCACGATCCCCCGCAGATCGCCTTTCACCAGGGTCACTCCCGCGCTTTTCATCGCCACATCGGTGCCTGTTCCCATGGCAATGCCCACGTGAGCTTGCGCCAGTGCCGGGGCGTCATTGATGCCGTCCCCTGCCATGGCCACAATCCTTCCCTCGCCTTGCAGCCGTTTAACCATCGCCGCCTTCTGGTCCGGCAGAACCTCGGCGATCACTTCGTCGATGCCGAGCTTTTTCCCGACGGCTTCAGCGGTTGTCCTGCTGTCTCCCGTGATCATAACGACCCGGATCCCTTCCTGATGGAGATTATCGATTGCCTCGGCCGTCGTTGATTTGATCGGATCTGCCACGGCAAGGAGCCCTGCAATGTTCCCGTCCGCGGCGACAAACATGGCAGTCTGACCCTCCTTGCGCATGGACTCCGCCTTGTCAGGAAAATCGCCCGGCGCAATTCCGAGTTCTTCCATGAGCCTGCGGTTTCCGAGGGCGAGCTTCCGGCCCTCGATCATACCCGTAACCCCACGCCCGGTCAGCGACTCAAAGGACTCTACCTTGGTCGGCAAGATACCCTTTTTTTTCGCACCGGCGACGATCGCTTCGGCCAGAGGGTGCTCGCTTCCCACCTCAAGGCTTGCAGCGAGGTGAAGCAGCGTCTTCTCATCGAATTCCGCCGCAGGGACCACGTTGACCAGCTTCGGCTTTCCCTCCGTGAGCGTACCGGTTTTATCCGTGACAAGCGTATCGACAGCCTTCATCACCTCGATCGCCTCGGCATTCTTGAAGAGCACGCCTCCCGTTGCCCCCTTGCCCATGGCCACCATGATCGACATCGGAGTTGCCAGGCCAAGGGCGCAGGGGCAGGCGATGATCAGCACCGAGACCGCGTTCACCAGCGCCTGGTTGAAAGAGCCGAAGATCAGCCAGGCGGCGAAGGCCAGCCCGGCGACGGCCAGCACTGCCGGGACGAACACCGCNNAGGCGATGATCAGCACCGCAACCGCATTCACAAGTGCGTGGGCTATACGGGGCTCCGGCCCGATCCAGGCCCAGACCGCAAAGGTGAGAACCGCGATACCGACTATAGTCTGGACAAAGTATCCTGCAACGACATCCACCAGTTTCTGGATCGGCGCGCGGCTCCGCTGGGCTTCTGCAACCATATGGACAATCTGAGCAAGAAGCGTCTCGGCTCCGACCTTTTCCGCCCTCATGATCAGCGTGCCGGTTCCATTTACGGTTGCGCCGATCACACGGTCGCCGGGCTGTTTCGACACGGGGATGGGCTCCCCGGTGATCATGGACTCGTCCACGGCGCTCGATCCCTCGGTCACCGTGCCGTCGACGGGCACCTTTTCACCGGGCCTGACCCTCAGGAGATCCCCTGACTCGATCCGCTCCATCGGGACGTCCTCTTCGTTGCCATCCCTTATCCTTCGCGCCGTCTTCGGGGCAAGTCCCAGCAGGGCCTTTATGGCAGCGCCCGTCCTTGACCGTGCTCTCAGTTCAAGCACCTGGCCGAGTAGCACCAGGGTGACAATGACCGCTGCCGCCTCAAAATACATTCCCACTTCACCGCTCTCACCACGGAAAGACATCGGGAAAAGGCCTGGAAACAGAGCAGCCACGATGCTGTATAGATACGCAAGACCGACGCCGAGCCCGACGAGGGTGAACATGTTGGGGTTCCAGGTGACCACCGACTGCCAGCCCCTGACAAAGAAGGGCCAGGCTCCCCAGAGAACGACCGGTGTGGCTAGAATAAGCTCCAGCCATTTCAGAAACTCAGGGGAGAGGAGACGATCGATGAACGAGAGCCCCGGAAGGTAGTGGCGCATGGCGATCATGAACAGGGGAATCGTCAGCACGGCACTGACCCGGAACCGGCGGGTCATGTCAATGAGTTCGGGATTTTCCTCCTCCTCCGCCGAGATGGTTTTCGGCTCGAGGGCCATCCCGCAGACCGGGCAGCTGCCGGGTGCGTCCCGAACGATTTCCGGATGCATGGGACAGACCCATTCCATCTTCGATTGCCCGGAGATAATCGGCTCAACAGGCTCGAGGGCCATGCCACACTTCGGGCAGGCCCCGGGTTTGGGTTCCCTGATTTCAGGGTGCATCGGACAGGTGTACATTTTTACCTCACTCGGGATCTCGCCATTTGCAGGCCGCCGCCGCGGCCTGCTGCATGCAAGGAACGTCAACGGCACTTCGTCATCCTTTCGGACGTGGTCTCATCACCGTGTTCTGTCCACGTATCCCACGGGCCGGCCCAGACGGACGAGGGCAAGGCCTTCATTAAATGGATAGGCGACGTCAAAGGCAGGGGTGATGACCAAATGGCCCGTTTTGTCGATATAGCCCCACTTCCCACCGATTCTTACCGGGGCAAGGCCCCCGTCAAAGGAAGAACCCTGTTCAAATTGGGGTTCGATCATCACTTTTCCCATTCGGTCCATGTACCCCCAGTGCTCTACGATTTTCACGGCGGCCATGCCATCGGCAAAAGAAAGAATCATATCGAATCGGAACGGCATAACCGTGCTTCCCTTCGCATCGATGAATCCCCACTTGCCTGTTTCCATGACCGCGGCCACTCCCTCCGAGAAGGGCAATGCGCGTTCATAGCGGGCTTCGACGACGAACCTTCCATCCCGGTCGACATAACCCCATCGGTTTTGGACTTTCACGGCGGAGAGGCTTTCTGAAAACGGGCGTGCCTCGTCAAAGCGGGCGGCTACGACCACATGTCCCAGGTGGTTGATGAACCCCCAATGGTCTTTGATCCGGACGGGCGCAAGACCCTCGGAGAAGGAGAGGGCGTCATCGAAACGGGGCGCGATGACAAATCCCCCCGAACGGTCGATGTAGCCCCATTTGCCGCCCGACATCACGGCGGCCATGCCCTCGGCGAACCGCCAGGCTTCCTGGAATCGGGGCGGCAGGACCCGGTTTCCTCGCTGATCGATATACCCCCAGAGGTTGTCGACCTTTACAGCGGCGAGGCCTTCCGCAAACGATGTGGCCTCGTCGTAGCCTGGTGCGATGACCATGGAGCCGCTTCGGTCGATGTAGCCCCACTTGCCGGTGGCGCATGCACAGAGAAGCGCAGGCATCAGGGCAGTCATAAGGAACGCCCATTTCACGCGATGAAGTTTCGAACTGCTCATGATGGCCTCCTCCGGCTCTCAAGGCTCTCTCGTGCGGGTAGAAGCGATTCCGAACGCAGCGGTCCTGTCGTCGTGACAGGTCAGTATTTGTAGGTAACCCCGAAAAAGACGATGTCTGCCCTGTAGGACGAGTCCTGGTATGCGCCGGTCAGATAGGCGCCGTTCGTTCCCGCCGTGGCCGGCACGAACTGGTAGCCGTCGTACTGCGCGTCCTCGTAGACGTATTTTTCATGGACGTATCCCGCATGGAAGGACCAGTTCTTCGTGGCGTCGTAGACGAGTTTCATCAGGTACGAGCGCAGGCTGTAATCGTCCCAGTTGTAGATGTCGATGTTATCCTGCGTTCTTCCGGTCGGAAGAGGGTTTGACCCCAGCAGGTACGTGTAGTCGATGGACCCATTGGATTTGATGTAGTTGTGGCACAGCTGAAGAGTCCATTTTCCCGGGACGAGGTAGATGTCCGCCCCGAGCTGGTAGGCATAGCTGCGGTCGATCTGCGTGGCATCCCAGTTGAAGCTCGTCGGCGTGGGCGGCAGCGAGGGATCGAAGCCCGAGGCGGCGTTGAAGGGCATCTGCCTCTGGAACTGAACCTGCTTCGTCCTCTCATAGTCGAAGGAGCCGTAAAGCTTGAGCAGCTTCGCGACCTGGTACTGGATGTCGACGTTGACTCCCTCACCCTTGCTCTCCCTCAGCCCCAGGGTAGCATCGTCGTAATTCGTTTCGCGCCAACGGAAGGCAACACCGAAGTTCAAATCCTCCAGCGGGAAGAAATCGAAGGCGGCACTAAATGTGTCGCGGTTCTGGCCTGCTGCGTCAAACCGCCGAATCCAGGTCTCGATGATCTGCGGATCGCTCGGGGCGACGTCCGGCGGTTGGAAGTCGGCGCTGCGGGTCAGCCTCTCGTAGCCAAGGCGAGCCACCATGAA
>DCVI01000017.1:0-35337 GCA_002327315.1 Syntrophaceae bacterium UBA2192 | reverse complement strand
CGGTCCTTCCGGTAATCAAAGAGATCATTGGTAAACGACGAGGGCGATTCCGTCGAGTCCGTCGTCGTGATCCGGTCCGACTTGTTTTTCGTCTCATAATGCCTGTAGAAGAATTTCGTGTCGAGTTGGGAAAGGGGTGTAGATGTGAGCACGAAATCGTAGTTCAGGGCATCTCTTTTTCCATTGAAGGTCGCATCGCTCAACAAAATTCCGGTCCGGCCCTGGATGCCTATGTTGGAGGCTGCTGCGGTCACGCCGGACACGTAGGAGGAAAGGAGGCTCGATTCGGACGTCATTCTCGACGACGCAAGATTGACGCTCAATTTGCTCTGAAGGGGGAGTTTCACCGCCCCCTTGATGCCGAGCCGCCAGTAGTGGTTGTCGGGCGACGACGTCAGGGTGTCCATTGTTGACGCCGTGTTGTCCGTCGCGGGATTCCTGAAGAAGAGCCTTTCGGTATCGTTGTCAAAGGTTCCCAGCAGGTAGTTCACCGACAGGAAAAAAGGTTTCTGGGAATAACCTGCCTCGACGTGAAGGCTGTCCGCAGTGGTATCGACGGGACGCGGGAGTTCGATGGCTATGCCGCCCGGCGAGGTGCCGGCAGCGCCTGCCGGGTAGATGCCTTTCTTCGTTTCCTGGGCCACGACTACGTTGAAGAAATAGGGCTTCATCTTCTCGAGGCCGATCCCGCCCCTGAAGCGATCCCTCTCGAGCCGGTAATCGAACTGGCTCCAGGTATTTATGTCGGTGCCCGGAGGTTGTACCGGGTACGTGAGCGAGGTCGAGCCCGCGCCGTTGTAAATACTGCGGGCCCCGAAGGTGAAATTGTGGGGAATCTCCTGATATCGCAGATTGTAACGGTAGCTCCCCCACTGACCCCCCTCGAGGCGGTAGCGCTGCGTGTCGTATCCGATGTCGGCGGCATGGGCGTCGATGTAATTGCCGTCCTTTTCACCATGAAGCCGGAACCCCCCGTAGACGCCGTCCCGGTCGTCGTCATATTCGTAGAGCTTTGCCTTGTTCCCCGTGTGGTCCGTCAGGCGAGCCGCACCCGTGACCTCCCCCGAGACCTGAGCGTCCTCACAGAAGGACGCAGACGGCACGAGGAAGAGCAAACCGATGATCGATGCAAGCAGAAGGGTTTTCCGATCCATGGCCTCAGTCCTTTCAACGGACAAACCGTCCGCCCCTGGTGGAGGGACCCATGCTGCCGTGGATGTTCGAGTGGCAGTTCAGGCAGGACCGGGCGAACATCCGGTTCTTGCCCGACGCCGCGGAGCCCCTGAAGGTTTCAAAGTTGGTGTAGATCGAGCCGGGATGCCCTATGGCATTGTGACAGCTCTGGCAGAGCTGCGGGGGCTTCCGAACGAGGAGCTTTGCATGGTTGCTGCCATGCGGGGTGTGACAGGTCCGGCAGTTTTCCTCCACGGGGGGATGTTCCCAAAAGTGGGGGCCGCGCTTGTCAGCATGGCAGGTGTAGCACAGCTCGTTGACCGTATCGGCCTTGATCATCTTCGGGCCGAACCCGCCATGCTGGTTGTGGCAATCGTTGCAGGCGATGCGCCGCTCTTTCACCGGGTGGTGGGATTGTTTATTCCCTTCGGCCCTTACGACCCGATGGCAGCTCCAGCATAGATCGGGGAGGGCGTTCTTGAGGTTCTTGGGGCCGCCGGAGTGAATGCTGTGGCAGTTGTCGCAGGAGACATCCTCCCGACGGTGGCGTCCCATGTCCCAGGATGCCAGGGTATTGAAATCTTCGTGGCAGCGGAGGCAGCGCCCCGATTTCTCACGTGCATCCGATATCCGCTTCCCGAAGGCAGAAATACCAACGCCTTTTTCGCCCTTATGTTCCACGTGGGCTGCCCCAGGCCCGTGGCAGGACTCGCATCCGTCATGAGCGGCAGGGTTGCCCGGCACGACCTTCTTGCCGTGGATCGAGGCGGCATAGCTTTTGTATCGATCGGGATGGCAGAGACGGCAGACCTCGGTTCCCACCATTCCGGCCGACTCCGCATCGTCTCGCGGCAGGATCAGGACGGCTCCAGCGAGGGAGATTGCGAGGGTGGCAAAAAAGAAGATGGAATGCCAGCGTCCCATGGTGTGGCTCCACACGATGCAGAAAAAACGTGGATCGGGTCGAGCGGCGATCGCCCGCTCCTAGGGTTTCAAGGGTCCCGCCGGTAATGCGGGCCTTGCCCCGCGCGACGCTACCCTTCGGCCCTCCACGTTGATGTAGCGAAAGAGCGCAATGACGTCGCAATCCTGAAGCTTGTCCGCCGAGAAGGCGGGCATGGGCAGGGGTGACCCGTCGGGCTTCCGGGGGTCTCTCATGAACGACAGGAAGGAATCGAAATCCGACAGGGGCTTTGTCCCGGCGACGCCTTTCAATCCGGGGTGGCAGGGGGCGCAGCTTTTCGCGTAGACCTTCTCCCCGATGGAGAGACTCTCCGAGAGAGGGTGCTCCTTCTCGGTTCCCATGAAAACGAGTTCTCCCCCGTAGTACCCAAGCCCGGTGACGGCGATGACGCAGAGGCCGTAAACCATCACGGCTTTACCCGAATGCGTCTCATTCTTTCCGTTCAGGATGATCGCGATGATGAGCAGGATAAGGAAGATCCCGGAGAGGACGAACTTGACCGTCACAGGAAACGACCAGGTGCCCCGGTAAAAATACATCCAGTCCATGTAGCCAAGCAGGATTGTCGGCATGAGAAACAGGAGAGCCAGAATGTTGATGCGGCGGTAGGCCGGAGCAGGCAGGAGTTCGCGCCGGACGATCAGGGACAGGCATCCGAAAATGAATACGGCGACGATCAGGCCGATTGGGATATGGGTGATCGGCGGATGGACCGGGTGGTCGTAACCCATTTTCTGAAGGAAATGGTAAAAAATCTCCATCGCCATCTCCTCTCGGGCGGATGCAGCAGGTTACACCCATCGAACCAATCCGGACATCTCCACGGCGAAACCCTCCTCCCCGAATCAAGGTTGCTTATTTCCATGTGGGGGTTAAGAAGAGGATACGCCATACGCTTGATCGTTTCCGGCAGATTCCTGATGCAAAACGGCCCTTGCGAGTTCAAACGGAGAGGTCCCGCCTCAGGCGGTCGTATTCCTCCTTCGTGATTTCCCCTTTCGCATAGCGCTTGTTCAGGATCTCCAGGGGCGTCTCGCGGGCGCTCCCGCCCCGTTGCGCCTGTACGATAAAATAGATCGCCATCGCGATAACGATTACAAGAATCAGCCACATGAACCATCCCCCATACCCGTAGTGCATCATCGGCCAGCCGCCTCCCGGCCCGTGCATGGGCCCGAATCGATCATCCGCCGTGCAGGAAAACAGGGCCGCTGCTGATAACAAGACCGCATGGGTGAAATGGGGCTTCATGATGTTACCTCCTGGATAAAAAGCGGCATGGATCGGACCTTTTGC
Organism: Syntrophaceae bacterium UBA2192; assembly: GCA_002327315.1. GTDB lineage: Bacteria > Desulfobacterota > Syntrophia > Syntrophales > UBA2192 > UBA2192. The sequence goes on along the minus strand of DCVI01000017.1, from coordinate 31,904 downwards.
GGATGGAGTTCTGAATGGGCAATATGAGTCGATCTTTGTTGCGTCATGTTCGACGGGAGTCGCACGACGGACGTCGAGAAAACATTCTACTTCACTTTCACCCGAACGCTCCATCTTCTTTTTGGAACGTTCGAATCAGTCATTTTCTGAGGCTCGGTTCAGGGCATCGAGAACAAAGCAGATTGCCGCAACGAACGACCGGTGATGGTTGCCGCCAGTCCGGTCCCCGCGTGATCCGAGATGAAGAAGGCCGATCGTGATTCGTTGCTTCAGGGCACTGCCGCCTTTCGGAATTCGAATACGGTCAACGTGTTTTTATCGCTGCCCGCGACAAGCAACAACAGGCGGTTTCCCTTGGTGATCTGTCCGATGCACACCTCCCCCGATGCATGCCTGAGGTAGAGATATTCATTGTTCAGGTCGATTGCGCCGGTGAATTGCACACTGGTTTCATCCCGGCCCGTGCCGTTGACCAGGTAGCCCTTGTACTGTGTGATGTTTTGCTCCTCGATGACCAGTTTCACGCCGCTGTAAAAAGGAACGAATCCCTGCTGAGTGACATGGCGTATGACCCTGCCGGTCCATGTTCCTTTGAGATCGAGGGCCTGGTCTTCCGCATTTGCCGCGCCGCAGGCCGTGATGAAAATCGCGAATAAGACGATCCTTGCTAACCCTTTGATCATATTGTAAAACCGCCAAAATGCGTTCTTGCTACTTGTTTTTCATAGCATTTTTACTTTACTTTTACATCAATTATTTGTAGGCAATATAAAAAATATGGAAACGCGACCTCTCAGGGGAGGAATCTTGAAGGGTCGGCCGTCCGCTTCCGCAAAGCGCCGGCGGTGCAGTCGGCGTAAAATACCATGTCATGGATGAGAGACTCTTGAAGAAGACGATCCGAATCATCCTGTCGGCCGTCCCGCTTTCTGTCTGGCTGTTGATAGCCGTTCCGATCGTCCCTGCCCAGACGACAGGCAGACCGTCCGATCCGGGGGGTGGTCCGATACCGAGAACCTGGTCTGCCGATGCTGCACAGGCACCGCAGGCAGGCAACCGGCATAATGCGTGGCTTCAGGGTGATGAAAGGCAGCAGATACAGCTTATGGGATGCTACAGGCTGTCCTCAGACCTCGATCACCATGCCCGCAATATGAGTAAATCGCTGTCAAAGAGCCCCGTCGACTGGCTGGTGGTCAGAAATCAATATGCAGACATGAGGAAAGGCGTCCTGCTCCTCATGGCAGAACACGAGGAGTTTGTGTCAGGACTCAACAACGGGCAGAGTTCGTGGTGGGAGACCCGGCTGCAAAAGATCATGGTTGTGGAGTTCAAGCTCGAGGCGCGAATGGGAGCCATCGAGGGCGAGATGAAGGAAACGATGCCCGGGCCGGAGAAGCTCAGGCGCCTGCTCACTGACCTCGCGGTGCAGTTCAAGGAGTGGAACGACTGCTACGCTCAGATGGGAGCCGATATGGACAGTGAAAACCTCAGCAGGAAAGCGGCGGGTACGATCAGAGGGCTGTCGGGCGCTCAGAATCCCTGAGGGCGAAAGGGTAGACGCAAGGGAAAAGACCGGTGAGAGAATCGCTGCCTCAAAGGCATGCGGGCCAGGGCCGGAAGGATGGATGGATGACCGATAAGGACAGGGTGATCGCCGAGATCACGGATGATCTGCGAAGAATCTTTCAGGCGGTCCATTCTTACACCCGGAGGGCGAAGAAGGCGTCGGGGCTGACGGGGCCACAGCTCTGGGCGATCAAGATGATTGCAGATTCGGGGTCAATCCGAGTGTCGGACCTGTCCAGGAAGATGTACCTGCATCCGGCGACCGTGATCGGGATACTGGATCGGCTTGCGTGCCTCGACCTGATCAAAAGAACGCGTTCACGCAAGGACCGCCGGGTTGTCCATGTAAGCCTGACAAAGGCAGGAAAAGAGGTGGTCGGGCGGTCGCCGGAAGTGGCCCAGGGCATGATCGTCTCGGGACTGGAGGCTTTGTCAGCTCAGGGACTCGGCAAGATTTCCGATGGCATGAAGGAAATGGTTAAAATTTTACAGGCCCAGGAGCTGCCGCCGAAACTGCTTCTGTCGCAGGAGGTGAATCTCCCCGTTCGTGTCCCGGGTGAATGATGAATACATGAAACCCCTGTTGAGAACTGTCCGCATGTCATGACCTGTCTCATCGATTGCCTGGAGAATACATCAAGCCCGGTCGGATCGCCGGCTTCGTTCAGCCTGCGGCTTTTTTACTTTCGCTATCCCCTTCGGAAATCGATCATGGAAACGGGAAGCGATTAACGTCTTGGCATGGGGACACAATTCGCTTATAGTTATCTAGGGTTTTCACAAATCCAGCCTTTGAACGCATCATTCCGTTTCTCCGTGTCCGAAATCTTGAGTGAATCGAACAGCCCCGAGTGAAAACCCTGCCCCGTTTCAAAGCAACAAACGATCGACCAAGGAGTGCGTTATGGATGCCAAGTATCTGGGGGGACTCATCTCCCGTATCACGAAGGGCGCGAAAGTCGTCATCGTGTCGAACCGGGAACCGGCCATGCATGAACGCGACGTGGGAGGGGTCCGCATCGTCCGCCCGGCAAGCGGGATGGTGGCCGCCCTGGAACCGATTGTCCGCGCCACGGGCGGCACCTGGGTCGCCCACGGGTCGGGCTCCGCCGACCGCCTCGTAACCGACGATAAAGGGCGCGTGTCGATGCCCCCCGAGGATCCCCGCTATACGCTTCGGCGGGTCTGGCTGACCCGGAAGGAGGAAAATGGCTATTACTACAGCCTCTCCAACCAGGCCCTCTGGCCCCTCTGCCACATTGTCTACACACGGCCCCGCTTCTCCCGGCAGGACTGGGAGACCTACCGGGACGTGAACAGGCGATTCTGCGATACCGTGCTCGAGGAGGTGGAGGGCGGTCCTGCCATCGTCTTCATCCAGGACTATCACCTGGCGCTGCTGCCCCGGATGCTGAGAATCGCGAGGCCCGATCTCACGCTGATCCATTTCTGGCACATCCCCTGGCCCAACCGCGAGGCCTTCCGGATCTTTCCCTGGGGAGAGGAGCTTCTCGACGGGCTGCTGGGAAACGATGTCCTGGGCTTTCACATCCAGTACCACTGCAACAATTTTATGGACACGGTGGACCGGGGGATCGAGGCCAAGGTGGATTACGAGCGCTTCAGCATATTCCGCGGCGGCAGACCCACGCATGTCCGGGCATTCCCCATCAGCGTCGACTTTCATCAGATCGGCAAGGACGTGGCGTCTCAGCGGGTCGAGGAAAAACACGCGAGCTTCATCAAGGAACTGGGGGATGGGATCCTGGAGACGAAGGTCTTCGTCGGGGCGGACCGGATCGACTACACCAAGGGCATCCCGGAGCGGATGAAGGCATTCGATCTCATGCTGAAGGATCACCCGGAGCTCCGGGGGAAGGTCACCCTTCTCCAACTGGCGGCGCCCAGCCGAACGCACATCGAGGAGTACCGCAATATCAACGAAGAACTGGACGATCTGGTCGATGAGATCAACTGGCGCCACCAGACCGAGGACTGGACGCCCATCCGCTACCTGCGGGCCCATCATGACTACCATGCCGTGCTGGCCTCGTACCGGATGGCAGACGTCGTCATGGTCACCTCCCTGCACGACGGCATGAACCTCGTGGCCAAGGAGTTCATTTCCGCCAGAGCCGACGGTGACGGGGTTCTTCTGCTTTCCCAGTACACGGGGGCGGCCCGGGAGCTCCCCGATGCCCTCCTCGTGAATCCCTATGACATCGACGAGCTCGCCGATGCGATGTTTGAGGCCTTCCGCATGACGGAAAAGGAGCGGAAGAAACGGATGAAGCGGATGCGGGTGCAGGTCCAGAAGCACACGGTCTACGACTGGGGAGCCAAGATCTTCGAAGCGCTGGAAGGCATCTTGCCCGTCAGGGAGGTTGCGTAGTGCTGCCAACGGAGCTTCCTCCGAAGCGTGTCTGGGTTTTCGATTTCGATGGAACCCTTTCCTTCCTGGTGTCCGATCGAAACGCCGCAGTCCTGCTGCCCGAGGCCAGAGAGCTGCTGTCGACGCTTGTCAGGCAGCCCCGGCAGGGCGTGGCCGTGCTTTCGAGCAGGATGCTGGACGACCTGGTCACGAGGATCGGCATTGACGGGCTTTACCTGGGAGGCGGAAGCGGGGCCGAGTGGTTCCTGCCGGGAGGTGAGCGCAGAACGGCGGTCCGCAAGACACAAAGACTCGAGAGTGCCCGAAAAGCCGTCATCCCTGAGCTCGAGAAACTATCGGACATCCGGGGCGTCGATCTGGAAGACAAGAAATGGTCAGTAGCCGTCCATGTGAGGCATGTTTTGCCCGATGACCGCACAAGGGTCTCCGAGTTTCTTGGCGCCCTGAGTCGAACAGCGGGGATTCGTTTGCTTCGGGGGCCGGAGGTCTTTGAAATACAATTGCTCCCGGAGATCGACAAGCTTTTCGGTGTTATGATTCTCTGCGAGATGTTACACTTTGTGCCTGCTCCGGGGTCCCTCGTGTATGCCGGTGACGATGAAAACGACGCCCTCGTCATGCGCTGGGTGCTCCGGAAAGGGGGGACCGCCCTCTCCGTCGGGCGGGACCCGATGATCCCCGGGGTCGTGGTTCTCGAACACCCGGCAGCCCTTGTGACGGAGGTCCGCAGGCTGGCCGGTCTGAATGCAGACAGACAGGAGGTCCCCAAATGAATCCTTTTGATATCATGGATTGCTCGCTTCTGATCCGCATGAGCGGCCTGCCGCCCGCGTACAATCTGCGGGAATTGCGAGACCGGATCGCCGTCTGCGGCCCCGACGTCCTGTATCATCATTTCTGTGAGACGCCCCTTTCGCCGACCTTCGAGTACCCGGATCACCGGAACGACTTCGCCGTCTGGGCGAGCCGCCGGCTTTCTGACAAGATATTGGCGGAGCGACTCGGGGCCGTCGACCCTTACGCCTGCCCGTCCATCGAGGGATTGAGGGAAGTCGTCCTCGATGTCATAGACGAACGATTGAGCGAGGTCACCATGATCCCCTGGGCGCGGCCTGGCCACGAGTTCTACTTCATGGAGGCGACGACCCTGGTCTTCGATTCGGGCGAGCGGGTCCGCGCCCTCCGCGAGCTTCCGGAAGCCATCGGCCGCATGTCCAACGGGAGCATCTACTTTCACTTCCTGGAGGCCCAGCGCCGCCAGCCCGTCGGCATGGACGATTTTTCGAACTGGATCGGAGGGTTTGGAAAAACCGGGGCTCCTTACGTGGAGGCCCTGCGCCGCATCGACTTTTACTTCTACACGCTCCGGGAGCTCCGGGAGGAGCTTGTGAGAGTGCTCGAACCGCTCCGGGGCAAGCGATCCTGAGACAGACAGGGGAGAGTCATGAACATTCAACAGTACGAACCGATTGTCGGCATCCCCGTCATCGGGCAGCTGCGAAGGCTCGGTGAGCGGCTGAAAGGGCTGCGTGTCGTCCATGTCAATTCCACCGCCGAAGGCGGCGGGGTGGCGGAGATTCTCGCCTGGATGGTCCCTCTGATGAACGACCTGGGGCTGGACACGCGCTGGAGGGTCATCTCGGGGACGAACGAATTCTTCTCCGTGACCAAGGCGATTCACAACGGTCTTCAGGGCTATTCCGTCCTGCTCAAGAAGCGCGACTGGGACGTCTACCAGGATGTGAATCGGGAAAACGTCAAGGCGCTGAAGGACGAACTCGAAGAGGCGGACATCGTCGTCATCCACGACCCGCAGCCTGCTCCCCTGCTGGAGCTCTGCACGCGGCGCCGGGGACGTTGGATCTGGCGGTGCCATATCGATGCCAGCCACCCGTCCCGATCGGTCTGGAAGGGGCTCAAGCCCTTCGTGGAGAAATACGACGCGAGCATCTTCTCCATGTGCCAGTTCGCCCAGCTGCTGCGCCATCCCCAGTACCTCATCGCGCCGAGTATCGACCCGCTGAGCGAAAAGAACATCGATCTCGACGACCATGAACTCGACGCCGTGCGTGAGCAGTTCGATCTCAACCCCGGCGTCCCCGTGCTCGTGCAGATCTCCCGCTTCGACCGGTTCAAGGACCCCGTGGGGGTCATCGAGGCCTATCGCATGGTCAAGAAGATGACCCCCGTCCAGCTCGTCCTCGCGGGCGGCGGGGCCACCGACGACCCGGAGGGAAAAGAGGTTCTCGACGCGGTGATGGAGGCCGCCGAGGGGGACCCGGACATTCACGTGGAGCTGCTGCCGCCGGCGGCGAACCGGACGGTCAACGCCCTGCAGCGGATCGCCGACATCGTCGTCCAGAAATCGACCCGCGAGGGCTTCGGCCTCACCGTCACCGAGGGGCTCTGGAAGGGCAAGCCCGTCATCGGGGGGGATGCCGGGGGCATCCGCCTGCAGGTCGTCGACTACCACACGGGATTCCTCGTCATGACACCCGAGGGGGCGGCCAACCGCATCCGCTTCCTCCTGCACCACCGGGAGCAGTGCGGCAGGATGGGCAAGACGGGCCGGGAACTCGTCCGAGAGTACTACCTCCTGACCCGGCACCTCAGGGAGTATCTCACCCTGATGTACGCCCTGGTCGGGCAGACAACCGAACATACCGTCATGGTGTGAGATGAGACGGTCGATGGTCATTTTTACGGACTTGGACGGGAGCCTTCTGGACCACGAGGGGTATTCCTGCGACAGCGCCCTTCCCGCCCTGGCCCTCGTCCGGGCACGTTCTATCCCCCTGGTTTTCGCAACGAGCAAGACCCGTGCGGAGGTCGTGCGCCTGCAGGAGGACATGGGAATCCGGGAGCCCTTCATTGCCGAGAACGGCGGCGGGATTTTCTTTCCCGCCGGCTACGGAAGCTACTGCATCTCCGATGCGATCGAGCAAGGCGAGCACACCCTGATCCTGCTGGGCAAGCCCTACCTCGAGATCCGCCGTTTCATCGAGGCACGAAAAGACCGCTTCGCCATTCGCGGCGCGGGGGATCTGAGTCTCGAGGAACTCGTGGACCTCACGGGCCTCACCCCGGAGCAGGCGCGCTTGGCGAAACAGAGGGAATTCACGGAGCCCTTCCTGCTCGACGACGATGCGGAGCTTGCCTCCCTCCGGGAGGAAGCCCTGGCGGCGGGGTTGAAGATCACGCGGGGAGGGCGCTTTTATCACCTGATCGGTGTCGGGCAGGACAAGGGGAAGGCCGTGAGGCGAGTCATCGAGATCTTCCGGGAGAACCGGGTGGGGGAGCTGCTGACCGTCGCAATCGGTGACCGGCCCAACGACTTTTCCATGCTCAGTGCCGTGGATATCCCGGTTTTGATGCCTCACCCGGACGGCCGTTACGAGGAACTGATCCTGCCGAACCTGCTCAAGGCGCCGTACCCGGGAAGCCTCGGGTGGGGAGAAGCCGTCATGGGCATCCTCGAAGGGCTGAAGGCCGTAACCGGCTGAATCGAAACAGGAGGCAGTGATGACCGTGACGACCGCAACCCGGTTCTCGACGACCCTCAGGGATCATGCGCGAAAGACCATCGAGAAGCTCCGCTACGCCGACATCGTCATCGGCATCCCCTCCTACTACAGCGGGTCGTCCATCGTGCACGTGATCCAGACGATCGCCGAGGGCCTCGAGCGTCATTATCCCGACGCCAAGGCCGTCATCCTGGTCGCCGACGGGGGTTCCACGGACGACTCGCGCGAGATCGCGAACCTCGTACAGATCCACTCCTACCACATCAAGAAGATCGTCACGATCTACCGGGGTGTGCCCGGAAAGGGATCAGGCCTGCGGGCCGCGTTCGAAGTGGCGAATTTTCTCAGGGCGAAGGCCGTGGCCGTCTTCGACTCCGACCTCGTCTCCATCAAGCCCAAGTGGGTCCACAACATCCTGGACCCCGTGTTCAAGGGATACGACTTTGTTGCGCCCTTCTACCGGCGCTACAAGCTCGACGGCACCATCACCAACACGATCGCATACAACCTCACACGGGCGCTTTACGGAGCCCGCGTTCGCCAGCCCATCGGCGGTGACTTCGGGATCTCCCAGAAACTGGCAAAATATTACTTCGACCAGGACGTCTGGGAGACGGACGTCGCCCGCTTTGGCATCGACGTCTGGATGACGACAACGGCCATCGTGGGCGGCTTCAAACTCTGCCAGGCGAGGCTGGGCATCAAGGTGCACGGCGAAAAGGACCCCGGGGCGGACCTGGGGCCCATGTTCCGCCAGGTCGTGGGCACGATCTTCCAGCTCATGGAAACGAACGCCGAGCACTGGCAGAAGGTCGGGCGATCCCATGACGTCCCCGTTCTGGGCGAGGAGCTCGAGCAGGAGCCGGCCTCCTTCGAGATCGACCAGGAAGGGCTCATCGACTATTTCCGGACGGGCTGGGCGAATTTCTCGGGCGTCTGGCAGCGAATCATCGAGGAGCGGGACCTCGAGGTCATCCGGGGCCTCGTCTCGATCTCACGCCGGGAGGACTTTCATCTGCCCGTCGAGACGTGGGTGCGCATTGTCTACCGCTACGCCCGCTATTTCCACGCGACCCCGCGGCAGCGCTTCAAAGTACTCGACACGATGGTTCCGCTCTACAACGCGCGGGTGGCCAGCCTCATCAACGAGGTGCGGGACAAGAGCCCCCAAGAGGCGGAGCGACTCTTCGAGGCCCACGCCCTGGCATTCGAAAAGATGAAGGACTACCTGATCAAGATCTGGAACGAGGAGGTGCACGATGGCTGATTTCTGGCAGCACGGCATGATCACGACGTTGCAAAAGTTGCGGGAGCGCCCCGTCGGGGAACTCGAGGCGGAGCTCAAGGCCATTGCGCGGCGCCGCAAGCTCGTATTGCTGCTGCCCGCGCTGTATTCGGAATTCGAGACCCCCGCCATGCCCCGGATCATCGAGGAGCTGAAGGGTGTCGATTACCTGCACAAGATCGTTCTCTCCCTCGACCGGGCCGGCAGAACGGAGTTCGAAAAGGCAAGGGAGTACATGTCCGTGCTGAAGGCCGATGTGAGGGTCGTCTGGCACGACGGTCCGAGGATGAAGAAGCTCTACCGGGAGTTGATGCGGAACGATTTTTCCATGAATCACCCCGGCAAAGGCCGCTCGGTGTGGATGAGCCTCGGCAGCATCCTCTCGGAACGGGATGTCTACGCCGTCGCCCTGCACGACTGCGACATCGTCAACTACCGCCGGGAGATGCTGGCGCGGCTCCTCTACCCCGTGGCGCACCCGGCCCTGGATTTCGAGTTCAGCAAGGGCTACTACGCCCGCGTGACAGGCCAGCTCTTCGGCCGCGTCACGAGGCTCTTCTACACGCCCCTGATCCGGACGTTGCGCCGCATTCTGGGGTTCAATCCATTCCTGTCCTTCCTGGACAACTTCCGCTATGCCCTGTCGGGGGAATTCGCCTTCATCTCGAGCCTTGCGAGAGGCATCCGGATATCGCCCACGTGGGGGCTCGAGGTATCGCTGCTGAGCGAGGTTTACCAGAGGGCATCGATCAATCGGATCTGCCAGGTGGACTTGGCGGAGACCTACGAGCACAAGCACCAGGTGCTCCGAAAGCAAAAGCCCAACGAGGGATTGCTGCGCATGGCCGGGGACATCGCGAGGGCTCTCTTCCGGGTCCTCACCCAGGACGGGATCGTCCTGAGCGAGGCATTTTTCCGGACGATGCTGACGGCCTACATGCAGGAGGCACGGGTCACCATCGAGAAATACCACGCCTTGTCGCTCATCAACGGCCTCACCTATGACCGTCACGCCGAGATCGAGGCTGTCGAGTCCTTCGTCGGCTCGATCCGGAATGCCATTGCCGATTTCATCAAGGACCCCGTGGGCGTCCCGATGCTTGCCGCATGGGTCCGCGTCAACGCCGCGATCCCGGACTTCGAAGACCGGATCAGCGAGGCCGTCGAGATGGACAACACGTGAGGGAACCAGGTATCTCGCGTGAGCTATCAAGCTGAATTTAAAGCGTAAATTTCGATAGAAGCCCGGAAAGGGTTGACAGGCGGGCCCCAGTCTGTTATGGTTTCATCCCATCGGAATAAACGCCAACGGGTCCGGGACGATGATCCCGGAGGTTTTCAAATGGTCGGGCCGCCATCTGATGTCAATCGGATTGCGGTCCTTTTTGTCACCGATGTATGGATCTCATCGGGGCCATTCATCGATCAGTCGGAACAGGAGAAGCCCGGTATTCTCCGCCCGGCAAAATCATGGCCTGTCTTGTTTCATCCCGAACATCGTCCCGGCCGCAGACATCCGCAACAGACTCTTCCACCGAACACATGCATGAAGGGAGCAAGTGAATGTTGGAAAACATCCCCGACAAAGCCTGGCATCACAATCCGCCGGAGGCAACGGCCGGCGCGCTCGCATCGGATCTGCAACGGGGTCTCGGGGCATCCGAGGTAGAGGATCGACGGGCGCGTTTCGGCCCTAACAGGGTGACGGCGAAGAAGAAGACCGGCCCCCTGGTGCGGCTCCTCCTGCAGTTCCACCAGCCGCTGATCTATATCCTGATCGCCGCGGGAGGAGTGACGGCGGCCCTCGGCGAGTGGGTCGACTCTTCGGTCATCTTCGGTGTCGTCCTCGTCAACGCCGTCGTGGGCTTTCTCCAGGAATCGAAGGCCGAGCGGGCGATCGAGTCCCTCATGACGATGATGACCACCCAGGCGGTCGTGGTGCGTGACGGCGCGACGTTCACCATCCCTTCCGCGGAACTGGTGCCGGGCGACATCGTCCTGCTGCAGTCGGGCGACAAGGTGCCGGCGGACCTGCGGCTCTTCGTTTCGCGGGAGCTCCAGATCGACGAATCGGCCCTGACGGGGGAATCCGTCCCGGTCGCCAAAACCGTCGACGTTCTGCCCCCCGACACGGTCCTGGCCGACCGGAGGAACATGGCCTACGCGGGGGCGCTGGTCACCTTCGGCCAGGGAAGCGGCGTGACCGTCGCCACGGGCGACGGGACGGAAACAGGCCGCATCTCGGGCCTCATCGCCGAGGCGGTCGAGATCTCGACGCCCCTGACGAAGAAGATCGCCCACTTCAGCCGGGTGCTCCTCATCGTCATCCTTACGGTTTCGGCCGTGATGTTCTTCGCAGGGTGGCTCGTCGGGCACAGTGCCCTGGAGATGTTCATGGCGGCCGTGGCCCTTGCGGTGAGTGCCATCCCCGAGGGGCTGCCCGCCGCCGTCACGATCACCCTGGCCATCGGCGTCAAGCGAATGGCCGACGTCCACGCCATCATCCGCAAGCTTCCCGCCGTCGAGACGCTGGGGAGCACGACCGTCATCTGCTCGGACAAGACGGGCACCCTGACCGAAAATCAGATGACGGTGCAGAAAGTCCTCGCCGGCGGGGATCTCTACGAGATCACCGGAAGCGGCTACTTGCCGGAAGGCGAGATCCGCTTCGACGGGTCGCCGGCGGTCCCGGCCTCGTCTCCGGCCCTTTTGGAGTGCCTCCGGGCGGGGCTTCTGTGCAACGATTCCAGGCTGGTTCAAAAAGAGGGACGCTGGCTGGTCGAGGGCGACCCGACGGAAGGAGCTTTCATCGTCTCCGCCGCGAAGGCGGGACTGAAGGGGGAAGAGACGGACGCCTGGCCCCGGACCGACGTCATCCCCTTCGAATCGGAGAGGGCCTATATGGCTACGCTACACGACCCGGGCGAGGGGAAACCGCCCGTCGCCTACGTCAAGGGAGCCGTCGAGAAGGTCCTCGAGCAGAGCACGCAGGCCCTTACCCGTGACGGGGCCGCGGGCGATCTCGACAGGGATGCCGTTCTCGAGGCTGCAGGGGCCATGGCGGGGGAGGGTCTGCGGGTGCTCGCCTTCGCCCGGAAGGAGTTCCCGGCGCAGGAGAGGGCCTTTGGGTCGTCGGACGACATTTCGGGTCTGACCTTCCTGGGGCTGCAGGGCATGATCGATCCGCCCCGTCAGGAGGCGATGAAGGCGATCGAAGCGTGCAAGACGGCTGGGGTGTCGGTCAAGATGATCACCGGCGACCATGCCATAACGGCCTCGGCCATTGCGGCCCAACTCGGCCTGACCGACCCGTCCGTCGACAGCGGCCGGGACATCGCCGTTACCGGTCGGGAGCTGCAGGAACTCTCCGACGCGGAGATGATCGACGTGGCAAGCCGGGCCAAGGTCTTCGCCCGTGTCGCCCCGGAGCAGAAGCTCAGGCTCGTCGAGGCCCTGCAGGCCCGGGGCCAGGTGGTCGCCATGACGGGCGACGGCGTCAACGACGCCCCTGCCCTGAAGCAGGCCGACATCGGGATCGCCATGGGCATTACGGGAACGGAAGTAGCCAAGGAGGCCGCAGACATGGTTCTCACGGACGACAATTTCGCCACCATCGAGGCCGCCGTCGAGGAGGGGCGCCGCATTTTCGACAACCTGACAAAGTTCTTCGTCTGGACGCTGCCGACCAACGGGGGCGAGGCCCTCGTGATCATGGCCTCCGTGCTGGCGGGAACGGGCGTGGCCCTGCCCGTGCTGCCGGTGCAGATCCTGTGGATCAACATGACGACGGCCCTGCTGCTGGGGCTGATGCTGGCCTTCGAAACGAAGGAGGCCGATGTCATGATGAGACCCCCGCGGGAGCCCGACAGCCCGATCCTGACGGGGGTATTGATCCAGCGGATCATCCTGGTGAGCCTTCTCATGCTCGGGGCCGTCTTCGCGCTGTTCCTGCACAAAAAGGCTGGGGGTGCCAATCTCGCCGAGGCGCGCACCGTCGCCGTCAACGTCATCGTCATGATCGAGCTCTTCTACCTCTTCAACTGCCGTTCCCTGCGGTACTCGATATGGAGCCTGGGCCTGTTTTCGAACCCCTGGGTCATCGGCGGATCGGCCGCCACGGTCCTGCTGCAGCTCTTCTACACCTACCATCCCTGGATGAACACCCTGTTCCACAGCGCGCCCGTGGCGCCTGCCGACTGGGCCGCCATCGTTGCCGCTTCCATCGCCGTTTCCCTGGTCGTCGGCGCGGAGAAATGGATGAGGGAGCGCTCTACACACGCCGCGATGCACCCGTCCGGTGCCAAAGGAGGTTGACCATGAAGACCCTGAAGATTTGCGACACGAGGATCGCCGAACCCCGCATGTCCGGTGCCCGGGAGTCGATTCCCGAGGCCCTGCAGCGTTATGAATCGCTCCGGCCGACCTACGAGGGTTTTTCCAGGCTCGTTCGGCAGATTCTGACCGACAAACTGCGGGAGCGGGCCGTCCGGATCCACTCCATCGAGGCGCGGGCCAAGTCGGCCGAGAGCGTCGAGAGAAAGATGTTACGAATGTTCGAACCGAAACGGTCCTCCTACGCGGTTGAGGACCCCCTGCGGTGGGTGACGGATCTGGCCGCCGTGAGGGTCATCACGTTCTTCCCCCGGACCGTCTCTGAGATCGATGCGATCATCCGGGAGCGGTTCTTCGTGCTCGAAAAGGACAACAAATCGGAGATGCTGCAAGCCTCCGGGCGATTCGGGTATCGTAGTGTTCACTACCTGGTGGAGCTGCCACCCGAGGAGGCCGACAGGCCCGATCGGGAAAGATTCGGGGGGCTCGTTGCCGAGATCCAGGTCCGGACGATCCTCCAACACGCCTGGGCCGAGATCGAGCACGACACCCAGTACAAGTCCGTCCGGGCGATGCCGTCCTCCACGCGCCGCCGCCTGGCGGCCCTGGCGGGCCTTCTGGAAATCGCCGACCGGGAGTTCCAGGCCATACAGGACGAAGACGAACGCAACAGAAGGCATTTGACGGTGTAGGGGTCCGGCTGATCCCGCAACCTGCCGGGCGTTCCGCGGTTTTCTCCCGGGCGCAGGCAGCCGGGTCGCCGGGAAGAAGAAATGTCGCTCCATCCGTTCATGCAGGAAACACGAAAGGAGGTCAGCCATGAAAGACGTAAAGGCTCTGAAGAAGATCTTGTTCTGCACTGATTTTTCGGCAAGCGCCGATCAGGCCTTCGGGTATGCCTGCGCCATCGCCCGTGCAGGCGGAAGCCGCATCGTCGTGACGCACGTGGTGTCCGGCGGTTTCGATGACCCTGAGTACACGAGTTTCGTCACCCCGGAGCTCCGCACCCGGATCGACGAGGGGATCCGCGGAAAGGTCGATCAGGCGCTCAAGGAGCGCTACACGGCGCAGTGTCCCGCGGACACGCCCTGCGAGATTCTGATCCTGAAGGGCAAAGCCCCCGAACAGATCCTCGATGTCGCCGGACGGGAAAAGATCGATCTGATCGTCATGGGAAGCAGGGGCCAGACGGCGATCGGACACCTGTTCATGGGCAGCGTCGCTCAGCGCGTCGCTCAGAACAGTTCCGTGCCGGTTCTGCTCGTTCCCGCCGCTTCGTGAACAGGCGGCGCGTCCGCCGCAGACCGGAAGCACGTCACAAAACCGAACCCTTCAAGCGTGATCACGGAGGAACGGAATCGTGAAATCGATTGTTACACTCACGGTCAACCCGGCGCTGGATATCAGCGCGTCCGTTTCTCGGGTAGTTCCCGACCGCAAACTGCGGTGTGGGACGCCGGTTTACGAGCCGGGGGGCGGGGGGATCAACGTCTCCCGGGTCATTGCCCGACTCGGCGGACGATCGCTTGCCCTCTGTACCGGCGGGGGTTATACCGGGCACTTTTTCCAGGAACTGCTCGGCCGGGAGGGGGTTCCTCACCGGACGGTTCCGATCGAGGAACCGACGCGGGAGAGTTTCATGATCTTCGAGGAATCGACGGGCCAGCAATATCGCTTCGGGATGCCGGGGCCGACGATTCGCGAAGAGGAGTGGGGTCGATTGATCGATGCCCTGTTCGCACTCGACCCCCGGCCTGACTACCTTGTCGGCAGCGGCGCCCTCGCGCCGGGTGTGCCGGAGGACTTCTACGCGCGGCTGGCTCGCGCCGGGAAGAGACTGAATGCCCGGGTCGTCGTGGACACCTCGGGGGAGGCTCTGTGCCAGGCCGTCCGGGAGCCGGTCTATCTCATCAAGCCGAACTACCGGGAGCTGATCGACCTGGTCGGCCGCGAACCGCGGGACGAAACCGAGCAGGAAACACTCGCCCTGTCGCTCGTTCGTGAGGGCGGCTGCGAGGTGGTCCTGCTCTCGCTGGGGGCCGCAGGGGTTCTGCTGGCCACCCGGGAGGGGACCGAGCGCCTGCGGGCCCCGGTCGTGCCGGTGCGCAGCAAGGTGGGGGCTGGCGACAGCACCGTGGCGGGGGTCGTCCTGAGCCTGGCGCAGGGCAGGCCGATCCGCGACGCCGTCCTCTTCGGCCTTGCTGCAGGCGCCGCGGCGGTCATGACGCCGGGATCGGAACTTTGCCGGAGGGACGATGTGGAGCGTCTCCACCGTTGCATCCTGTCGGGCGCATCGACGGGATGACGGCGACTTCATTCCGGGGGGGGGGTAACGATTTTTTACTTCGATGACCAGGGGGGATAACGTGCAGAAGGAGCAGGGAACCATCTTGACGCGCGAGGGATTCGACGCCGTCATTTTCGATTTCGACGGGGTTGTTGCCGACACGGCCTCGCTCCACGCCCGGGCCTGGAAGAGCATGTTCGACACCTTTCTCTCCATGGACGGAAGAGCCGGCGGCGAGAAGGAAGGCCACCTCCTCAGCCCTTTCGACTCCGAGGAGGACTACCGCCTCTACGTGGACGGCAAACCCCGTATCGACGGCGTCCGGGACTTCCTGCGGTCTCGCAACATTCTCCTGCCCGAGGGACGCGGCACGGACCCCCCGGGCCTGAAAACGCTTTACGGTCTGGGCAACTGGAAAAACAGGCTTTTCCAGAAATGCATTAAGGACGAAGGCGTGAAAATCGCCGACTCGCTGGCCGGGCTTCTTCAAGAACTGAAGCGGCACGGCTACCGGTGCGCCGTGATTTCGGCCAGCAAAAACTGCACGGCCATTCTCGAGGCGGTGGGGCTCGCGGAGCGGTTCGACGCCAAGGTGGACGGCCTCGACACGGAACGCCTGGGCATTCCCGGGAAGCCCGACCCCGGCATCTTTCTCGAGGCGGCGGCACGCCTGGCCGTGGAACCGCGGCACTGCGCCGTCGTCGAGGACTCCCTGGCCGGGGTGGAAGCGGCCAGGGCCGGGGGCTTCGGCCTCGTCGTGGGGCTCACCGGGGGGGAAAGGCAGGAGGCGCTTCTGCGCGGCGGCGGCGCGGAAATCGTCATCGCCGACCTTTCGGAACTCTCCGTCGGCGAGTCCGCTCCACTGCAGGGGATTGCCGCCGACAGCCTTCCTTCGGCGCTCGACAGCCGGGAGGCAATCCTGGCTGAAGCCCGGGGAAGGCGATTTGCGATCTTTCTCGATTACGACGGCACTCTGACGCCCATCGTCGAGACGCCGGATCGGGCGCTTCTGTCACACGATGCGCGTCGGTCGATCGCGGAGTTGGCCGAGGTCTATCCCGTGGCCATAGTCAGCGGAAGGGACCTGCGGGACATCCGGAAACTCGTCGGCATCAACTCCCTGATCTATGCCGGCAGCCACGGCTTCGAAATCACGGGTCCCGGTGGTCTGCAGGTTGAGCACGAAGCGGCAGGCGCCTACCTCCCCTCCCTGGATGCTGCGGAACGGGCGCTAAAGGACGGGCTGAGGGGCATACGCGGCTGCCTCGTCGAGCGCAAGCGCTTCTCCATCGCCGTCCATTACCGACTCGTCGCGGACGAGGAGGTGAGCGCCGTGGAGAAGACCGTGAACGAAGTCGCCGACGGCCACCAAGGGCTGCGAAAGACATACGGGAAGAAAGTCTTCGAGCTCCAGCCCGACCTTGAGTGGAACAAGGGCGAGGCGGTCCTCTTTCTGCTGCGCGAGCTCCGTCTCGATGGGAAGGACGTTCTGCCCCTTTTCATCGGTGACGATGTAACCGACGAGGACGCATTCCGTGCTCTCAGTAGACGCGGCATTGCCGTCGTCGTGCGGGATCAGGTCGGCCCGACTGAGGCTCGTTATACCTTGCGGAACCCGGACGAGGTGCGTGATTTTCTGGGCATGATTCTCGAGATCGCGAAGGGAGGCGCTCCCCATGCCTGAATGGACCTTGACCTACACCGGCTTCAACCCCGCAGAGGAGAAGCTTCGCGAGGCCCTCTGCACGCTGGGCAACGGGTTTTTCTTCACCCGGGGGGCGGCTCCCGAGTCGCGGGCCGACGGGATCCACTACCCCGGGACCTATATCGCCGGCGGGTACAACCGGCTCGAGACCGACATTTCCGGCAGGGTCGTGCAGAATGAGGACCTGGTGAACATGCCCAACTGGCTGGGTTTGAATTTCCGGATCGGCGACGACGACTGGTTCAACATCCACTCCGTGCACCTGTTGACGTACCGCCAGGATCTGCACCTCAAGACAGGGCTTCTCTCGCGGTCATTCCACTTCCGGGACCGCAGCGGCCGCGAGTCCGTCGTCGAGAGCCGCCGCCTCGTTCACATGAACCGAAAGCACGTGGCGGCCCTCGAGACGCGGATCACCGCCGTGAACTGGGCCGGCCATCTCCAGATCCGATCGTCCCTGGACGGCACCGTCGTCAACGACGGTGTCGAGCGCTACCGGAAACTCAACAGCCGGCACCTCGAGCCGGTGCGTTCCGGCATGAGCGAGGGATCCATCCCTTTTCTCCTCGTGCGCACGAACCAGTCGCTTCTCCATGTGGCGCAGGCCGCCCGGACCCGGCTGTTCACCCGCGAAGGGGAGAGGGACGAAAGCCGCCGGGTCGACACGGCCCCGGGGTACATCGCGGAGGATCTCTTCATGGAGATGGCATCGGGGGACGCCGTTTCGGTGGAGAAGGTGATCGGTCTGCGCACATCGAGGGACCCCGCCATTTCGGAGACCGTCCTGAACGCCTGCGAGGATGCCGGGAAGGCCGAGAGGTTCGAAGCGTTGCTGGAGAGTCACGAACTCGCGTGGCGGCATCTGTGGGAGCGTTGCGACATGGAGTTGGGTGCCGATGAGCGCACCCGCATGGTTCTGCGCCTTCACCTCTTTCACCTGCTGCAGGTTGCCTCTCCGAACACCGTCGATCTCGATGTGGGCATCCCTGCCCGCGGCTGGCACGGGGAGGCCTACCGGGGGCACATCTTCTGGGACGAGCTCTTCATCCTTCCCTTTCTGAATCTGCGCTTCCCCGAAGTCGCCCGCTCCCGGCTGCTGTACCGATTCCGGCGTCTCGAGGGGGCCCGGAAGGCCGCCGAGGGCGCGGGGCTGCGCGGCGCCCTGTACCCCTGGCAGAGCGGCAGCGACGGCCGGGAGGAAACGCAGACGCTGCGCCTCAACCCCCGCTCCGGGCGTTGGCTTCCCGATCATTCCCGCCTTCAGCTCCACGTCAATGCGGCGATCGCCTACAACATCTGGCAGTATTTCGCGATGACGGGGGACAGGGCCTTCCTGCGCAGCTTCGGGGCGGAAGTCATCTTCGAGATCGCCCGGATGCTCGCCCACCGAACTTCCTACGACACGAGAGAGAACCGCTACGAGATCCACGGGGTCGTGGGCCCCGACGAATATCACGAGGCATACCCCGATGCCCCGGAGCCGGGTCTGAAAAACAACGCGTACACGAATGTCATGACCGCCTGGGTGTTCCGGACGGCCCTTCGCGTCATGGATCTCCTAGGCCCGGAAGCCCTGCGGGAACTGAGGGAAAAGATCAAACTCGAGAACCGGGAGGTCAAGCTCTGGGGCGTGATTCCGGTGAGAATGAAGGTGCCCTTTCACGACGACGGCATCATCAGCCAGTTCGAGGGCTACGAGCGGCTGGCACCCTTCGACTGGGCGGGTTACCGGAAAAAGTACGGCGACATCCACCGCCTCGACCGGATTCTCGAGGCCGAGGGCGACTCGCCGAACCGTTACCAGGCCTCCAAGCAGGCCGATGTGCTCATGCTCTTCTACCTTTTCTCGGCGGAGCAGCTTCAGGAACTCTTCTCGGCCATGGGGTACGACTTCGATCCCGCCGCGATCCCCCGGAACATCCACTACTACCTGGAGCGGACATCGAACGGCTCGACGCTCAGCAACGTGGTCCACTCCTGGGTCCTCAGCCGGTCGGACCGTATCGAATCCTGGAAGTTGTTCAAGCAGGCCCTCGAGAGCGACATCTCGGACATCCAGGGCGGCACCACCCACGAGGGGATTCATCTCGGGGCCATGGCCGGGACTGTGGACCTGATCCAGAGGTGCTACACGGGGCTCGAGTTCCGGGACGGCGCCGTCCACCTGAACCCCCGAATCCCTGCGGAATTGCGCCACCTCCGGATGAAACTCCAGGTTCGGGGCAGCCGGCTCGAGGTCGTCGCCAAGCCCCGTGCGATCACGATCGCGCGAGAGTCGGCCGAAGACGGCGAAGTGATGATCGGCTACCTCGACGAGCGCTACGCCCTCATGCCGGGCGGGACGCTCAACATCGACCTGCCCGAACCCGCCTGAGCCGGCATAGGGCCGGACGCAGGGAAAACACGCAACGAAGAGGAGGAACTCGATGGAAACGAAACGAACATTCACGACAGAGGCCGCAGGGTCCAATCTGGACCGCGTGGTCAACGCGGGGCTGGGGCGTCTCACGCACGGCCTCTCGCCGGCGTCCCTGTTGTTTGCCTACCTGGACTGGCTGATGCACCTTGCCTTTTCGCCGGGCAAGCAGGTACAGCTCGGGGAGAAGGCGGTCCGCAAGGCCCTTCGTCTTTCGCTTCACCTGTGGGATTATGCCAGGGATCAAGCGGCCTCTCCCTGCATCGAACCGCTTCCCCAGGACCGACGCTTTTCCGGCGCGGACTGGCAGCGCTGGCCCTACAATCTTTCCTGGCAGTCCTTCCTGCTTTTGCAGCAGTGGTGGCACAACGCGACCACCGGGGTCCAGGGGGTCTCGCGCCGCCACGAGGACATGGTCTCCTTTGCAACCAGGCAGGTGCTCGATATCTTCTCCCCCTATAATTTCCTCTGGACGAACCCCGAGCTTCTGCGCGCCACCGTCGAGCAGAGGGGGGAAAACCTGGCCCGCGGGACCATGAACCTGCTCGACGACTGGGGCCGGGACGTTCTCGGAAAGAAGCCGGCGGGCGCCGAGGCCTTCGAGGTCGGGGGAAACGTGGCCGTCACGCCCGGCAAAGTCGTTTTCCGCAACCGGCTGATTGAGCTGATCCAGTATGCGCCCTCCACGGAGAGCGTTCGCCCCGAGCCGGTCCTGATCGTGCCGGCCTGGATCATGAAGTACTACATCCTGGACCTCTCCCCTCACAATTCCCTGGTCCGGCATCTCGTCGACCACGGACACACCGTGTTCATGATCGCCTGGAAAAACCCCGGGCCGGAGGACCGCGATCTCGGGATGGAGGAATATCGGGCCCTCGGCGTCCAGGCGGCCCTCGATGCCGTGTCGGCCATCGTCCCCGGGCAGAAAATCCACGCCGCGGGTTATTGCCTCGGCGGCACCCTTCTGACGATCGCCGCCGCCGCCATGGCCCGGGACGGGGACGAACGGCTGAAGAGCGTCACGCTGATGGCTGCGCAGGCGGATTTCACAGAGCCCGGGGAACTGGCGCTTTTCATCGACGAGTCCCAGGTGATGTTTCTGGAGAACATGATGTGGGATCAGGGGTACCTGGACGCCCGGCAGATGGCCGGGGCCTTTCAGATGCTGCGGACCAACGACCTCGTCTGGTCACGCTATGTGCACGACTACCTGATGGGCAATCGGCGCCCCATGAACGACCTGATGGCCTGGAACGCCGATGCGACCCGCATGCCCTACCGGATGCACTCCGACTACCTCAGGCGTCTGTTTCTGAACAACGATCTCGCCCAGGGACGCTTCGAGGCCGGCGGAAAACCGATCGCCCTGGGAGACATCCGGGCACCCCTGTTCGTCGTCGGGACCGAGAGGGACCACGTGTCCCCCTGGCGCTCCGTCTACAAAATTCACCGCCTGGCCGACACCGACGTGACCTTCGTCCTCACGAGCGGAGGCCACAATGCCGGCGTCGTAAACCCTCCGCCGAGCGAGCGCTCTTCGTTCCGAATCGCGACCAAGATGGAGCAAGACCGCCACATGGACCCCGACACCTGGCTGGAGCAAATCCCGCTGCAGAAGGGGTCGTGGTGGCCGGCCTGGCTTTCCTGGCTGGGGGAACTCTCCGGGGGGCCGACGGCGCCTTCCCCCATGGGCCGTCCTGAGCAGGGCTACAACCCTCTCGGTGACGCACCGGGCACCTACGTCATGGGGGAATGATCCGTATGGACCGGAGCCGCAACCATTCGGACCGGAAAAGCAGGATCCGCCGATGAAACGGGTTGTGTTATTCATTCTCACCAACCTTGCCGTTATCCTGATCCTGAGCGTCGTGCTGCGCCTGCTCGGGGTCGACCGGATTCTCGACGAGCAGGGGCATCGATCTGGAAATGATAAACCTGCTCGTCTTCGCTGCTGGAGGAGCGCATCGCGGCCCTCGCCGAACGCGCGCAGGGCTCCCCGCGAGGGTAGAGAACGGATTCGCGAGCCGGATGCAACCCGATCTTTAGCCCCGGACGTCTCCGTGACGGCCGATTAACGGTTGACCGGCCGGTGTCCGGAATCTATGATGGACTCATATCGCTTGCGGAAGCCGCCCCGGAATCGACCGCCGCGGAGGTCGCGATCCTGTTGTGCAAAGGCGGTGGTGCATGTCGAAGACGTTCGAACACCTCAAACCGAAGATCGAGGAGCTGATCGCAAATCGGCAATGGGACGATCTCCGCGAACTGCTCGTCGAGCTTCCCGAACCGGACATCTCAGACACCGTCGAGCGGCTGGGCGAGAGGGACCGCATCGTCGTCCTGCGGCTGCTGCCCCGGGAGATGCTCTCGGAGGTCTTCTCCTACCTGGCGGACAAGACGCAGACAAACCTCCTCAAGGCGCTCACGACGGAGGAGACCCGGATGATCCTGGCCGGTCTGAGCCCCGACGACCGGGCGGAATTTCTGGAAGAGATGCCCGGTCAGGCCATTCAGAAGATGCTCAACCTGCTCTCCGCCGAGGATCGCAGGGAAACACTGCAGCTTCTCGGCTACCCCGACGAGAGCGTGGGCCGCCTCATGACGCCGGACTACGTCGCCGTCCGGCCCGAGTGGACGGTCGAGGAGGCCCTGGCGCACGTGCGCGTCAAGGGAAGGGACAGCGAGACGATCAACGTCGTCTACGTCACCGATTCCCGGTGGAAGCTCCTCGGGGTCCTGGGACTGCGGCGTCTGATCCTCGCTGAGCCGTCCGAGCGGATCGGCCGGATCATGGAAATGTCGGTCATCCGCATCTCAGCCCTCGAAGACCGCGAGAAAGCGGTTCAGCTCATCCAGCGCTACGATATCACGGTCCTGCCCGTCGTGGACGCAAGCGGCATTCTTCTCGGGATCGTGACGATCGACGATCTGTTCGACGTGGCCGAAGAGGAGGTGACGGAAGACTTTCAGAAATCGGCCGCCGTGAAGCCGTTGAAGACAAGCTACCGGGAGTCCTCCGTTCTGTCGCTCTACGGCAAGCGGGTTACCTGGCTTGCCTCCCTGCTCGGCATCAGCGTCGTCACGACGGGCATTCTATCGGCCCAGGCAGACACGATGAACTCGGCCATTGCGCTGACTTTCTTCATCCCGCTGCTCATCGGCACGGGCGGCAACACGGGAAACCAGTCGGCCACCCTGATGATCCGGGCGCTGGCCACAGGGGACATCCGTGAAGGGCAATGGCTCAAGGCCCTGCTGAGGGAAATCGGGATCGGGACGCTCCTGGGGATTACCATGGGCCTGGCAAGCTGGCTTCTCGGCTTTTTCAAGGGAGATTCCCTGATCGCCCTGATCGTGTCCACGGCCATGATCGCCATCGTCATCGCATCGAGCCTCCTCGGGGTCATTCTGCCTGTGATCCTGCAGCGCCTCCGCATCGACCCTGCCGTGGCCAGCAACCCGCTGATCGCTTCGGTCATGGACATCATGGGGCTTGTGATCTATTTTTCCATTGCGCAGATGGTCCTGGCCGCGACGTAAGGCATGGGAGGAACGAATATGACTGCATTGAGCATACTCATGGCCGCCGCAGAGATGGCGCCCTTCGCCAAGGCGGGGGGACTGGGGGATGCGCTCTATTCGCTCTCCGGGGCGCTTGCCGCCGCAGGTCACGACGTGCGGGTCGTCCTGCCCTGCTACGGAGCCATCGACCGCGAAGCGTTCGATCTGCGGCCCGTAGCATCCCTCGAAGTCCCCATGGGCGTCCTGGGCCGGACAACCGTCACGGTGCTGCAGGGCGAGACGCCCCGATCGCAGGTTGGGGCCTTTTTCATCGGGCACGATCCGTATTTTGCACGGCGAGGCATCTACGGCCATGACGGCGACGGGTTCACGGACAATGACCTGCGCTTCACGCTTCTTTCGCGGGCGGCCCTGGAGATCGCCCGGCACATGGACTGGCGGCCCGACGTCATTCACGTCCACGACTGGCACACGGCCGCGATCCCCGTACTCCTCAACACCCTGTACCGTGACGACGCGGTGCTGTCTGCCACAGCGAGCGCCCTGACCATTCACAACATGCTCCATCAGGGCGTATTCGACAAATCGCTCATGGACGTCCTCGGGATCGGCTGGGGGCATTTCCATTCCCGCGAGCTGGAGTTCTTCGACAAAGTCAATCTTCTGAAGGCAGGGATGGTTCACGCCACCCTCATCAACACCGTGAGCCCGACCTATGCGCGGGAGATCCTGCATCCGCCCTTCGCATACGGGATCGAGGGTGTCGTGCAGGACCGGGCCGCCGATCTGTCCGGCATCCTCAACGGCGCGGACTACGACGAGTGGAACCCCGAGGCGGACCCGATGATCGCCGCGGGGTATTCGGCAAGCGATCTGTCCGGCAAGATTCTCTGCAAGAAAGACCTGCAGCGGACGCTGGGTCTGCCCGAAAAAACGTCCGTTCCGCTCTTCGGACTCGTGTCGCGCCTGGTGAAGCAGAAGGGCATCGATCTGCTGGCCGAGGTCCTGCCGCGCATCCTCGAGCTGGACGTGCAGTTCGTGATCCTGGGGGCGGGGGAGCCCTGGTCGCACGTCTTCTTCGAAGAACTCGCCCGCGCACGCCCGGAAAAATTCGTTTGCCGGATCGGATTCGAGCCCGCCATGGCCCATAGGATCATCGCCGGCAGCGATTTCTTCGTCATGCCGTCCCGGTTCGAGCCCTGCGGTCTCACCCAGATGTACGGCATGCGCTACGGCACCCTGCCCGTCGTGCACGCCACGGGCGGCCTGGACGACACCGTTGAGAACTTCAACGAGACCACGATGGAGGGAACAGGATTCAAGTTCTACGCACCGACGGCGGGAGCCCTGTACGACACGATCGGTTGGGCGACCCACACGTACTATCATAACGGGAAAGCCATCCGGACCCTGATGCGGCGGGCGATGTCAAAACGGTTCACCTGGGAGGAGGCGGCCCGCAAGTACGAGGATCTATACCGGATTGCCGCGAGGAGAAAAACGACAGCCACCCTCTGACGGTTTCTCTCAAAGCAGGAGCGCAGCATGGATGAAACGCATTCCCTCGGGGCGTCTTACCTCGGTGAGGGCCGGTGCGCCTTTGTGCTCTGGGCTCCGGACGCAGAGCGGGTCGAGGTGCGGATCGTCGCCCCTGCAGGACGGATCATCCCCATGGAGCGCGGCAAGCGGGGGTACCATCACGCCGTCGCCGGGGGCATCGCTCCGGGAGCGCTCTACCTGTTCAGGCTCGACGGGGACCTCGAGCGGCCGGATCCCGCTTCCCGCCACCAGCCGCAGGGCGTCCACGGGCCCTCCTGCGTCACCGACCCGCGCTTCGACTGGAGCGACGACAACTGGACCGGACTTGCACTGAGCGACTACATCCTCTACGAGCTGCATGTGGGGACCTTTACGGCCGAAGGGACCTTCGATGCCGCCGCATTGCGTTTGGACGACCTGAGGGAGCTGGGGGTGACGGCACTGGAGCTGATGCCCGTCGCCCAGTTCCCGGGGTCGAGAAACTGGGGCTATGACGGGGTTTTTCCCTTTGCCGTCCAGGATTCCTACGGGGGGCCCGACGGGCTGAAACGGCTTGTCGACGCCTGTCACCGCAAGGGGCTCGCCGTGGTGCTCGACGTCGTCTACAACCACCTGGGCCCCGAGGGGAACGTCCTGGGCTCGTTCGGCCCTTACTTCGACGACGCTTGCCGGACGCCCTGGGGCAAGGCCATTAATTTTGACGGCCCCGGCAGCGACGAAGTGCGCCGCTTCTTCATCGAGAACGCCCTGACCTGGGTGCGGGACTTCCACTTCGATGCGCTGCGACTGGATGCCGTTCACGGCATCATCGACGTGTCCGCGCGCCCCTTTCTTGAGGAACTGGGGGCCGCCGCTCGCGCTGCGGCCGCCGAGCTTCGCAGACCCGTTCATCTCATCGCCGAGAGCAACATCAACACTCCCCAATTCGTCCGTCCCGTCGAGCGGGGCGGCTGCGGGCTCGACGGGATCTGGAACGACGATTTCCACCACGCGCTCCATGCCATCCTGACCGGCGAGCGGGAACGCTACTACATCGACTTCGGCCGCTTCGGCCAGTTGAAAAAAGTTTACAGCCACGGCTTCGTCTATGACGGCAATTATTCGGTATTCCACGGGCATCGACACGGCAGGCCTCTCGAGGACACGCCGGGCGAGCGCCTGATCGTATTTTCCCAGAACCACGACCAGGTGGGAAATCGCGCCAGGGGGGATCGCGTCGCCGAGCGGGCCTCCTTCGAGGCGTTGAAGCTTTCCGCTGCCGCCGTGTTGCTGTCTCCCTTCACGCCGCTTCTGTTCATGGGGGAGGAGTATGGCGAGACGGCAACCTTTCCCTATTTCATCAGCCACTTCGATGCCGATCTGATCGAGGCGACCCGGCAAGGGCGTCTTGCGGAGTTTCCCGATTTGAAGGACGTCGGCCGGGTCCCGGACCCGCAGGACGAGGCCACCTTCCTTGCCGCCAAACTCCGGTGGGGTCTGCGAAGCGAAGGATCCCACGGGATTCTTCTCTCCTACTACCGGGAAGTCCTTCGGCTGCGAAAAATGCTGCGGCAGGCGGGATGCCTGCAAAGGGACAGGATTGAGGTGCTGGGGTTCGACGAGGAGGGCGTCCTCTGGGTGCGCTATCGGGGCTCTCCGCGCGAGGCCGTCCTCGTCATGCATCTCAACAAAGGAGCTTGTTCGGTTTCGCTCCCCGTGCCGGCCGGGACATGGGATCGAATCCTTGACTCGGCGGAGACGCGCTGGAGCGGCCCGGGCAGTACCGTGCCGGCAAACATCGAATCCGGAGGGGCCTGCACGCTGAGCCTGCCCGGTGAATCCGTCGTTCTGCTTCTCACGGCAAAAGGAGGTGCCTGATGTCGCGCTATGTATGCATACACGGCCATTTCTACCAGCCGCCGCGGGAGAACCCCTGGCTCGAAGCCGTCGAGGTGCAGGATTCGGCTTTCCCCTATCATGACTGGAACGAGAAGATAACCGCCGAGTGCTACGCCGCGAATTCGGTCAGCCGGATCCTGGACGGCGAAGGCTGGATCGTCGGGCTCCTCAATAACTATTCCCGGATCAGCTTCAACTTCGGCCCCAGCCTGCTCACCTGGATGGCGAGGGCGGCGCCGGTGGTTTATGAAGCCATCCGGGAGGCCGACCGCGAAAGCCAAAAGCACTTTGCCGGGCACGGGGCGGCCATCGCCCAAGTATACAACCACATGATTCTCCCCCTGGCCAACCGCCGCGACCGGCTGGCCCAGGTGAAGTGGGGCATCCGGGATTTCGAGCATCGCTTCGGCCGCATGCCCGAGGGGATGTGGCTTCCCGAGACGGCCGTGGACCTGGAGACCCTCGACATCCTCGCCGGCGAGGGAATCCTCTTCACGATCCTCTCTCCTCTCCAGGCAAAGCGCATCCGCCGCCCCGATGGCGACTGGCAGGATGTCGCATCGGGAACGATCGACACTACGACGGCTTACGTCTGCCGTCTGGCCTCGGGCCGATCGATTGCGCTATTCTTTTATGACGGCCAGTTGGCCCACGACGTGGCATTCGACAGCCTGCTGGCGCGGGGCGAGAACCTCGCGGAGCGGATCCTGAGCCGCTTTCCCGACGATAACTCCCAGCCCCGGCTCGTCCACATTGCCACCGACGGCGAGACGTACGGCCACCATCACCACCGCGGGGACATGGCGCTGGCCTCCGCCCTCAACCTCGTCGAGTCGCGCGAGGATGTCCGCCTGACCGTCTATGGCGAGTACCTGGAGCTCCACCCGCCGTCCGTGGAGGTCGAAATTATAGAACGATCCTCGTGGAGCTGCCCCCACGGCATCGACCGGTGGTTCAGGGATTGCGGATGCAACTCGGGCGGACGGCCCGGCTGGAACCAGCAGTGGCGCGAGCCTCTCCGGAATGCCCTGGACTGGCTTCGGGACAGCCTGGCGCAGATCTTCGAGCGGGAGGGAGCCGCCCTGTTCAAGGATCCCTGGATTGCCCGCGAGGAATACGTGCAGCTCATCCTCGACCGGTCGGTCGACGACATGAAGCCTTTCCTTTCCCGTCATGCCGGCCGCCGGCTTGGAGCCGATGATCGGGTGCGGGCGCTCAAGCTCCTGGAGATGCAGCGCCACGCCATGCTCATGTACACGAGCTGCGGCTGGTTTTTCGACGAGCTTTCGGGCATTGAAACCCTGCAGATCATCCAGTATGCCGGCCGCGCCATCCAGCTGGCCGACGAGGTCACGGGAGAGAGCATGGAGGGCCCGTTTCTGGAGCGCCTCAAGCCGGCCCGGAGCAACATCGCGCAGCACGGCGACGGGCAGAGCATCTACGAGCGGTTCGTCAGACCCGCCTTTCTGGACCTCGCCAGGGTCTGCGCCCACTACGCGATCAGTTCCCTCTTCGAGCGCTATCCCGGGGATTCGGCCGTCTTTTCCTACGCGGTACAACGCGAGGACTTCCAGACGCTCCAGTCGGGGATGGTTCGAATGACCGCCGGACGAGCGCTCGTCACGTCGGAGATCACGCGGGAGTCCATGCGCCTCACTTTCGCGGTGCTGTACTTCGGGGAGCACACGCTGCGGTGCGGCGTCCGAGGGTTCCTGGGGGAGAAGCCCTACAAGGGCATGATGCGCGAGATGCTGGACTCCTTTCACCGGGCGGACTTCCCTGAAACGCTGAGCCTCCTGGACAGGCATTTCGGGAGATCGATCTACTCCCTCAAGTCGCTCTTCCGGGACGAGCTGCGCACGATCGTCAATCTCATCCTGGACGAGCCCCTCCGGGACGCCGAGGCGGTGTACCGGCAGCTGTCCAAGCCTTACGGCCCGTTCATGCGGTTCATGAAGGAGGCGGGGATCCCGGCGCCGCAGGCGCTCTCCTCGGCGGCCACGCTGGTGGTCAATGCCGCGTTGAGCCGTCTGTTGCAGCAGGAGGATCCGGATGTTCCCAGGATCCGGGGCTTTCTCGAAGAGGCCGAGGCGGAGGAAATCCCCCTCGACAAGGCGGTCCTGGAATTCAACCTCCGCAAAAATCTGGAGCGGATGGCCGAGAAGGTGGGGCGCGAGCCGCAGCAGCAGGAGCATCTGCGCAGGCTGGGAAAAGGAATGGAACTGCTTTCCTTCGTGCCGTTCCCGGTGAATCTCTGGCAGGTACAGAATGTCTGCTATGCCACCCGCATGTTCACCTTCATCGAGATGGAGCAAAAGGCAAAGGAGGGCGACGAGCCGTCGCGGCAATGGCTGCTGCTGTTCCGCAACCTCTGTGAAAAGCTCGCCATACGGCTCCCGAAGTGAGCGGTATCAATGACACGGGGGGATGAATGGACATACCGAGGGCCACGTATCGACTCCAGTTCAACGGCTCGTTTGGCTTCCGCGACGCGAAGGAACTTGTCCCCTACCTGGCCGGCCTGGGTATCTCCCACGTGTACGCCTCGCCCATCTTCAAGGCACGAAAGGGGAGCACGCACGGCTACGACATCGTCGATCCCAACGAGATCAACCCGGAGCTGGGGACGCAGGCCGATTTCGAGGCCCTGGTCGTGTCTCTGAAGAACCGCGGCATCGGCTGGATCCAGGACGTCGTGCCCAATCACATGGCCTATGACTGCGATAACCCCTACCTTGTCGACGTGCTCGAAAAGGGACACCGGTCCCGATTTGCCGACGTCTTCGACATCGACTGGGAATCCGGCGGCGGGAGCCTCCGGGGGCGTATCATGGAGCCGCTCTTGGCGCCCTTCCTGGGGCGGCCTTATGCCGAGTGCCTCGAAAGAGGCGAGATGAAGATCCTCCTTGGGGTATCGGGCTTTGTCGTGAAGGTTGGCGGACTTCATTTTCCCGTGAACGCGAAATCCTACGCAGCGATCCTGGGGCCGGGCTACCGCGAGAGTCACGGCGTGAGCGCCTCCCTGCGGGCTCTCATCAAGCGGCCGGGCGACTCCCTGACGGATGACGAATTTTCCCGGATGAAACAGGAGCTCCGGGGGCTCTACGATGCCGGCGGGGCAGGGCGGCAGCTGATCGACGCGAGGCTCGAAGAATTGAACGGCTCACCGGGGAACCCGGGGTCCTTCGCTACCCTGGATGCCGTCCTCTCGATCCAGTATTACAGGCTCGCGCACTGGCGC
This sequence comes from Syntrophaceae bacterium UBA2192, assembly GCA_002327315.1. Taxonomy (GTDB): domain Bacteria; phylum Desulfobacterota; class Syntrophia; order Syntrophales; family UBA2192; genus UBA2192. The sequence continues at coordinate 2,214 of DCVI01000017.1, read as the reverse complement.
CTGTCCGCAGAGCAGATCAATTACCGGAGATTTTTCGACATCAGCGATCTCATCGGCGTGCGCATCGAGGACGGCGATGTCTTCCGGTTGACCCATACCCTGATCTTCCGGCTCATTGAGCGGGGTTTGATCGACGGGCTTCGCATCGACCACATCGACGGCCTGTTCGACCCCACCGCCTATCTCGGGCAAATGAGGCAACGCCTTCCCGGCATGTACCTCATCGTCGAAAAGATCCTCGACGATGGCGAGGATCTGCCCGCTGCATGGCCCGTCCAGGGCACAACGGGATACGACTTCCTGAATGCCATGAACGGCCTGTTCGTCAACGAGAAAAACGCCGGCCCGATGGAGCGGCTGTACCGTTCATTCACGGGCCTTGCGGGCAGCGCCGCGCAACTTCTGCGGGAGAGGAAGCGCCTCGCTTTGAACACCCTCTTCCGCGGGGAGCTCGAGCGCTTGCTCCGTCTCACAGAGCGGATCGCCGCCGGCACAATCGAGGGCCGGGACTTCATGGGCTCCCGGCTCAGTCAGGCCCTTGCGGAGGTCCTGATTGCATTTCCCGTGTACCGGACGTACGTCGATGGCGGTGTGATCCGGGAGGCCGACCCCCTCTACATAGACAGAGCTCTTGCCGAGGCCCGCAACACAAAACCCGGTCTCGATGCGGAGATCGACTTCATCGCAGCCCTTTTCGAATCCATCACCGATAAAACTGCCGGCGCCGCAGACCTGGCTCATTCCTGGCGCGGTCTCTTTCAGCAGCTCTCTTCACCGCTGACGGCCAAAGGTGTCGAGGACACCTTCCTCTACGTGTACAACCGGCTGCTGTCCCTCAACGAGGTGGGGGGCTTTCCCATGCGCTTCGGCATCTCCGCACAGGTCTTCCACCGGTTCTGTGCGGTACGCAACGACCGGTGGCCTCACAGTCTTAACGCAACGGCCACGCACGATACCAAGCGGGGGGAAGATGCGCGCGCGAGGATCAACGTCCTCTCCGAGATTCCCGGCCCGTGGACAAAGCAGATCCGTCATTGGAGCCGCCTCAACCGCAGAAGCAAATCCCCGGTCAACGGGAAACCCGCACCGGATCGCAATGACGAATACCTATTCTATCAGACGATAATCGGCGCATTCCCCTTCGAGGGCAACACGCCGGAATTTCGGGACCGGGTGAAGGCATATGCCGTCAAGGCCCTGCGGGAAGCCAGGCGCCATACCTCCTGGATCGAGCCCGACGGCGACTACGAAGGGGCCTGCCTGCGGTTTCTGGCGGCAATCCTCGCCCCGGGCGAGGACAACCGGTTCCTCGCGGATTTTCTGCGCTTCCAGCGGCGCATCGCCCGCTTCGGCGTGCTCAACTCGCTGTCCCAGCTGCTGATCAAGATGACCGCGCCGGGCGTCCCCGATTTCTATCAGGGGACGGAGTTCTGGGATTTCAGCCTCGTGGACCCCGATAACCGGCGCCCCGTGGATTTCATTCATCGCCGCGGGATGCTGAATGCCATTCAGGCCGGGTTTCAGAACGATCGAGAGTCGCTCATCGACGATCTGCTGGCATCCATGGAGGATGGCCGCGTCAAGATGTTTCTGATCTGGAGGGCGCTGTCGGCCAGGCGGCGCTTTGCCGGGTTGTTCGGCAGGGGGGAGTATCTCCCCCTTTTACCCCGGGGGCGGTGCCGGACAAACATTATTGCCTTTGCGAGGCGAAAAGGCCCGCACTGGGCCATAACCGTCGTGCCCCGTCTGCTGCTTTCCCGGGTGAAGGATGGAGATCTGCCCCTCGGGCTGGATTCCTGGGCGGACACGCGGCTTGCACCTGTCAATGGCATGCCGTCGATCTGGAGGGATGCTATTACGGGCGAGGAATTTGTGTTCGAAAGCAAATACCCCGTGGGCAGGATCCTGCAGCGATTTCCCGTGGCGCTCCTGATCGGCAGTGATGCCGGGGAATGAAGCAGACAGCAGCTGCTTCGCAGCAGTGGGAAGTAGTGGCTAGTGGTTTGTGGCTGGTGACTAGTGAAAGAAGTGTCTGAGTGAAGAAAAGAAGGGATTCGGGCTTCAGGATTCAGGATACCCCCGATGCCCAATAAACCAGTCGACGAATCAACCAATCAACTGCCATGGCCTCACGGCAGGAAAATCCCCCTGCGTCCCCAATTAGCTGCTACGCAGCTGTAACTCGTGATTCGTTGACTGGTTGATAAGGGAGAA
>DCVI01000043.1 GCA_002327315.1 Syntrophaceae bacterium UBA2192 | reverse complement strand
CCGTGCCTACCCGGGGTCCGTGGCTCGCAATGACCAAAGAGGACTGCAACTCAGTCTCCGGCGGGAGGGGAAGAGGGGAGCGTGTCTATTGCCCATGACGGAACCGAACCTCGCCGGTGCCGGCGCATCAGGCATGCTGTGCATAACCGTACCGGCGGACCGGATTGCCTGTTTCTTCCCGCTGCTGCAGAAAGGGTTTGATCTCGGGGTCCTCGTCGGCTGCCCGATCCGGGCACTACTGCGCGACGGGCTCGGCCTGACCGACGAGTACATCGAGACGAGGATCCAGACCGTCTTCCTGGACGGCAAGCCCGTCGATGACATCGACGGGGCCCGCATCCGGGACGGTGCGACGCTGGCCCTTGCGCCTGCCATGCCGGGCCTGATGGGCGCGATGCTCCGAAGGGGCGGGTACTACGCCCCCATGCGCAGCGGGATCACGCACCGGGACGATGCGGCACCGCAGGGAATCGCGCAGGGCCGCATCACCGTGAAACTCTTCGGCATGGCCGTGCGGGAACTGGGGCTGCAGCTTCTCGAGCGCGGCATCGAGGTCGGCGCCGGGGATCTTGCACGGATCGTCAGCGAACTGCCGAGGGAATGTCTCGGGGGCCTGGGGGATCTGGAAGGGCTCGAGGGGCAGGCGAGAGTTACCTTGAGAGTTACGATTGCTCAGGAGGGAAAAAAGTGACTAGTGACTAGTGGTTTGTGGCTAGTGAAAAATTTTCCTCGATCCTCGGGCCTTTTTCCTAGCCGCCGGCCACGGGCGGGAAGACCCCCACCCGATCCCCTTCGCGGAGGGTTTCGTTGCCGCTGGCGTGGATGCCGTTGAGGAAGATGATCTTCACCTTGTCCAGCGGCACGTCGAGACGCCGAAGCAGCCCCAGGATCGTGGTATCCTCGCCGACCTCCAGGGGCCCCGTGCGGGGGACGAAGCGGGCCAGGGATGCGTAGAGGTTGAGTTCGACTTTCATGATTTCATCAAACCTCGAATCAAGCATATACGACTGCGGGGATTTCCTCAAACGGAATCAGACGAGGGGGAAAGAGGGGGGCGGGCCGATGAGTTCGGACATTCAGGACCGGATTCGTGAGCGTGCAAAAAAAATAACGGACCCGGCGGGCCGCGAGACGGAGATCCTGGAAGACCGCACTGCCGGCGAGATTGCCTGGCAGTGCGGGGTTGCCCTTCACGAGATTTACCGCGAGGCGCTCAAGCTCGGAGTCTACCCATATCGCTACATCCGCAACATGGACATCCTCTCCGCCGCGGAGCAGTTCAGGCTCGCCGAATCGCGGGTTGCCGTTGTGGGCGCAGGGGGGCTGGGGGGGCAGGTCATCTTGCTCCTGGCGCGCCTTGGCGTCGGGACTCTCATCGTCGTGGACTGCGATCGGTTCGACGAAACGAATCTCAACCGTCAGGCCCTTTGTGTGGGTGAGACCCTGGGGGAGCCGAAGACCCGCGCCGCTGTCGAGGCCGTGGCGGCGATCAACCCGGGCATCCGGGTGATTGCTCACCCCGTGAGAATCGATGCCTGCGTAATCGACGGGATTCTTGCCGGCAGCGACGTCGTCGTCGACGGCCTGGACAATGTGCCCGACCGACTGCTGATGCAGGAGGCAGCCGGCCGGCTGGGCATCCCCATGGTACACGGGGCGCTGGCCGGCTTCGAAGGCAGGATCATGACCATCCTGCCGGGCGACGCCGGTGTGTGAAGCAGCTCTATGGGGAAACTGCGAGCGGGGCCGACCCGGACAGGCCGGAAGCCGTCCTGGGCGTTCCCGCCGTGACGGCGGCGCTCATCGGCACCTTCCAGGCCATGGAAGTGCTTAAAATCCTGCTCAGGCGCGGCAGCCTTTTTCGGAACACGATGGCCTATGTGGATCTGGAGAAGGGCCGGCTGGACACGTTCCGGTTTGGTGAAGCGCCGGACAAGACATGACAACAGGGGAGGGCAACACCATGTCCGGTAGCCTGGACTTTACCCTGAAGACCGTCCCTTCGACGCTCCGGGTCACCGGGGGGCGGGAGATCCCCTGTATCAGGGCGATCCTCTCGCTGCACAATGCAGGCGGAGGCACCGCCTCCGAAGTTGCCCCGCACGCAACCCTCTCCGAGGAGCGGGGACTTGTCCATGACGCAACGGAGGCCCTGAGGCGCGCCACGCCCGCAGACTCGATCCCGCCCGGCGGAGAGCTCACGTGGGATGTCTACGAGTTGCTCCTTGCCGCCCATCCCGGGGTGGCCAGCAAGGTTCATCTCTGGGGCTACAAGGCGGCCCTGAACTGGTGGATCGATTTCTCCGCCTGGGCGGAGTACAGGGAGCAGGGCGCCGCTTTCCCCGTGCGGACAGGCGTTTCCTGGTGGAAGCTGCGCTGGAGCCCCGCGGAGCCACCGGCTGAGAAAATCGAGCTGTCCATCGAAACTCGCTAAGGCGGGAAGCAAGGTGGATGCATTTCTCAAGCGCCCCGATGCCGCATGAAGGGGACGGGCTGAAAACGGTGTCCTTACCGGCCGCGCTCCACGACCTTGAGCAGGGTGTTCGGGGGGATCGGCTCGTTGGGCTCGCCGCCATTGAGAAGCGAGATTTCCTTGACGCGGTTCTCCGGGACGCCGAGGGCCCGGAGGGCATTGCCGAGGGTGTCGGCCTTCGCGACGCGGCGCACCCGGACGCGGTCCGGCTGGACGTTGATCCTTCGCGCGTCGGTCAACTCCGCGAACCGGTTCATGGTGTTCTCGAAGAGACTCTCGTACTGCGGGTAGTTTCGCGACGTGCTGAGCCCCCCGAAGGTGTAGATCACATCGGACTTCTGGATGAAATAGGACAGGGTCCGGATCGTGCCGTTGCGGGACTGCACATCTGCGACGAGACGATGGGCCGGCAAGCCGCCCACGCGAACGGACTGGCTCTGCAGGACACGGGCCTTGGTCTTCGAGACGAAGCCGCGGGCCGCCTCCTCCGGGGATTTGCCGGGCGCCCCGGTGAAGAGGATGACGGCATTCTTATCCTTGCTCGACATCTGCACCGCCGTCGGCGTGTCATTCACCTTCCAGTCGGCGGGCACGGGGAACTGGATGCGCATGGTGGGGTGGTAGTACATGCCCCCCTCCACGTACCCCTCCCGGGGGTCCTGGCCGTAGACGAGGCCGTCGATTGCCCTCAGGTAGGCCCCGCGTTCGATCTTGGGACGCGTCAAACCCATGCGTTTCTGCATCTGCTGCGACTGGGCCCTGATGGCCTTTTCGCGGTCTTCGGGGCTGGGGTGCGTGGCAAACCAGGCCGGCATGCCGCTGCGGTCCGACTGCGGGTCCATCCGCTGGAGCGTCTCGAAAAAGCCCGCCATCTGCGAGGCATCATAGCCCGCCCTGGTCGCGTACTCCACGGAGAGCGAGTCGGCCTCCCGCTCGTTGTCGCGGCTGTATTTCATAAAGAAGAGCCCCATCCCGATCTCTGCCAGGCCTGACAGGATGGGCACACCGAGCACCTGGGGGATGATCATCCCGATCTGCGCCACCTGCGCTTTGCTCAGCTGCTGGGCCGAGTGGCGAGCCGTGACGTGTCCGATCTCATGTCCCATGACGCCGGCCAGTTCCGCCTCGCTGTTGAGGGTGGCCAGGATCCCCCGCGTGAAGAAGAGATAGCCCCCGGGGGCGGCAAAGGCGTTCACGACGGGGGCATCGAGGATCTTGACGCTGTAGTCGAGCTGCGGGCGGTGGGAGAGTTTTCCGAGTCTGCGGCCCATGTCGTTCACATAGGCGGTGAGGCGCGGGTCGTCGTAGAGGCCGTACTCCCGGGTCACCGAGGCATCGACCTTCCGGCCCATGTCGATTTCTTCCTGCTCGCTGATCAGCATGAAGTCCTGCTTGCCGCTGACGGGGTTGGCGGCGCAGGACGAAAGCGCCATGACGGCGCCGATCAGGAGGGCGCCTGCGGCCATGGCGGTGAAGCGTCTTCGATGCATTACGGTGGGTGATCTCCTTTCATCAGGGTATTGAAGCCACGGGAAAAATCCCGGTCGAGTCGATTCCGGCAGCAGACCGTAACCGTTTATTTGCTCTCGATGCGGTGGACGCCGTTCCAGTCACCGGGCGGCGGGCTCTCCCGCATGAGCCGGCAACGCTCCAAAAGGATGCGGGCGGGTTCGTCGCCGTGGTTGAGCTCCAGGATCTTCCTGCAGCACTCACCGGCCTCGTCCCAGCGCCGTTCGAGATAGAAATTCAGCGCCGTTTCGGCCAGGGCGGCGATCGCGCGCGTGCGCTCGTCGGCGCCGGCCGCCTCGGCCATCAGCTCGTAGATCCGGACCCCTTTCGCGCTGCCCTTGACGGAGACGAGATCGAGGGGGCGGGCGACGAACTGATCCTTTACGATCGCCCGGGTTTTCTCGCCGATGATGATCCGGGTTCCGTAGAGCTTGTTGAGGCCCTCGAAGCGGCTCGCCGTGTTCACCGTGTCGCCGACGACGGTGTAGTTGAGACGGGTGGCGCTTCCCATGTTGCCCACGATGACCTCGCCCGTATTGATGCCGATGCGCTGGTGGAACAGCGGCTTGCCCTCGCGGCTCCACTTCTCCTGGAGCACCTTCAGGCGTTCCTGGCACAAAAGCGCCGCGCGGCAGGCCGTGACGGCGTGATCGGGGTTGGGCAGGGGGGCGCCCCAGAAGGCCATGATGCTGTCGCCGATGAACTTGTCGAGCGTGCCCGGCGGCTGCTGCCTCAGCGCGCTGCTCATCGCCTCGAAGTACTCGCCGAGCTGATCGACGAGGGCCTCGGGTTCCAGGCGCTCCGAGATCGTCGTGAAATCGGCGATATCGGTAAAGAAGATGGTGAGGGAGGCCTTCTGGCCGCCCAGCTCGGCCTCGCCGCCCGAGGCGAGGATCTCACGAACGAGATCGGCCGGCACGTACTTGCCGAAGGAGCGCAGGCCCCGCTTCATGTCGTGCGTGGCCACCATCAGCTGGTCCACTTCCCGGATCTGCGAGCGCTCGAGGGGCCGGGCCTCCAGCTCGAAACGGCCGATGGCTTCCGAATCCAGGGCGATCCGCCGCAGGGGCTTCGAGACGAGGGCGGAGATCCAGGCGCTCGAGACGAGGATCAGGAAAAAGGCCGCGAGACCGATCAGCAGGGTCTCCAGGTTGTTTCGGTCCACGGCCCCCATGATCTCGTGGTAGGGGATGACAAGGGCGATGATCCAGCCCGGCAGGTCCTTCCCGGCCATCCGGCGGTAGCTCCCGAAATATTCGACACCGCCGGCGCTGAAGCGGAAGGTCCTGAGATCGTGGCCCAGATATTCCCGGCTGTTCGCGGAGAACTTCTCCATGAAGCGCACGACCCGCTCGTCGCTCAGCTTCTGCCAGTCCGTAAACTCGAACTGCGAGCGCCCCCGCTCGTCCTTCACCTCGCGGGTGAGGATCTCCGGCTGCGGGTGGGCAAGGACCTGGTATTTCCCGCCCGCCGTCTTCTCGATGATGAAGGCAAAGCCCGCCTTCCCGATCGGGTTGGAGTTGAGAAAGCGGGAGATGGCGCTGATGTCGAAGTCGACCGTCGTGACGCCGACGAGCTGCTGGTCCTTGTCGTAGATGGGCGTGGCGTAGGTGACGCCCGGGACCGCCTGCGTGCCACTGCGGAGCGTGCGACCCTCCGTCCAAATCGGGCCTCCGGCATCACGGGCCGCGGTGTACCAGCCCGGCATCCTCCTCTCACCGGTCAGCTGGAATTCCCGTCGATCACAGGCCTTTCGCAGCGGGTAGTCTTCGGGCCGGAAGTCGAGGATCACCGCCTTGCCGGCCTTACGGTCATACCGGGCCTCACGGATGCTGAACCCGCCGTCCGGCAGCCGCTCGACGGACAGCATCAGACCGCTCTCGAAGCCTGCCGAAAGAAAGGTGTAATGGCTCTGCGTCTCCATGACCCGCTGCAGATAACGGGTGAGCCAGTTCAGCGTCTCCGGTCGGAGCTGGACGGAGCCGAAGGTCTGGCGGTTCATCTCCGCCTGGTCCTGGGCGCGGGACAGCAGCGTGCCGACCCAGTGCCGGATGCGCAGGGAGCTCTCGTCGAGCACCTGCCCGGAGAGGGTGTCGGCGTTTCTCTTGAGGTTGTAGTAGGAAAGTCCCCCCAGGAGGGCGACGGTGCCGAAAATCATCACCATGAGAAGGGTCGAGAGCGCCGTGCGGAAGGAGACGCGGGTCGAGGCGAGTTTTTCTGCGAAGGGGATTTTCATGACCAGACCATGAATGAGTAAACATGTAAGTGAGTAAATTGATGATTTCGATATAGCGACACGCTACCCGCTACACGCGACACGCTTTTCTTTTATAATACAAAACGCTCCGCGATGCTCTCAGAAAAATGGAGTGGGTTTTTTGGTGAGCCGGTCCGGTGAAAATGAAAGCCCCCGACCGGAACCGGACGGGGGCCTTCAGCACAGGAAATGTGGCAAGTTGTATTGTAGTCGGCTTTCGCCGGGCTTCTTACTTCGTTGTAAACACGGGGTAGCACATGGGGTCCGCCCAGAGCTTCCGGTCTTTCCTGGTCTCTTTTGTCGTCTTTTTCATCTTTCAGCCCTCCTTGACGGCTGTGAACGATCTTGACTGGATTTGTTGGATTCCTTTTTTCCTACTTGTTGCGCTTCGGCCCGAAGACGGGGAAGCTCATCGGGTCGTTCCAGAATTTCCGGTCGGTCTTCACGTTCTTGGCTTTCTCTTTCATGACGATACCTCCTTGATCGGTTTCGTTGCCCGGGGATCAGCGGACGATGTCCTTGCGGAGAATCAGGATGGGATCCGCCCACACCCTGTCCACCCGCTCGCCCATGAGGTTGATCCGGGGGTCTGTTTGAATCCTGCCTTCTGTTGCCTTGTAAATTCGGGTCAGCATGTTTACCCTTTGGTTTGTTCCCTTTCGTTACGCTTATTATCGATATTCTTCGCAGAAATAAAATCGGCGCCCGTCTGAATCTGGTCTAGGACGGGGGGGCTCCCCCGTTGCAGACGCCGTCTGAGGGTGCCATCAGACAGACACTGATGGAGGCCGCGGATCCTTGCCGTGGGCAGATCGCAGGTAAGTAAAGGAAGTTAGGAAGCGCAGAAGAGCGGAAGATAGGAGTCGAGATCGTCCTCTGTCTTATCCGCTCTTCCTCACTTCTGCTCTTCCGATCTTCGCAACCTTGATGTCGGGGAGATGAACGCAAGGCATTCAGCGGGATGCGCCGCTCGGCGCAGGGCAAATCTCTCAGGTTGCGGGCGGTTCGATTCTGTGGCAGATTGATCCATCGGTATATGGCACCCACATTAACCTTCGGTACCCTCCGGTTTATCGTCGTCAGTCTCGCGGTATTCGCCCAGATATACCTCTTCGTACGCATCCGGCACGCCATCCGGTCTTCGAACCGGTCGGCTCGCTTCAAGACACTGGCCGTTTTCCTCTCGGGGGCGGCCATCGGCCTTCTCTTCGCCATGAACGTGCTGATCCTGCTCAGACCCATCCCCTGGGTGGACCCTCCCGTGGCGACACAGGCCCTTCTCTTTTATCTGCCGGCCGTCTGGGGCATCGGTTCGATCCTGTCGGCCCTGCTCCTCGTCTGCTCACAGGCTGCAGGGTCCTTGGGGCGGGCGATCATCCGGCAATGGCACAACCCGGCCCCCCGTGCAGATGGCCCCCCCGCGGATCCGGGGCGCCGCCGCTTCCTTCAGGCCGGCGCGGGGGCGCTTGGCGCAGCCCCCCTTGTTCTTTCCGGTTACGGAGCCGCCTGGGCCGGGAGGTCCCATGAAGTGCGGGCCCTCGCGCTGCCTTTCGGCCTGCCGCTCCGGGTGGTCCAACTGACCGACCACCACGCCGGCCTTTATATGACCCGGGACGATCTGCGGCGCTATGCCGATGCTGCAATCGCGCTCGAGCCCGATCTTTTCGTTCTCACCGGGGACTATGTATCGAATTCGATCGCGTTTCTTCCGGGCTGCCTGGAGGAGATGGCCCGTGTCAAGGCCCGCTACGGCACGTTTGCCATCCTGGGCAATCACGAGCACTGGGTCGGCAGCATCAACAGACTCAAGGCGTTTTTCCGTCAGCAAGGGGTTCCGTTGCTCTACAATGCGCACCGGGTGATCCGGACCGAAAAGGGGCCCTTCGCCGTTGCCGGGATCGATGACATGCGGTTCGGCAACCACGACCTGGATGCCGCCCTGCGGGGGCTGGACCCGGCCATCCCGACGATCCTGCTTTCTCACCGCCCGGAGATCTTTCCGGAGGCCGCATCTCAGCGGATTGCGCTGACGCTGTCGGGCCACTACCACGGGGGGCAGATCAAGCTGATCCTGCCGGGAGGGGACGTGAGCCTCGCCCACCTTCGGACCCCTTATCCCGAGGGGATCTACCGCATCGACGATTCTCACCTCTACGTGAGCCGCGGGATCGGCACGACATTCACCCCCGTGAGGCTCAACGCAAGGCCGGAGATCACGGTAATCAACCTGACGTGAGAAGGGCCACGGCGCGGCAGTGAAGAAGCGACGGAATGACTCCGTGCCTGAGTCGGCGGACAGCTTTACGATTAGCGGGGGTGCAACTTCTTGGCGAGATGCCGAAAAACCCGCTCAATGGTGTCGCTGTCGGCATTCGAACTCAGTTGCAGCAGCTCGTAGTAATCGATGAAGCCTGTTTTGCTCACGAGAATCCCTCTTCCGGGTTGCCAACACCGTCCATCCGAGGATGGCAGAAACGTTGCTCGACCGATGCGACGGAAGGTTCACTGGCAAGGCATTTGCCGCAAAAAATTCGCAAAAATGATGCCGCATGAAGGGGTCGATGAAAACGGAGGAATGATAATCTGCAGGGCGCTCCACGCTGCTTATGCATGCCGTTCAGGAAGGAAGAGACGAACCGCAGCAACCCGACGGCCTTTCATGACCGGGAAGGTCCACCCGGTGGAGATCAGCCGCCCGAACTGCGGGTGCGAGCCGATGCCATATACGCCGATCCTTCGGGAGGACGGCCCTTTACAGAGGAAATGGGCCATGATATAAAGAAATTTAACCTGTAACGCCTCAGCATGATGGCCTGGACAACCCCCATGAAAAAGACCGGCAAAAAAGTCACTCAGAAGCCTGCGGCGAAAAGAGGCAAGCCGAAGACCGCGAAGCCCGTCCGGGAGACGAAGGT
>DCVI01000131.1 GCA_002327315.1 Syntrophaceae bacterium UBA2192 | reverse complement strand
CGGGCCACGAGCCGGACGAGCTCATAGGGGGCCCCGAGATTTTTTGCCTCCGTCATGAGTTCCTCCTCGGGAATCACGGAGAGCCTTGCGATCTCGTCGTGAATCGTCCTCATGTGGCGGACGGCCTCGATCACGTTGCCCGTGCCGGCCTCCCCCTTCGTCCGGATCATGGCTGCCCCTTCCCCGAGCCGCCTCAGGGCTTCGCCCAGGTTCGTGGCGCCGCAGACGAAGGGAACTTTAAAGTTCCACTTGTTGATGTGATATTTCTCGTCGGCCGGTGTGAGGACCTCGCTCTCGTCGATGTAGTCGACGCCGAGGGCTTCCAGGATCTGGGCCTCGACGAAGTGGCCGATCCGGCACTTGGCCATCACGGGGATCGTGACGGCCTTCATGATGGCCTCGATGATGGCAGGGTCCGTCATGCGGGCAACACCGCCTTCGGCCCGGATGTCGGCGGGGACGCGCTCCAGGGCCATGACGGNNCCGCCCTTGAGCATCTCGGCCAGACCGGATTTTACAGTTAAGGTTCCAAACTTTTCCATCTATCCACAAGCCTCCTTCCGACTTCTTAATCAGGGTATAGGGTCCAGAGTCTCTAACGTGCAGTAACCATATCAGAAAACCCCAATTGGATAAAGGGCTTCTTCAAGCTGACCTGGCTGCCATGCTGGGCGTTGACAAGACCACGGTTTGGAATTGGGAGCATGGCCGGGCGCCGGCGCTCAGGCACATGCCGGCAATCATCGGGTTTCTCGGACGGATTCCCGTTCCACCGCCGGATCCGGCGGATCCCCTGGCCTGTCTCTTAGATAACGAATAGCCGAATATAAGGAAATCGTACGGTGGGGGCATCTTCCTTTTTTCAAATGGCTCGACTGGGCGCAATTTTCTGCTGAAAGGCATAGCAAGCCGGATAAAACGCGTTTCTGCTATTTTCAATACGAAGTCCTGAAAGTGAGAAAATCTTCACCGTAGGAGTTTCATTCGGCGGGAGTTGTATTTCATGGGAGATTGGGTGGGAGATAGATAACCCTATTGTTTGCCCGGATCCATGGCAAGCAGCCAAGCGGCAGCGGAATGCCAGGTTATGCCGGAGGGCAAGCCGGATGGCGAGGCCTGATCCAAGCTGAGCAGGTGTCGTGTTGCTTTGCGGTGCTCCTTTGCCGCTTCCGTGAGGGCACGGGTCTCGCGCGCCAGGGTGAGGGAGTCGGAGAGGTCGGAGGAGACTTGTATTAATTCCTGTCTTCCGTCCGGGAATACGGCGAGAAAATCGACTTCGAAACCGCTCCGGGTACGCGCGTAGGAGATCTCGGCGCCGCGTCGTTCGAGTTCCAGCATGACGGATGTTTCCAAAGCATGCCCGTCGTTACTGCGGCCGGTGAGGTCATACAACGGAATCAATCCCGCATCGACGGGGTAGACTTTACGGGGATTCACCATTCTGCGCCGCTCCGAGGGAGAGGCAAGGGACACGGTTCGAATGAGGAACGCATCCTCCAGATAGCCGAGGTAAGCATGCAGAGTGTCCTTGGCAACGGGGATACCTTGCGATCGCAAATCTCCGTGGAATTTATTGACACTGAACGAACCGGCTGCGTTGCCGAGCAAATGCCGTGTCATCCAGCGCAAGGCGACAGGGTGGGAAACGGCGTGCCTTTCCACCACGTCGCGAAGAAGCGCCACATCCACGTATCCGCGAAGCAAATCGACGCGGTCCCGCGCAGAAACCCCAAGCGCCTCCGGAAAGCCTCCTGCGGCAAGATATTCCCGCAAATGCTTCTCCAGGGCGGACCGGATCGACTTGGGCAGGCGATCGGCCCTACGGTCAGGCTCCTGCCCGAAGTGACGCAGGTATTCCCTGAAGCTGAAAGGATGGACAAGCGCTTCCATGGCGCGGCCGCGCATGCTTGTCGAGACTTCGCGCGAGAGCAGGCGCGCGGATGAGCCGGATAGAAACAACTCGACGCGCTCCGTGTCGAGAAGACGGCGCGCGAAAGACTCCCAGCCGGACACATTCTGGATTTCGTCGAGGAAGAATACGGCTCGTTTGCGGTCGCGCCATTCCGGGTACAGTGCGTAATACTCCTCTACGAGCAGGTGAAGGTCGGATGCTTTCATCCCGGCCAGCCGCTCGTCTTCGAAGCTGAAATAAAGCAGGCCCTCGCGGGCTATACCTGCAGCCAGACGGTCCGACAGCACTTGCCACAGAAAGGTGGACTTGCCCGTGCGACGCATGCCGATGACGGCCACGGCTTTTCCACGCACACCGGGCAGGCGCACATCACGCCGTGTAAACGACGGAACGGTTGCAGCCAGCGAATCCACGATTTTCTGTCGGATCAGGTCGCGCATTTGTCCCTCCTGGAAGGACAATATTGCAAATGTTTGTCCTTTTGTAAAGGACAAACATGAGTCATTGCATCGGCTGGTTCGATTGAAACTGCGACATCGTTCCGATGTTAATGGTGCAGCAAGAGACTGCATGCAGGAGGGGGACGTTGCAGCAGGAACTCAATTCCGGCGCATGTCAGGAAAGATGTGTACGGGAGGTATTTGACGATTTTTTCTATACAACGCTTCTATCCAACGCCCTGTACTGTATCGCCTCCGACACGTGCTGCGGCTGGACGTTTGCTTCGCCCTCCAGGTCGGCGATGGTCCTGGCCACCTTGAGCACCCGCGTGTAAGCCCGTGCGGAGAGGCCGAGCCGGTCGACGGCCATCTCGAGAAGTTTCTGCGACTCCTCGTCCAGCGGACAGAACGCGCGCAGCTGTTTTCCCGTCATCCGGGAGTTGAGCCGCGTCGGGGCCCCGTCGAAGCGCTGCTGCTGGATTTTACGTGCATTCTGCACCCGCTTGCGCACGGTCTCCGAAGATTCCGACCGGACGCTCCCTGCGAGCTCGCGATAGGGCAGCGAGGGAACCTCAACGTGAATGTCGATCCGATCGAGCAGCGGCCCCGACACCTTCGAGCGATACTGCCGGATCTGCTGGGCGCTGCATCGACAGCTCTTCCGGGCGTCGTTTAAAAATCCGCACTGACATGGGTTCATGGCCGCCACGAGCATGAATTTCGAGGGAAAAGTCGCCGTGATGACGGAGCGCGTGATCGTCACCTGCCCGTCTTCCAGGGGCTGTCGCAGCACCTCGAGGACGTTGCGTTTGAACTCGGGCAACTCGTCGAGGAAGAGCACCCCGTTGTGAGCCAGGCTGATCTCCCCCGGTTTCGGCGTCTGTCCGCCTCCCACGAGCCCCGCATCGGAGATCGTGTGGTGAGGCGCCCGGAAGGGCCTCGTCGCCACGATCGCCTCGCGCCGGTCCAATAGCCCTGAGACGGAATAGATCTTTGTCGTCTCGAGGGCCTCCTCGAGGGAAAGCTCCGGCAGGATCGTCGGGATGCGCTGGGCAAGCATCGTCTTGCCCGAACCGGGAGGGCCCGTCATCAGGATATTGTGCCCGCCCGCGGCGGAGACCTCCATGGCCCGCTTGGCCTGCTCCTGGCCCTGGATCTCGCTGAAATCGACAGGGTAATTCCTTGCCGAGTCACAGGCCGCCGCGAACTCGCAGGTGACGGCCGGGATGTCCTTCGCCCCATTGAGGAAGTCCACCAGGTCGCAGAGAAACCCGACGGGGATCACCTCGAGCCCCTGCACCAGGGCCGCCTCGCCCGCATTGTCCGAAGGCACGATCAGGCCCTTCAACTTCTGCTCCCTGGCCATGAAGGCCGATGGCAGGACCCCCTGCACGCCCTTTACGCGGCCGTCCAGGGAAAGTTCCCCCATGACCAGGTAATCCCGGAGCCGCTCGCGCTCGACGAGCCCTTCGGCCGCAAGGATCCCCAGTGCGATGGGCAGGTCGAAGCCGGTCCCTTCCTTGCGGATGTCGGCCGGAGCGAGATTCACGGTAACCCGGTTTTCGGGAAAGCGGTAACCGGAATTCTTCATGGCCGCCTTGATGCGGTCGCGGCTCTCCTTGACGGCCGTATCGGGCAGGCCCACCGTTGAAAACTGGGGAAGGCCCGTCGAGAGGTCCACTTCCACGTCGACGGGAAAGGAATCGATACCGACAACAGCGCTGCTCAGGACCTTGACGATCAAGTCGACTTACCCGTCTCAAACCCGATTTTCATTGAAGTTATACCTAGTTGCGCATATTATAACATGATTTTAATTTTGCAAGCACTTTCCGTAGGAGGAGGAACTGGGTATTGGGATATTGGGGACTGGGTTAAGAGAGGAAGGATTTGGTTGATTATGTGACGGGTAATTGGTAAATGAACCCCTCGATTGACCATGTTTTGATTACCCAATACCCAATTTCCCAATTCCTGCGTATTTGCCATGATTGGTTTTTTCGACTCCGGTTTCGGGGGGCTCACGGTGTTGCGGCGCGTCGTCGAGAGGCTGCCGCAGTATGACTATCTGTACCTGGGCGACAACGCACGCGCGCCTTACGGCAGCCGCTCCCAGGAGGTGGTCTACGAGTTCACCCGCGAGGCCGTCGAGTACCTCTTCCGCCGGGGCTGCCCTCTCATCGTCATCGCCTGTAACACCTCGTCGGCCAAGGCCCTGAGGCGCATCCAGCAGGAGTACCTGCCCGTCAGCTACCCGGACCGCCGCGTCCTGGGCGTCGTCCGTCCGCTCGTCGAGGAAGTGGCCGACAGGGGGACCTTCCATCGCGTGGGCCTTCTGGCCACGGAGGGGGTCGTCGCCTCGGAGGCCTACCTGAGAGAGATCGAGAAACTCGACCCCTCCATCCGCGTGTTTCAGAAAGCCTGCCCGCTTCTCGTGCCCATCATCGAGGCGGGGGAGCAGGACTGGGAAGGGGCCGAAATGATCGTCCGCCGCTATCTCGGGGAGCTCATGGCCGAGGCCGGCTCGATCGATGCGCTGCTTCTGGCCTGCACCCACTACCCCATCCTCTATGACACGCTCCGGCGCAATGTCCCCGGGCACGTCGAAGTCCTGGAGCAGGGCCCTGTCGTGGCGGAAAAGCTCCAGGATTATCTGCGGCGTCACCCCGGGATGGAGCGAAGGCTTACTCGCGGCGCTGCGCGGACATTTCTCACAACGGACCTCACCGACCGTTTCGATCGGCTGGCACGGACCTTCTTCGGAGAGCCGATCCACTCCCATCTCATCTCGCTCGGATAAAAGCATGGTTATCGGGTGCGCCGACCATGATCGCCAGGAGTCGCGTTCCGAAAATGTAACAGCCGTGCAATCTTTAATTTATTTCATAATAACAAATAGTTACGACAACTTTCCCCGCCGCATTCGCGCCGTGGCAAGCGCCTTGACGGGCCTTTTCTTCTGTGCTACGGTACGCCATTATTTTTGCGGCGGGCAAGCCCTGCCGCCGCAGGTTGAACATGCCGAAGTTCACGCACCTCGATGAAAAAGGCAAGGCCCGGATGGTAGACGTGTCGGAGAAGGACACGACCCGCCGGGAGGCCGTGGCCGGGGGCAAGGTCCTCATGAAGCCGCAAACGGCCCAGGCCATCGAGAAGCAGTCGATCGCCAAGGGCGACGTGCTTGCCGTCGCGAAGATCGCCGGCATCATGGCGGCCAAGAAAACGAGCGAACTCATTCCGCTCTGCCACCCTCTGGAGATCACGGCCGTCGACGTGAGCTTTCGCACGGATACGCGCCGCGGCGAAATCGAGATCGAGGCCACGGTCCGGACGCTGGGCCGGACAGGCGTGGAGATGGAAGCCCTCACGGCAGTCAGCGCTGCGGCGCTCACCATCTACGATATGTGCAAGGCCGTGGACCGGGGGATGACCCTCTCGGAGATACGGCTGAACCTTAAACGGGGCGGGAAGAGCGGAACCTACCGGCGAAAGGATTGACGGCAGCACGTCCGTTGCCGAAACCCATGTCAACCCGGATTTACACAGTCAACAGGGCTCTTGCCCTGCCGCTGGCCCTGAATGCCCTGCTCCTGCTGGCGGTCTTGATCCTGACCTTCATCCGACAGGGTACGGCCACGGAGCGGTTTCTCCTCCTGGCGGCGCTCATCCCGATGGCCGCCATCGCAATCGAGTCGTCGCTGAGGAAGGTGGAGACGAGCGACTCGGGACTTGCGATGACGAAGTTTTTCAAGCGGCGGGCGCTCAACTGGGCGGACATCACCCATGTGGGGGCCCTCGCAGTCCGGAAGAAGGTCTACCTGGTCCTGACCACAACGAAAGGTTTCCACGTCCTGTCCAACGCCTATGGCCGGTTCGGAGACCTCTCCCGCGACGTAACGGGGCACGTGGATGCCGAGCGAGTCGAGGAAGGCGCCGGGGAGATCCTCGAGGGATCCACCGGGAACCGCTCGAACATTGTTGCAGCCTGGCTTGCGGCGATCCTGCTCGTGGTGGTCGCCGCCATGAAGAGTACGTCCTGAAAACGATTGCGCTCGAATCGCGAATTGCAGCGAAGAAATCCAGCAGCCCCCGACGGACAGGAGAGGAACGGACATGGCAGTCATAAAGGCTCAGCAACCCCGCAGGGCGGCATCCACGCTTCCCGGCATCGACGAGGTCCTCGAAAAGAAACTGGAAGAACTCGTCATCGTCCTTTCCGCGGGACAGGGTACCAAGAGCCAGGTCTACGACGAAATCCTTTCCCTCGTGGAACGGGGGCTGATCCGGATTGCGCTGAAGCGCAACAAGAACGTGAAGTCGGCGGCTGCCTCCTACCTGGGGATCAACCGCAACACGTTCCAGAAGAAGATGACCGCGCTGGGAATCCCCTGCAGGAAAGCGAAGTAGGAACTGCGGGGTCCCATGCCATTTGCCACCACGATCTGCAGCCGGCGCTTTTTCAGTTTTTCTCCATCCGACACGAAACCAGAGCCTCTCGGCAACGGGGCCTCCCCCCCGGCGACCGCCGGCGCGCGCAAGAGGAACAGCAACTCATGAAAGTCGGTGTGCTGGCCCTCCAGGGGGCCTTCCGCGAACATATCCGGATGCTGAAATCCCTGGGCGTCGATGCCGTCGAGATCCGCCTGCCCTCGGAGATCGACGACGTGGACGGGCTGATCATCCCGGGCGGCGAGAGCACGACCATGCGAAAGCTCTTGGCCGACTACCGGTTCGTTGACACCGTCAAGGAATTTGCCGCGGCGGGAAAGCCCGTATTCGGCACCTGCGCCGGCCTCATCG
>DCVI01000220.1:1702-24076 GCA_002327315.1 Syntrophaceae bacterium UBA2192 | reverse complement strand
AGCAAAAAGAACCCCCCGCTGGCTCCCTCCACGGGGGTTTCTTTTTTGTGGCGGAAGCGGCCCTGCAGCGGACAAAAAAGGCAGCGTCCTGGACGCTGCCTTTTGTCTTTCCTGGTGGAGCTGAGGGGGATCGAACCCCTGGCCTCTTGAATGCCATTCAAGCGCTCTCCCAGCTGAGCTACAGCCCCGTCTCGGTGAAAAAGAGAACTCCGTTTAGCACACGCATCTTGGCGTTGTCAATACAATTTTCTTGACTTTGAAGGCCCTGAAAGGATAATCAAAACCCACACGCCGGAGTGGTGAAACTGGTAGACGCAGGGGACTCAAAATCCCCCTCTCCTTGCGAGAGTGTCGGTTCGATTCCGACCTCCGGCACCAAATGAAATTAACGGGTTGCCTCGTGTGCAGCCCTCAACCACGTTACGAGAAACAGACCCCTATATCGTCCGAGGTTAGCGATGGAAGAAACAGTCTCTGTAAAATCCTCCCCAACCCTCCTTTTGGAAGCCTCCTTCCGCTTCGCGGGGCTTCCCGGTAAGGAACGAACCGGACATGGTTGCGCACCCTGACGGGATGCTCCCCGGTCAAAGGAGGATTTCAATGGCTTCCCCCTTTGAAAAAAAGGGGATCGAGGGGGATTTGACCGAACGATTCGAGCTGTTTCTTAGGAGCCTCTTTAACCCGATTAGACGGGGACCCGTTCATGAAACGAGACGAAGTCATCTCGATCCTCCGGGGGCGGCGTGACGAATTGTCGAACCGCTACCACATAACATCCGTTGCGCTTTTCGGGTCCACGGCACGGGACGAGGCCGGACCGGAGAGCGACGTCGATATCCTGGTCGACTTCCCCTCCCCTCCCACCTTCGACCAGTACATGGGGCTGAAGATCGAACTCGAGGATCTGCTGGGCAAACGCGTCGATCTGGTCACCAGACGCGGCCTGCGGGAACGGATCCGCCCGTTCATCGAGAAGGAGGCCATTCGTGTCCCGTGACTTGCGCCTGTAGCTTGAGGGCAGATCTCCTTATTACTTTGGGATATAAGACGAGACCCTCTGAAGTGCCCCTCAGGCCGTTGCCCATTCCGGGCACAGAGCCTCTGCCTGCTCCAGAACAGTCTGGGTCGCTTTTTCCTGCTTATCCGGCGGATAGCCGTACTTCCGGAGGACCCGCTTGACGAGAACACGAAGCTGTGCCCGTACATTTTCCCGGACAGTCCAATCGATGGTCACGTTCTTACGCACTGTCGCGACGAGTTCACGGGCGATTGTGCGTAGTGCCTGGTCGCCGAGCACCTTCACTGCACTGTCATTGGTCTCCAGGGCATCGTAGAAGGCGACTTCATCTTCGGACAATCCAAGCGATTCGCCCCGTGCGTCTGCTTCCCTCATTTTCTTCGCCAGGGCAATGAGTTCCTCGATTACCTGGGCAGCTTCGATGGCCCTGTTCTGGTAGCGCCTGATGGATTCTTCCAGCATCTCGGCAAAGGAACGGGCCTGAACGATGTTCTTCCGTCGCTTCGTCCGGATTTCACCGGAAAGCAGCTTTCTCAGCAGCTCGACGGCAAGGTTGCGGTGGGGCATACCGCGGACCTCAGCCAGAAACTCTTCTGAAAGGATCGAGATATCCGGTTTCTGAAGGCCGGCAGCGGCGAAGATGTCCACAACACCCTCCGGGGCGACCGCCTTCGAGACGATCTGCCGGATGGCATGGTCCAGTTCCTCCTCGGATTTCGGTTCACCCGGGGCCCTCTTCGCCAGGACAGCCCGAACGGCCTGAAAAAAGGCGACGTCATCCCGTATTCTCAGCGCCTCATCATGGGGTACGGCCAGTGCGAATGCCTGGGAGAGTTCCTGGACGATCTTCAGCAGACGGTCCCTTCCCTCTTCCTGGGCCAGGACGTGCTCCTGGGCGGCCGGCAGCAGCGAGAGCCGTTCCTGGGGTGCGCCAGTCACCCACAAAGACCAGTTGAATCCGTGGAAGAGGCCGCAGCATACCTCGTATTTTTCCAGCATGATCGCGACGGCCTCGGCTTGGTCTATAGCAGTCTTGCCCGTCCCGCCGCTTTCGGTGTAGGTTGCCAGCGCCTCTTTTAGCTCGTGCGCCAGACCCAGGTAATCCACCACCAGTCCGCCCGGTTTGTCCCGGAACACCCGGTTGACCCGCGCAATGGCCTGCATGAGCCCATGGCCTCGCATTGGCTTGTCGACGTACATGGTGTGCAGTGACGGCGCATCGAAGCCCGTCAGCCACATATCCCTGACGATGACCACCTTGAAAGGATCCTTCGGGTCCCGGAACCGGTTGGCCAGCGCTTCGCGGCGCGGTTTGTTCCGGATGTGGGGCTGCCAGTCGACAGGATCGGGCGCCGACCCTGTCATTACGACCTTCATCAGGCCTTCCTCATCGTCTTCGCCATGCCATGCAGGACGGAGCGCCGCGATTTCACGGTAGAGGTCCACGCAGATGCGGCGGCTCATGCAGACTATCATGGCCTTGCCTTCCAGGGCCTCGAGCCGCTTCTCGAAATGATCCACGATGTCGCGGGCGACAAGCTTGAGCCTTTTTTCGGCCCCGACGATTTTTTCGAGCTGTGCCCATTTGCTTTTGAGCTTTTCTTTTCTCTCGACCTCCTCGCCCTCGGTCACCTCCTCGAATTCCGGATCGATCCTGGGGCGCTCCACCTCGTCCATATCAAGCTTTGCCAGGCGGCCTTCGTAATAAATCGGCACGGTCGCCTTGTCCTCGACGGCCCGCTGGATGTCATAAACGCTGATGTAATCGCCGAAAACGGCACGGGTATTCTTGTCGGTCAGTTCGATGGGTGTGCCGGTGAAACCGATAAACGACGCATTCGGCAGGGCATCGCGCATGTGGCGGGCAAAGCCGTCGATGAAATCATACTGGCTGCGGTGCGCTTCATCCGCGATGACGACGATGTTTCGCCGCGGTGAAAGAACCGGGTGACGGTCGCCCTTCTCCTCGGGGAAGAACTTCTGGATTGTCGTGAACACAACCCCGCCGGACGCGACCTTCAGTTTATCGCGCAAATCGGCGCGGCTCTCGACCTGCACCGGCGGCTGGCGCAAGAGATCCCGGCATCGGGCAAAAGTCCCGAAGAGCTGATCGTCCAGATCGTTGCGATCGGTGATCACGACGACGGTCGGGTTCTCCATGGCCTTCTCGCGGATGATCCGGCCGGCATAGAACGCCATGGTCAGACTCTTACCGGATCCCTGCGTGTGCCAGACGACACCAACCCTGCGATCGCCTGCGGCGCCGCCCCATCCGCCACGGGCAAAATACTGCCTTCGCTCGCCTTCCGCTCCGGTGTCTTCTCTCGGTAACGATGAAGCCCTTATCGTCTCCTCGACGGCGACATTGACGGCATGAAACTGGTGGTAGCCCGCCATCTTTTTTGCGAAGACCCCGCCTTCCATGTTCTCGAAGACGATAAAGTCCCGAATCAAATCCAGAAGACGGCGCTTTTCAAAGGCGCCCTCGATCAGGACCTGCAGCTCGGGCATGTGCGCACCGGCGAGCGCCTCGCCCGAGATCGTCCGCCAGGGTTTGAACCACTCCCGACCGGCCGTCAGCGTGCCGACACGCGCCTGTACGCCGTCGGAGGCGACAAGCAGCTCATTGAAGCTGAAAAGGGTGGGCAATTCGGCCTTGTAGGTTTGAAACTGTTGGAAGGCGGACCAGATGTCGGCATTCTCGTCGGCGGCATTCTTAAGTTCCAAGAGCACCAGCGGCAGGCCATTGATGAAAAGGACTACGTCCGGCCGCCGGGTGTGCTTGTTCTCGGTAACCGTAAACTGGTTGACGACGAGCCAGTCGTTGTTCTCCGGCTCGTCGAAATCCACAACTTGTGCCTGTGCCCCGGCGATTGTGCCGTCCGGACGGCGGTATTCAACCGTTACCCCGTCCCCCACCAGTCGGTGCAGAGTGCGATTACGCGCCTCCAGCGTTGCTCCCTCCGGCCGCATGAGCCTGCGATATGCATCCTCCACGGCCTCGGCAGGCAGCGCTGGATTCAGCCGCTCCAAGGCCTGGCGCAATCGGTCCGCCAGGGTCACCTGCCCATAGTCAGCCCGTTCGGCCCAGCGCTGACCTGGAGCGATCTCGGGGCCGTTCTTGACCACGTAACCGAGGTTTTCAAGCCACGCGAGGGCGGCGTCTTCTATGACTGACTCGGAAAAGAGGCTCATGGCGATTGCACCTGCGAGACACCCAAGTTGTTGAAAATCAAGTTTTCTATTTACAACCCGAACTATTCATAGTAGGAGATAGCCATAGACTTAAAAGAAAAGGTTCCACCCCGGTGACAAGAGCCCACGGGGCTCTCTCGAAAGAGTAGCCGGGGTGGTCGTGTTTAATAGTAGTATGTCGTTCCCGTTTGGAATATATCGAATTCGCTTCTGATCACCGCCTTGATCGTTTGATAGGTTTTTTCATCACCTCTGTCCCACTTTCTATAGACCGCCCAGTTGCAGTAATCGACAATCTGCAGATCGAAGTTAGACTTTGAATCGTGATGATAGATTCTGTATCGCACACCTTTGGGCAACCTTTTTGCGAGAGTGATCTTCACCGCTTTTTCAACGGCCCTTCGCTTCTTCTGCACGGGTAACCGATCCGTGAAGACGATCACTTCCGAATAGGACGCGAGGTTATACCCGTTCAATACATATTGCAGCAGGTGACCGAGCATTTCAGGATAAAACCGCTCTTCGGTGCGCAAGGCAGGGCCGGTTTTTCGCTTTTCGACTACCAATGAATCGACACGTATTCCGGATAAGATCTTTTGTATGATCTCGCAAACCTTCTTCCGGACGAGAGGAGAATCCTCCGATGCGTGGAAATATTCGACATTCATGCCCTCTTCCACGAGATCGTATTTCAATTCCGTTAACTCCTTGTATGCCAGGAAAGGTCTTTCCTTGGTGACACTCGACAGAAGGAAATATCTTGTCCCGTTGAGGGAAAAATCCATATTTCCTGCCTCGTCAAGGAAGATATAGAGAAAACGCTTCGTTATCATTTATATAACCGTTTATCCTCCGTCCGCGGCAGTGAGCAATGCCTATGTGATTTTTATAAGGCAGTCGACCGGACTTATTTGACTGTCGCCATTACCTTCAACCTGAAATTGGCCTAGAATCGTTTCGCGTTCATGAAGCCCCTTGGACCTAAGACCTCCAGACCAGCAAAGACTGTATCTTCCATAATAGATTGAACATATTCATGATCCCCCTGCCTCGTCTTCCTGGATCTCCTTGAGGGTACGTCCTTTGTTGTCCTTCCATTCCACACGACCATTCGCGGCACGGCCCAAAAGAACGCCTGCCGCAGTCGATGGAGAAGCAAAGGTATAATCCTGTGTCAGCCGATACGCGTCCCCGACGTCTTCGAAAATGCCCTTTTGCAACATTGCATTGCGCAGATTCGCAAGATATGTATGGATCGATGCGACTTGCGTCTTGACTATTCGCGACCCGACGCGTACGACAAAGCCCTGTGGAGTATCCATACCCCTGGCCTCAATGCCCTTGGCCTTGAGAAAAAGCTCACGTGCTTTTGGCCCCGATGCCTTCACTGTCTCGAACATGCCGATACCGACAATCGGCAGGCAGAGCAGCACGTCGGCCAGAAAGCCCTCGGAATCGGCAGCGTCAGCCTCGGATAGCGTGGGTGGCTGCGGTTGGTTGGCATTGTCAAGCTCGCAACGCTTGGCCGTCATCGCCATACCTACCAGACGTGCTTCGATGTGCTGCACGTGGGCCTTGTTTAGATTCTGATCCTTGCTGGTGAAGACCGCACCATGTGTCCAGAAGTCCTTGTTTTTTTGCGTGTTGCTCAAGTCGCGGAAGTACGGGATCCCCTTCGCCGACGTAGATTCGCGGGAGATCCCCTGTATCCGAAGGACCCCAGAGGACATAGACCCCCGTGCGTTTCACTTCTTGCCGCTGCCTGACTTCGGCGAAGAGAGCACGTGGAAACACGACACCCTGTCCGGTCCAGTTGGATTTTTCGACAATGCGGAGGCCTTCGGGCTCGCCCCCAGGGAGGAATATCCGGACGGAAAAGCTACGTTTCTTTTCGGCCATCATATATGTTTCCCCATTATGCGTTTTGCATCCTTCAGCCTTAGCTTACCGGATACTAGCTTGGGTAGTAGTGTATCGCGCAGGGAGGCAAGGATGCATGATTCCAAGTCGTTGTGTTCCTGTCGGGCCCAACACGGCTCTAAAAGCTCAACGAAGCGCTGTTGAAGCTCAAGTGGCGGAGCTAACACTGGAAGACTATAGAAATCCTCACGGCTAGTAGAGGGAATGGCTGATCCGCTGTCCATGCTGTTGATGTCCAGTCGCAGCAACTCATAGTACGCCCAACGCATTTCCATCAGCATCTTCGGCTCGACGTAGAACGCAGTATCAATCACGAAAAATGGAGAGTTGCAGAAATGAACTCCGCGATAAGCGCCTTTTCTGCCAATCACGATGCCCGGATGCTTACAGAGGGGTTCCGCAGTAGTCCCAATCCTACCATTTGTGCCGTAGACTGGATTAGGACCCGCATTGCTTTCGTAGCCACTCAGGCTCTTGCCATATTCGAGGCTTGCTAACTCGCCCCATTTGGACGGGTGCCAGCCCATTGGAATCTTGCCATGCTCCGAGTATTCAAAACGGTTGGGAAAAAGGGAAGCGAGATATTGAGGCAAACCCGAGTCGCGTCCTTCGGCCTTAGCGCAGACGGGCTCGAAGTCCACAAACCACGACTTGAAGAGCGCCCGCGCCATCTCCTCCAGCGTCNNCGCCCGCGCCATCGCCTCCAACGTCTCATTCATCCGCCGGTTCAGTTCGATCTTGTCATCCATTGTGCCGAGCATGTGTGCGATAGCGCGTTGTTCGTCTTTGTTCTTTGGCGCGCGAAGTGGCGCCTGTGTCATTGTCGATGCGCTGGCATTTGGTTGGGCGGACTTATCGCCAAGCACCCCTTGAATGAAGGTCCAAAAGGCTTCAGACTTGAGATAGTACGCAAGAAAGCGAGAATCGAACTCTCGCTTTGCCTTCAACCGGACCAAATACGAAGCGAATATTGCCGATGGCGGGCTCTTCACGTAGCTGCTAGCCCCCGTTGATGCACCAGTTCTTGCCAAGACGATGTCGCCGTCGTGGAGCCTGTACTTAGCGATGGTCTCTTCGGCGGCGGCAACATGTGGCACGGACTTCCAATCGATATGGCCCGACACGATGTCTGTTATGCGGAGAAAGCGAGGCCCCACTCCGCTATCCGAGGCAGACGCTGTGAATCCGTAGTCGATCGACTTGCAGGCGTCTGCAAGCCTGCATTCTATCCACTCACCCGCCATACCCAAGCTCCTTCAGGTTGGCGGCGATTGCGGCATCCAACTTCGCGGCCTCGGCTTGCTGCTGCCTCAGCAACGCGGCAAACCGCTTCATCTTGTCCTCGTACGGCTCGCCGTCATCCTCCTGCGCCGCGGCGCCCACATAGCGGCCGGGCGTAAGCACGTGGCCGTGCTTGCGGATTTCTTCAAGCGAGGCGCTCTTGCAGAAACCGGGGATGTCCTCGTATTCACCCCCACCCTTGCCCTCCCCCGTCGAGGGGGAGGAGAGATTGTTTTTTTCTCCCGCGCGGGGAGAGGGAGTTATCGGTTTGCCGCGCCAGGCGTGGTAGGTGCCGGCGATGCGGGAGACTTCCTCGTCGGTGAGTTCGCGGTGCGTGCGGTCCACCAGTTGCCCCAGCTTGCGGGCGTCGATGAAGAGTACTTCACCGCGGCGGTCGCGGTATCGTCCATTCTTCCTGTCGCGAGCCAGGAACCAGAGGCAGGCGGGGATCTGTGTCGAGTAGAAGAGCTGGCCCGGCAACGCAACCATACAGTCCACCAGGTCGGCTTCGATGATGTTCTTGCGGATCTCGCCTTCGCCGGACTGATTGGATGACATGGAACCGTTAGCAAGCACGAACCCGGCAAGCCCGGTCGGAGCCAGGTGATGGATCATGTGCTGTACCCAGGCGAAGTTTGCGTTGGCGGCAGGCGGCGCACCGAACTTCCAGCGCTTGTCATCGCGCAGAAGTTCCCCGCGCCAGTCACTCACGTTGAAGGGGGGATTGGCAAGAATGTAGTCGGCCCTGAGGTCAGGGTGACGGTCATTGTGGAAGGTATCGCCGTGGCCGATCTGGCCCTCGATGCCTCGAATGGCAAGATTCATCTTGGCCAGCCGCCACGTGGTGTAATTGGACTCCTGGCCATAGATGCTGATGTCTGCCTTCGCCTTGCCGCCGTTGCCGTTGCCTTTGGAGTGGGCGCGGATAAACTCGACCGACTGCACGAACATGCCCGAGGAGCCGCAGCAGGGATCATAAACGCGGCCCTTGAAGGGCTCGAGCATCTCGACAAGGACTTTTACCACGCAACGCGGGGTGTAGAATTCCCCGCCCTTCTTGCCCTCTGCGCTCGCAAACTGTGAAAGGAAGTACTCGTAGACTCGACCAAGGACATCCTTTGCACGGCTCTCCTTGTCCCCGATGCGGATATTGCTGATGAGATCGATGAGTTGTCCGAGGCGCTGTTTGTCGAGGGCCGGACGGGCGTATTCCCTGGGCAGGACGCCCTTGAGCGACGGGTTATCCCGCTCGATGCCGGCCATGGCGTCGTCAACGAGCCGGCCGATGGTGGGTTGCTTTGCCTGCGCCTTCAGGTAGGACCAGCGTGCCTCCGGGGGCACCCAGAAGATGTTGAGCGCGCGATACTCGTCCGCGTCTTCGGGATCTGCTCCCTGAGCCCGCTCGGCCTCGAGTTTTTTGTGTTGCTCTTCGAAAGCGTCGGAGATGTACTTGAGGAAGATAAGGCCGAGAACGACGTGCTTGTATTCCGCAGCATCCATGCTGCCCCGGAGGGCATCGGCCATCTGCCAGAGTTCGGCCTCGTAGCCAATATTGGCCCCGTTGTTTTTCTTCGCCTTCCCTCTCGGCACGGCTTTCCCCCCTTGTCTATAGCGTCAGATATGATAACTCCTTGACTTATCGAAATATTCCGCTCAATTCGATAACAAATGCCACACGCGATGTCAACCTTGATTCCGCCCGGTGCTCATTTCCGACGTCTTTAATGCGGCAATTATTATTCCCGTTCGGGAATATGTTAGGCTGCATTGCCTCGTTCAGTGCGTTTTATGCCCGATCGGGAATAAATCTCTTGACAGGCCGCTTTTCTTCTGTTAATATTCCTGATCGGGAATACATTTTCGGAGGAATAGCGTGAAGATTCTAGTAAAATCCGTCACGGACATCGGGGCGGCGGTCCGGAGAAAGCGTAAGGGGGACGGTTTGACCCTCGTCGACGCCGCCGGTCTGTGCAATGTGAATTACCGTTTCCTGTCGGATCTGGAAAACGGGAAGCCCACCGTGCGGCTTGACAAGGTTCTGCAGGTCCTTGCCGCCCTTGGCCTGGAGCTCGAAATCACGGAGAGGTCGTGGAAAAATGACTGAGAAAGCCTCCCGTCTCGACGTGTATTTCCGCGATGCTCTTGCCGGGTGCCTCTGGCTGGACGAGCGGCGCCGGTTTGTCTTCCAGTATGATGACGGGTGGCTGAAAAGCCCTGGGGTCTTTTCCCTGTCCCTTTCCCTGCCCCTCCGGCAGGAATCCTACACGGACGACGCGGCGCGCCCTTTTTTTGCGAACCTCCTGCCCGAAGGGGAAGTCCGCGAGCTGATAGCCAGGCAGTTCCGCCTATCCGAACAGAACGTCTTTGCCCTGCTCGAAAAGATCGGCGGAGAATGCGCAGGAGCCGTTTCAATCCTGCCGAGGGGTGCAAAGCCCGTTGACCGCTCCGGTTACAGGGAACTCGATGAAGAGGGTCTGCACAAGGTCCTTGCCGAGCTTCCGAACAGACCCCTGCTCGCAGGAGAGAAGGGAATCCGCCTTTCTCTGGCCGGCGCCCAGAACAAGCTGCCTGTTTTCATCGATGACAAGCAGAAGATCCACATCGCTACGGGAAACAGCCCCAGCACGCACATTCTCAAGCCACCCATTCCCCGCATAGAGGAATCCGTCGAAAATGAGGCCTTCTGCATGACATTGGCCTGGAGAATGGGACTTCCCGTTGCCCGCGTACTCATCCGGAAAAACCGGGACACCATCCTGGTCGTCAGTCGGTATGATCGCGAACAGAAAGGCGACGGAACTGTGTTCCGGCTGCACCAGGAGGATTTTTGCCAGGCCCTCGGAATCCTTCCGGAGCAGAAGTACGAAAGCGAGGGGGGGCCGTCGCTCGAGAGATGCTTTGCACTTCTCAAGGAACACAGCATCCGGCCGGCGGCTGACCAGCGGGCCATGCTCGGATGGGTCATCTTCAATGTCCTCGTCGGAAACGCCGACGGCCACGCGAAAAACCTTTCCATCCTGTTCACAGACAAGGGCCCACGCCTTGCGCCCTTTTACGATCTGCTGTCCACACAGGTCTATCCGAATCTTGCGGAGAAGTTCGCGATGAAGATCGGCGGGGAGAACAGATCCCGCTGGCTCCATGCGCGAAACTGGGAAAGATTCGCCGATGCCATCTCCCTGAAACGCCGGTATGTCCTCGGCACGGTTCGAAGCATGATGGAGAGTATAGTCTCCATGGCCGAACCCATTGCCAAGAGTTACGAAGAAACCCACGACGGCGGGAAAATAGTCGGCAAGATCATGGAGCTCCTGCGCAAGCGGGCAGCGACTTTACTATGAAAGTTCCGAGGCGCTTTCCCCGCAGATCCTTCGCGGCAATGAACACAGACCTGCAACCCGCTCGCACGGGAGCGACAAACCTGAGGATTAACTGATGAGAAAAGCGAATGTCTTCATGCAGGGAAAGCCCGCCGGGGTGCTCGAAGAAATCGAAAAGGGAAAGCGTTACCGCTTTACCTATAACGATGACTACGCCGGCCTGCCCATCTCGCTGACCATGCCTATCCGAGGCAGGACTTTCAACTTCGACCGATTTCCGCCGTTCTTTGACGGCCTGTTGCCGGAAGGCGTCCTTCTCGAGGCCCTCCTGAAGCGCAGCAAGATCGGCCGGAACGATTACTTCAGCCAGCTCCTGGCAGTAGGAGAGAATCTCGTGGGCGCCGTCACCGTCAGGGAGGCGCAAGGATGAACCACGATCTCGCAGATGGGGAAATTTCCTCTCGTCCGCAGAAGGAATAAAATGGGTGGACGGGATTCCGACCTCCGGCACCTGAAGAAGTCAAGGAGCTGCGAACTGCATAAGCGGTTCTTGGCCCCTTTTCTCCGCCCTTCCGGGCTATAGGGTCTAATCAACGGTAAAGGGAAAAAGCGGCAGTGCAACCGATCTTGTAACGGATGACATTTCAGTTGATATTCGATCTTTTATGCCCTATAAGGGCCATACAGTTGATCGGATCGACGGGCGCTGACATGATATAACCCTCAAACCCGGACGAGGGACCCTATGGAGTGACGACACGAACCCTGCTTCAGGAAATGAGGCGGGGTTTTTTTATCGGACATCGGCGCAGCAAGATGGTTTTCGGCAACGATTTCAAACGGAAAGGAGAAAGGTCAGTGGAAAAGAATCTTTTCAAGGTGTTCCTGTTCCTTGTGTGTGTCGTCGGCACGATCGGCTTGTCGGGCAACGCGGAAGCGATCCAGAACCCGGGCGCCATCCAGTGGACGGCACCGCCCACTGTATTCGTCGACTCGCTCTACCGCGGCGTGCTCGGCCGCGCCCCCGAGTCCCAGGCTGTCGTCAACACCTGGGCGGGCCAGGTCAACGCAAACCCCGCCAGCCGCAAGACGGTTTTCTGGGCCTTCGTGAATTCGCCCGAATACCAGGCAAAATTCCAGCCGAGCGGACCCCGCACGTGGTCCATCTGGAGCCGGACCGACCCCCGCGAGTTTGTCGCAGCGGAGCGCAACCCGGGCGGCGCCTACTGGCACCACGTCGAGGGCAACCTCTACCAACTCTGGGCCCGGGCGCTGCTGGGCTGGTACCAGGCCTTCGGAAAGGTCTGATCGTAAACGAACCGGCAGCAGGGCATTGAGAGAGGGACAAACGAAACCGGACCGGAGAACCCGGGGGGGGCAGTATGTATCGCATCAGGTTGCTTGTTTTTCTTTTCTTGACGACAAGTCTTTGGATTCTCTTGGCCCAGGATGTCGCTGCCTGGCAGCTCATGAACGTCGACACTGTCGAGCGGATGCCGCCGGCTCAACGTCTCCAGTGGGTCGAGCAGCAGCTCGGCCCCTACAAGGGGCTCATCAACAGCACGGCAAAGAAACACAGTCTCCCGCCGCGCCTGCTCGGCACCATCATCATCAACGAACTGGCGGATTACGATATCAAGGACAAGGGACAGGAAACCATCTTTTCCGCCGGCTCCGTCGGTATGGCGCAAATCAACGTTCACACGGCGATCAACCACAAGCTCGTCGATGTCCGAGAGGAGGAAATCCGGGCCTACATTGACCGGTATTACGCGCCGAGACGCATCCCCGTCGTCGTCCCCCCCAATACAAGAGGCATGTGGGACATCCTCACCGACCAGGAAAAACGAGAGGCCCGCCAGTTTGCCATGGAGCGAATTGTCTGGTACCGGCTGAACCAGCCGGAACACGCCATCGAAGCGGCGGCGCGGGAGATCGGCTGGATCATGGATCAGATCAACCGGAACTTCGGCCGCACCTGGCAGAGAAGCCTTCTGCGCGGCCCCATTGACCGCACCGATCCCTACCGGAATCTCATCACCGACCAGCCCTACGAGAAGGATCCCGAGAAAATCCGGATCAACAGGGAACGGGCGCTTGCTCTTCTCGTCATCGCCGCCTACAACACGGACGCAATCATCTTCAACGATTTCTTCCTCGACAGCCCCTACTACCAGCCTCAGAAGGGGGTCCCGTTCTATAACGCCAGAACCCACGGGATCAACGGGATGGATCTCTTCGCGGAGCTGTTCTTCCGGAGCCAGTGGCTCCCCGCCTACGGGGTCCCCCTGCCTCCGATCGAAAGACCCTACGAAGCGCAGCCCCCTGGAAGGTCGGCAAGGTGGGGGACGTTCTCCGGCGGTCTTGAGGAGTCCGTGGTACAGGCGAAGGTCGAGGCTCGGAGAAAGGAAGGCACCACAGCCACTTTTCGGTCCAACCCGGTCACGCTGAACATCTCACAGAACGGGCAGGCTTCCATTACCGGTAACGTTGTTTTTGAGGGTTCTCTCCGGGGCGACAAGAACGGACTGACCGACACCCGCAGGGCCACATTCACCCTTTACAACGGCACGTGTAAACAGGAAAGCTGCAGTGGCAAAATGACATGGGTTTTCGAGGGTTTCTGGCCACACCAGAAACCACCGGGAAATTACAAGCGAGAAAAACCTGCCGAGGGGACCTGGCATGCGTCGGGACAAAATGATGGTTCCTGGGTTCTGGGGCTTCCCAACGGGGTCGCGCCGCTCTGGGCTGACATCCCGTATCGGCTGAAGTGAGAAGCGACGCCTCTCGTCGGTGCTCAACCAACCGACCTTTCACTGGTTGATGGACGGGCAGCGGAAGCACAAAATCGCTTAACGTGCCCTTACGTCATCAGACGGCCCGAGTACCAACGGTTGGTTGATAAGAATTTGCTTCTGACGGTCCGGAGAACAGGAGCGCAGGTTTCTCAAGTCAAGGGAGATTATTTGCCGAAAATCAGAGGCGGCGATCCTTCTGGCACCATCGGCTCTCTTTCCGGGCGACTTGCCTGCCAGGCAGGCTTTTTTAAGCATCGGGCAGACTTCCCAGGCGCTCTGTTTTCAAGATGTTCTCACTTGTTGTTAACGGATTGAAGTCCATGGGGAAAGCCCCATTGAAGGTTTGGAAGGAAGGGGACATCCACCTCGGCATGATTACCGGCCCCGGGGGGAGCGGGTTCGGCTGGAAGCGTGACACCGTGAGTTTCCGCTTGAAGTTTCAAAAGCAGGAGGGGAATTCGCCGGTTTATTCGGGAAAGCACGATCGGCAGGTCGGCAACCCGTACAACAACAACTATGAATGGCGCGACGTCACACTACGTTACTTCCTGATCGGAGATGAAGAGGTGTTCGGTACCGTGATGTTTACGGGCGGGGAGCAGTTCAAGCGAAAACCGGGGCGGTGATAACCTTTCGGTAATACAGGGATACAGGACTGAACCGATGAGAAAAAACGCTCTTCTTACAGTGGCACTGGTCCTGCTTTCGGTGGTCGTCCCCTCCGCGGTGTCTGCCCAGCCCGGCGGAGCCCCGCGGTCCGACGGGCTCCAGATGTCCGATTTTGCCGCCCCGCAGGACATGAAGCAGGTGGAGGCGAGAAATCTCCGGGCCCTGCTGGACAAGTGGACGGGGACCTATTGCTCGCCGCCGCGGTCGGGATGCGCCGTGCCGGCCCAAGAGGCCCACGGGGAGCTGCTGGACGGCCTGCAGGCCGCATCGACCATGCCCGAGTTGCAGGCATGGCGGCAGAAGGCGGTTTGCGTGGACCGCTGCATGATGGAGTTTGCCCCACCTGCCCCGGATGAAGCACGGGCCGGCTGCACGGTCGGCTGCTCCGGCGGCGCCCCGACGAAGTGATGCCCGCAAGGAAAGGTTCTGCGATGAAGCGGTTCGCGGCGCTTGTGATCGGGGCGGCCCTGTTGCTCCCGATGCCGGTACTGTATGCAGGGCAGGAGGATTGCTTCAAGATCCTCTCCGAGGATGACCTCGTCTGCCGCGCGGAGTATTGCCCCGGGGTTTTCGATGCCGGCGACAGCGTGCGCTTCCGCATGGCCCCCGGCATCTCGGAGAGGAAGCTCATGGGCCCCCCGGTGACGTGGATGAACATCACCGTGCTCGACGGGGACCGGCCGGTGCTGGATCTGCCCGATTCGTTCTACATCGGCTACTCCCTCCTCGCGCAGGGCGACGTCCGGTACTGGATGATCGGGGAGTACACGGGCGGGATGCACTGCTGCGCCCGTTACCACTTCTTCTCGCGACCGGCTCCGGAACACACTCTCCGGTATCTCGGGGCAACGGCGGGCAGCGCACAGGGTATCGACGAGGCGCCCTTCTCGTGCCGCGACGGCACTCTTTTCCTGCAGGACTGGGACACCCGCTTCCTCTATTTCCACACGCCCTATGCGCAGTCGCTGCTGCAGTTTCCCACGCATTACCGGTTGACCCCTTCCTCCCTCTCGATCGATAACCTCCCCTTTCGCGACCGGTACCTCGACGAAGTGAAGACCGTCGAGGCCGACATGAAAAGGGCCGTATCGAACAGGGAGTCCCGTCCGGTGAGCCTCCTGCTCGGAAAGGATAAGGAAGCGTTCTTTTCCGATGAGCTCGGTCAGTTTCTCGTAAAGCGCACCCTCCTGTACCTCTATGCTAAGCAGGACAAGATGGCATGGAAGACACTGGAGCGGGACGTGAGGAAGCTCTACCGGCAGGACAGCGGATTGAAACCGATCCGGACGGAAATCGAAAAGATCCTTGCGGAGGGCCCCTACTGATGAGCACGGCTGCTGTGAACCGGTTGAGCATCCTGCTTCTTGTGTTGCCCGTGCTGGTCGGGTGGTTTGCGGAGCCTGCCGCGGCGCTCCGGGATCTGGACCGCCAGTTGATGGAGGCTGTACAGGAAGGCAATGCGGTCAAAGCGAAAACTCTGATCGCCAAAGGGGCCAGCGCGAAAGCGAAGGACGAGGCGGGCAACACGGCGCTTCATTTCGCCACCCGAAAGGATATCGCCGGCATGCTGATTTCGGCCGGGGCTTCGGTGAACGCGAGGAATGACGGTTTCGAGATGACGCCCCTGTTCAATGTCACAGCAGAGGCCGCCGCCGTGCTCATCGAAAAGGGCGCCGACGTCAACGCGAGGGCCAGAAAGGGGATGACCCCCCTGACCTGGGCCGTGTACTGGGACCAGAAGGACAAAGCGGAGCTGCTCATCGCCAAGGGTGCAAACGTGAACGCAAAGGACAACGACGGGAAAACGGCCCTGCACGTCGCCGCAAACTGGGGCAAGACGGATCTGGTGCGCCTTCTCATCGCGAAAGGCGCCGACGTCAACGCCAGGGACGGCGCCTGCTGGACACCCCTTCACTGGGCCGCCTTCGAGGCGGGGGGCGATACCATGGCGCTGCTGCTGGCGGCGGGCGCGGACTGCAACGCCGTCTCATGCCCGTCCGGGGGCGCGGCCGAGACGGCGCTCGATGTCGCCGCGCGGTACCGATCGCCCGACGTTGCCGCTTTCCTCAAGAGCAAGGGCTGCCGCGGCGCCGGGCCGTGAGGAGGCGCTGGTACCTGTATTTCCATTCGATCCATTGAGAAGGCATCCACCCCACGAGCGTTGCCGTACGGGCATCCCGGGCTACTCCCTCCTCGCCCGCCCGCGGACTCAAGCCTTCATGGTTATAAATTCTCCCTGTGCCCTTTCAGCTCCCCCTGTGAAATCGAGATGTGAAAGTAAAGGTTGAAATACGGGACCTGATGCGATCTATTATAGATTATGAAATTCGACGATTATCGCATTGAGCCTGAAATCAAGCGGAATCTGGCGGCCATGGGCCTCAGGCGCCCGACCGATATCCAGTTCAAATCCATCCCGCCCATCCTGAACGGGGAGGATGTGCTGGCCATTGCACAGACCGGCACCGGCAAGACAGCGGCCTTTGCGATCCCCATTGTGCACATGCTTCACGAGCAAAAGAGATCCCGCCGCACGGAGGGCATTCAATGCGTGGTGATGGAGCCCACCCGGGAGCTTGCCCTGCAGATCACGGAAGTGTTCGACTCCATCGGCAAACACACCCGGGTAAAAACGCTCTGCGTGTTCGGCGGGGTGGAGCAGGATCCGCAAATTGCCCGGCTGGAAAAAGGAATCGATATTCTCGTCGCCACGCCCGGCCGGATGTTCGACCTCGTGAGCCAGGGCCACATTCACCTCAACCGGGTGCAGATGCTGGTGCTCGACGAGGCCGATCACATGCTCGACCTGGGGTTCATCAAGGATATCCAGGACCTGATTCGCTTTCTTCCCCGCAAGCGGCAAACCCTGTTTTTTTCGGCCACGATCAATGACAAGATCAAGAAATTGGCCTATTCGCTGGTCAAAAACCCGATTCGCATCCAGATTGCGCCCGATGACCCGGTCGCCAGGAATATCGCTCACTCGGTTGCCTTTATCGAAATGGATGACAAGAGGTTTTTCCTCGCCCGCCTGATTGAGGAAAATCCCGACAGCAAGATTTTAGTCTTTGTCCGCACCAAGGTCCGGGCCGAACGCGTGAGCAAGGCCCTCGAGCGCGCCGGAATCCAGAGTATCACCATCCACGGCGGCAAAGACCAGCACGACCGCCTGGACGTGATGAAGCAATTCCGCGAAGGGACCGTGAAAATCCTGATTGCCACCGACGTCAGCGCCCGGGGGATCGACATCCCCGATGTGGATCAGGTGGTGAATTACGACCTGCCCGAAGTAGCCGAAAACTACGTCCATCGCGTGGGCCGCACAGGCCGCGCCGACAAAAAAGGCCTGGCGGTTTCATTCTGCAGCCCGGAGGAAAAACCCATCCTCGACGAAATCGAGAGTTTTCTGGGCAAGCCGATCACGGTGCTCTCCATCGGTAAAAACGAATACAACGAAACCCTGATCCTCCACAGGGACCACACGGACAAGTTGACAGCGGCGATGGAGGAAATCGAGAAGGCGGAGAACCGGGGGAAGAAGAGAAAGAAGAGGAAGTAGAAATCGTCTAACGAGTCAGCAGCGCTCTGAGATGCTTCACGACCCCTTCCCCCATCGCCGTCGTTCCCACCTGGTTCTTGCCGTCCTGATGGATGTCGCGGGTCCTCAGGCCCTCTTTCAGAACGGAGCGGACGGCCTCTTCGATCCGTTTTCCCTCGGCCTGCATTCCGAAAGAAATGCGGAGCATCATGGCCACCGACAGGATCATTCCCAGAGGGTTGGCCAGGTCCCGGCCTGCAATATCGGGTGCCGAACCGTGGATCGGCTCATACAACGCCGCACGCTCGCCGAGGCTGGCCGAAGGCAGCATGCCGATGGAACCGGTCAGCATGGAGGCCTCGTCGCTCAGGATGTCGCCGAACATGTTGGTCGTTACGATCACATCGAATTGAGCCGGATTCCGAATCAGCTGCATGGCGCAGTTGTCGACGTACATGTGGGAAAGCGACACGTCCGGGTACTCCCGTCCCGTTTCGGTCACCACGTCGCGCCAGAGCTGGGTGCTCTCCAGCACGTTTGCCTTGTCCACGGAACAGAGCTTGCGGCCCCGGGTCATCGCCAGATCGAATGCCACTTTGGCGATTCTCCGGATCTCCTCCTCCGTGTAAAGAATGGTGTTCACACCGACCCTCTGGCCCTCTTCGATGCGGATGCCGCGGGGTTTTCCGAAGTAGGCATCGCCCGTGAGCTCCCGGACGATCATGAGATCGATGTCCTGGACGATGTGGGTCTTCAAGGGCGAGGCATCGATCAGATCGGCATGGGCGATGACGGGACGCAGATTCGCGAAAAGCCCCAGTTTCTCCCTGAGACCCAGCAGCGCCCGTTCAGGCCTCAGGTCATAGGGAAGCGCTTCCCACTTCGGCCCTCCCACGGCCCCGAGCAGCACGGCATCGCTTGCCCGGGCAAGAGCCAGACTCGATTCCGGCAGGGGCATCCCGCATGCATCCGTTGCGGCCCCACCGATGAGTCCCTCCCGGGTCTGGAAAGAGATCCCCGATGTTTCGGAGATCGCCGCCAGACATTTCAGCGCTTCCCGAACGACCTCCGGACCGATCCCGTCGCCGGGAAATACCGCGATCCTGAACGCCTTTTTGTCCATCATTTCCTTCCTTGTGCATGTCGTTTTTTCAGGGCGATGTGCCGCATCAGGCCGCCGTCCCGGATCAGCTCCTGCATGAAGGGGGGAATGGGCTCGATGGATAGCGGCTCCGCTTCGGAGCCGACGATGACGATCTTCCCCGCATCGCCATCCACCTCGATCTGCTGCCCCCCGGCGACCCGGTCCCACAATTCGGCCGATTCGAAGATCGGAAGGCCCATGTTGAAGGCGTTGCGGTAAAAGATCCGCGCGAAGCTCCGGGCAACGACACAGGCAATCCCGGCTCCCTTGATCGCGATGGGGGCATGTTCCCGGGAGGAACCGCTACCGAAGTTCTCACCGGCTACGATGATATCGCCCGCGCCGGCGTTCCCGGCGAATTGTGCATCGAGATCCTCCATGCAGTGACGCGCCAGTTCTGCGGGATCGGTCGTTGTCAAATGACGGGCCGGGATGATGGCATCCGTGTCGATATTGTCTCCGAACTTCCAGATCTTTCCTTTGAATTTCATGCTGTCCTCCTGAGAAGATAACGGATCAAAGTGAATCGGGGCCGGCGATCCGCCCCAGGACCGCCGAAGCGGCCGCAACGGCCGGGCTTGCGAGGTAGACCTCGCTTCCCCTGTGGCCCATGCGCCCGATGAAATTCCGGTTCGTCGTGGCCACGGCCCGTTCCCCGTCGGCCAGAATGCCCATGTAGCCGCCCAGGCAGGGGCCGCAGGTGGGAGGGCTGATCACCGCCTTGGCCTCGAGAAAGACCTCGATGAGGCCCTCCTGCAAGGCCGCACGATAGATTGCCGGCGTGGCGGGAATGACGATCAGGCGAATGGAGGGGGCGGCCTCCCTTCCCTTGAGGATACCGGCGGCAACGCGCAGGTCCTCGATGCGCCCGTTGGTGCAGGAACCGATGACGACCTGATCGATCGGGACGTCGCCGACGGAACTGATCCCCCTTGTGTTCGAGGGAAGAGGGGGAAAAGCGACCTGGGGCTCGATCTCGCTCACGTCGATCTCCAGGGTGCTTGCGTAGTGCGCATCGGGGTCGGAATCGTAGAATTTCCATTGACCTTTCGCCCTCTGCCGGACGTAGGCCTCCGTGATTTCGTCCGGGACGAAGATCCCGCTTTTGGCCCCGGCCTCGATGACCATGTTGGCCATCGTGAAACGATCCGCCATCCCGAGGCGGGCGACCGTCTCTCCGGTGAACTCCATGGCCCTGTTGCGCGCCCCGTCCACACCGATCCGGCCGATCAGGTACAGAATCAGATCCTTTCCCGAGACCCACCTGTGAAGGCTTCCATGAAGGACGATCTTCATCGACTCGGGCACCTTGAACCAGGCCGCTCCCGTCAGCATGACCGCCGCCAGATCCGTACTGCCAACCCCGGTGGCAAAGGCCCCCAATGCTCCATACGTACAGGTGTGACTGTCGGCGCCGATGACCAGATCCCCGGGCAGCACCAGTCCCTGCTCGGGAAGGAGCACATGTTCGATCCCGACGGTGCCCCCCTCGAAGGAGTGAGAGAGATCCTGCTCACTGACGAAGTCTCGAAGGACCTTGCACTGGGTGGCCGATTGGATGTCCTTGTTCGGGGTGAAGTGATCGGGCACCAGGATCACCCGGTCCCGGTCAAACACCTTGGTCCCTCCTGCCTTCCTGAATTCTTCGATGGCAAGGGGGGCCGTAATGTCGTTCCCCAGGGCGACGTCCACCCTGGCATTGATCAGCATCCCGGCATGAAGCTCCTTCAGGTCCGTGTGATCGCGGAGGATCTTTTCCGTTATCGTCATTCCCATGGGTGTTTTGCATCCTTTCTTGT
Source organism: Syntrophaceae bacterium UBA2192 (assembly GCA_002327315.1). Lineage (GTDB taxonomy): Bacteria > Desulfobacterota > Syntrophia > Syntrophales > UBA2192 > UBA2192. The sequence goes on along the minus strand of DCVI01000220.1, from coordinate 3,391 downwards.
CAGCGAAACTCTGTTTTATTTCATCTCGACCTTGCGGTTGCGGGATTTGACCCACTCGAGACGGTTCAGGGCGTTGATATAGGCCTTGGCGGAGGCAACGATAATATCGGGGTGGGCACCCCGGCCAAAGACACGGTGCCCGTTGTACTTGAGCTGAACCGTCACTTCCCCTTGCGCATCCGTTCCTCCCGTGATGGCATTGATGGCGAACCTCTCGAGATAGTAGTCGGTGCTCGTTATCTTGCGGATAGCGGCAAAGGTGGCGTCCACGGGACCGACACCGAAGCCCGCTTCCTGAATGAGCGTGCCGTCTATCTCCATCTGCATCGTCGCCGTGGGGACGGCGACATTCCCGCTGACCACATTCAGGTAGACCAGCTTGTACTTGTCTTCAGTCCGGAAGATCTCCTCATGGATGATGGCCTCCATATCCTCATCATAGATCTCTTTTTTGACGTCGGCCAGTTCCTTGAAGCGGGCGAACACCCGGTCGAGATCCGCCCGACCGAGGCTGAACCCCATTTTCTTGAGGTGCTCCTGTACGGCGTGGCGGCCCGAGTGCTTGCCCATCACAAGGTTCGTATCCGTATAACCGACGGTTTCGGGTTTGATGATTTCGTAGGTGCCCTTCTCCTTGATGAGGCCATCCTGATGGATGCCCGATTCGTGGGCGAAGGCGTTGGCGCCGACGATGGACTTGTTGGGCTGCACGGGAACGCCCGTGATCTGGGTCAAAAGCCGCGAGGTCTGGTACAGGTGCCTGGTCACGATGCCCGTGCGGTAATTCAGCAGGTCCTTTCGCGTCTCGATGGCCATGACCACCTCTTCCAGGGCTGTGTTGCCGGCCCGTTCGCCGATGCCGTTCATCGTGCACTCGATTTGTCGGACGCCGTGTTTGAGCACGGCCAGCGAATTGGCGACGGCAACACCGAGGTCATTGTGACAGTGAACGGAAACGACAACGTCCCTGAGGCGTTGCACCTTGTCGAACAGATAAGCAATCAATGCACTGAATTCATCGGGCAGGGCATAACCCACGGTGTCCGGAATGTTGATCGTCGTGGCTCCCGCGGAGATCACCGCTTCCACAACATCGCAGAGGTAATCCCTGTCCGTCCTCGTGGCATCCATCGGGGAATATTCGACGTTGGTCGTGTAGCACCGGGCATGGGCGACGGCGGCCCCGGCCTCTTTCAGAGCCTGATCTCGCGTCTTTTTCAGCTGATACTTCAGGTGAATGTCCGAAGAGGACAAAAAGGTATGAATGCGCGGGTTGGCCGCCTCCTTGACGGCCTGCCAGGCCCGGTCAATATCTTTCGGATTTGCCCGGGAAAGACCTGCAATCTGGCAACCCCGAATCTCCCGGGCGATCTGCTGGACGGAAAGGAAATCCCCCTCGGAGGCAACGGGAAATCCCGCCTCGATGATATCCACACCCAGTTTTTCCAGCTGTCTTGCGATGCGGAGTTTTTCCTCCAGGTTCATGCTGCACCCCGGCGACTGTTCGCCGTCTCTCAGCGTCGTGTCGAAGATCAGGATTCGTTCGCGCTTCTTTTTCATGGTTACCCCCTGTTGAAAAATAAAAAAAGGCCATGGGGTTTTGCCCATGGCCTTCAGGTGACTCCTTGCGATTGCTCTGTTACGGACTCCCTAAACCCGACGGGCGGCGACTATGGCTGGAAAGGCCCA